>NZ_JBOHGA010000103.1:0-15238 GCF_050699915.1 Actinophytocola sp.
ACACCGGGACCTTCGGCCAAACAGCCGCGCCGCCATTGGACCGAAAGTGGTGTCGACGAGGGCAGCCTAGCCCCCCAAGCGGGTTAGCGGGATGATCAATTCGTTATCTATCCAATCGAGACATCACCCCGGCGTGCGGATGTAACACGATCGGGTGACTCTCTGTTGGTGACGTAACGCGCAAGGGCCGGCACACGATGAAACGAGGTCGCGGCAGTGGAGAACCGGGAGATGGAGCGCGCTCGAACGTTGCTCGAGTCCACCCCTCTGGTCGACGGACACAACGACCTACCTTGGGCGTTGCGGCTGACGCCGGGTGCCGACGCCTCCCGTGCGGACGGCTTCGAGGTCGATCTGACCCGCTCTCAGTCGCACTTTCACACGGACATCCCGCGCCTTCGGGCAGGTCGAGTGGGCGTCCAGTTCTGGTCCGTCTATGTCCCATGCCGCCTTGTGGGTGACGCTGCGGTGACCGCCGTCGTCCAGCAGTGCGAGCTTGTCCACCATCTGGCCGAACGATATTCGGAGCATTTGCAAATCGCATCGACGGCCGCGGAGGCCCGTTCGGCCTTCGCGGCGGGCCGGATCGCGTCGCTGCTCGGCGCCGAGGGCGGTCACAGCATCAACTCCTCGCTCGGAGTGCTGCGCGCGCTGCACCGGCTCGGGGTTCGATACATGACGCTCACCCACAACGAGAACGTGCCGTGGGCCGACTCGGCGACCGATGAGCCGGTTGTGGGAGGTTTGTCCGACTTCGGTCGCGAGGTCGTGGCCGAGATGAACCGCATCGGCATGCTCGTCGACCTCTCCCACGTCGCCGCGACCACGATGCGCGACGCGCTCGACCACACGACGGCGCCGGTGATCTTCAGCCACTCCTCCTGCCGCGCGGTCACCGACCACCCCCGAAACGTCCCGGACGACGTGCTGTCGCGGCTGGCCGGCAACGGCGGCGTGTGCATGGTGACGTTCGTGCCGTACTTCGTGTCCGGCGTCGTGGTCGAGTGGGACCGGCAGGCGCAGGAGGCGATGGCCGCGGCGGGCGTGGACCAGCGCGACCTGGACGAGCGGTCGCGGTTCCTGGCGGGCTGGTCGGGCCCGCCGATGCCGTCGGCCGGGATCGACGACGTCGTCGCGCACGTCGAGCACGCCCGCGAGGTGGCGGGCATCGACCACATCGGCATCGGCGGCGACTACGACGGCGTCGGTCACCTGCCGGCGGGCCTGGAGGACGTCAGCCGCTACCCGGCCTTGTTCGCGGCACTGCTGGACCGGGGCTGGAGCGAGCAGGACTGCGCCAAGCTGGCCGGCGAGAACGTGCTGCGTGCCCTGGAGGCGGCCGAGGAGGTCGCCAGGTCGAGCTGACGCTCAGCTGCCCTGCCGCTGGGAGAACATGGTCACGCCGACCGGAGGCAGGCCCACGACGCTCGCCATCAGGTCGCAGAAGGCCTCGCCGTGGGGGGCGAGCTCCGCGGAGACCGGGGTCCACGACGCCCGCAGCTCCAGGTCGTCGGTCCGCGCCGGGCCCGAGATGTCGCCGAACCGGGCCGACGACGTGTCGGTCACGGTGCCGCCGAGCGCCGTGTACCGGGCGCCCGTCGCCGCGAGCGCGTCGGTCAGCCACGACCAGCCCACGGTCGGCAGCAGCGGGTCGTCGGCCAGCTCGGCGTCCAGCTCCGCGCGCACGTAGGCGACCACGCGCAGCACGCCGTCCCAGGCCTCCTGCCCTTCCGGGTCGTGCAGGAGGATCAGCCGCCCGGTGGCGAGCACGTCCGCCGGACCGTTGGCCTCCGCGGTGATCGCGAATGCCCACGGTGCCAGGCGCTGCGGTGGGCGAACTACACCGAGCTGCAGCTCGGGCCGGGGGCGCACCGACTTGAGCGCCGCGACGGCCTGAGTGAAGAGTTCAGGCGCTGCCGACGTTTTGGTCACGACTCGTAACTGTAAGACCACTGGAGTCACTGAGTGGTGACGGCGCGCCGGACACGACCCGGAGTTCCTGCGCACGGACGGTGGCACGACGGGACCTGGTCCGGCTCCGTGGCACGATTCATCTCGCCATGACACCCACGCCCGACACCGCCGCCCCGGCGACCACACCCCTGCTGGTCGCCGCCGCCGGCGGCACGCCCGCCCACCCACCCGTCTGGTTCATGCGCCAGGCCGGCCGGTCGCTGCCCGAGTACCGCAAGCTCCGCGAGGGCATCCCGATGTTGCGGGCCTGCTTCACGCCCGACCTGGTCTGTGAGATCACGATGCAGCCCGTCCGCCGGCACGGCGTCGACGCGGCCATCCTCTTCTCCGACATCGTGGTGCCGCTCGTCGCCGCCGGCATCGGCGTCGACATCGTGCCCGGCACCGGCCCGGTCGTGGCCGAGCCGGTACGCACGCGTGCCTCGGTCGAGGCGTTGCCGGCGCTCGAACCGGGACAGCTCGACCCGGTGGCCGAGGCGGTCCGGCTGCTGCGTGCCGAGCTGGGCGCGACTCCACTGATCGGGTTCGCGGGTGCGCCGTTCACGCTCGCCTCCTACCTCATCGAGGGCGGGCCGAGCCGCCACCACGAGCGCACCAAGGCGCTCATGCACTCCGACCCGGCCACCTGGCACGCCCTGCTCGGCGCGCTCGCCGCGATCACCACGACGTTCCTCGAGGTGCAGGTCGAGGCCGGGGTCCAGGTCGTGCAGCTTTTCGACTCCTGGGCCGGTGCGCTGTCGGAACGGGACTATCGCGAGTTCGTGCTGCCGCACTCGAAGCGGGTCCTCGATTCGGTCCAGGGCGTGCCGAAGATCCACTTCGGGGTCGGCACGAGCGAGCTGCTGCCCGCGATGCGCGAGGCCGGCGCCGACGTCGTCGGCGTGGACTGGCGGCTGCCGCTCGACGAGGCGGTCCGCCGGCTCGACCGCCCCGACCTGCCGGCGCCGGTAGTTCAGGGCAACCTCGACCCGGCCCTGCTGCTGGCCGACTTCGACGCGGTGGAGCGCGAGGTCCGGCGGATCGTCGACGAGGGCCGCGCCGCGGGCGGGCACATCTTCAACCTGGGCCACGGCGTGCTGCCGAACACCGACCCGGACGTGCTGAGCAGGGTCGTCGAGCTGGTCCACCGGCTGTGAGCGTCCCCGCTGTAGCTGTCTCCGCGGTAGACGTCGTCGTCATCGGTGGGGGCATCAGCGGGCTGGCGGCCGCCCACCGGCTGCGTGCCCGCCTCGGGCCGGACGCGCGCATCACGCTGGTCGAGCAGGCCGACCGGCTCGGCGGCAAGCTACGCACGGTCGAGCTCGCCGGCACGGCCACCGACGTCGGTGCCGAGGCGTTCGTGCTGCGCAACCCGGCGGCCGTCGAGCTGGTCCGCGAGCTCGGGCTCGGCGACCGGCTGATCCACCCGCGCGGCGCCTCCGCGACGGTTCGGGCGGGCGGGCGGACCGTGCCGTTGCCCAAGCGCACCTTCCTCGGCGTGCCGGCCGACCCCGAGCTGGTGCGCCCGGTGCTGTCGGCCGCGGCCGGCGAGCGGGCCGCGGCCGAGCCGACGCTGCCGCCGCTGGAGATCGACGACGACGTTCCGGTCGCCCGCGTGCTGACGGAGCGGTTCGGCCCCGAGCTGGTCGACAATCTTGTCGAGCCGCTGCTCGGCGGGGTCTACGCGGGCCGCGCCGACCGGCTCGGGCTGCGCGCCACCATGCCCGCTCTGGTCGACGCGCTCGGCCCGGCCGGCGGCTCGCTCACCGCGGCGGCCGCCCGCGTGCTCGGCACGCCGGCGTCGGACCGGCCGGTGTTCGGCGGGCTGCGCGGCGGCATGACCGTGCTCGTCGACGAGCTGCGCCGGCAGGCCCGCGCGGAGGTTCGGCTCGGCCTGCCGGTCCGCGAGCTCCGGCGCGGCGCCGTCGGCTGGGAGCTCGAGATCGGCAGCCCCGGCGGGGTCGAGGTGCTGCACGCCGACGCCGTCGTGCTCGCCGTGCCGCCGCCCGCGGCCCGCCGGCTGCTCACCGGCGCCGTACCGGCGGCGGCCGCCGCGTACGCCGGGATCGAGGTCGGCTCGATGGCGGTGCTGAGCATGGTCCTGCCCATCGGTGTGGGGCTGCCGGACACGAGCGGCGTGCTGCTCGCGGTCGGCCAGGAGCACGCCGACGGCACCCCGTTCACGGCCAAGGCCTTCACTCACACCAGCGTCAAGTGGGGCGGCGACCCGGTCCGGCTGCGTGCGTCGATCGGCCGGTTCGGCGAGACCGGCCTGCTGCGCCGCGATGACGCCGACCTGCTCGCCGCCGTGCGGGCGGACCTTCGCGAGCTCACCGGCGTGGCCGCGGCGCCGGTCGACTGGACAGTCACCCGATGGGGTGGTGGCCTGCCGCAGTACGGCGTCGGCCACACCGCCGCCGTGTCCGCGATCGAACGCTCGGTGGCCGAGGTGCCCGGTCTCGCGGTCGCCGGCGCGGCGCTGCGCGGCGTCGGGATCCCCGCGTGCGTGGACGGTGCACGGGCGGCGGCGGACCGTGTCGCCGGGTACCTGCGCGCCGCCACCGAGGCCAGGTAGTGGGATCATGTGGGCATGGCCCGCCTGAACTACGCCGAGCTGAACGACACCATCCGGTACACCATGTGGTCGGTGTTCCGAGCCGAGCCCGGCCGTCTCGGGGAGGACCGCGGTCCGGCGGCCACCGAGGCCGCTGAGTATCTCGACGGCCTGGAGACCAAGGGTGTGGTCGTGCGCGGCGTGTACGACGTGGCGGGGCTGCGGGCCGACGCCGACTTCCTGATCTGGTGGCATGCCGAGGAGGTCGAGCAGCTGCAGGCCGCGTACGCCGGTTTCCGCCGCACCGTGCTCGGTCGCGCGGCGAGCCCGGTGTGGAGCCAGGTCGCGCTGCACCGGCCGGCTGAGTTCAACAAGAGCCACGTCCCCGCGTTCGTAGCCGGTGAGGAGCCGCGCAAGTACGTCTGCGTGTACCCGTTCGTGCGCTCCTACGAGTGGTACCTGCTGCCCGACGAGGAGCGGCGCGGGATGCTCGCCGAGCACGGGAAGATGGCGCGCGACTATCCGGACGTGCGGGCCAACACGGTCGCCTCGTTCGCGCTCGGCGACTACGAGTGGATCCTCGCCTTCGAGGCCGACGAGCTGCACCGCATCGTCGACCTGATGCGTCACCTGCGTGGCAGCACCGCGCGCCGGCACGTGCGCGAGGAGATCCCGTTCTACACCGGCACGAAGCTCGCACCCGCCGAGCTGGTCGCGAACCTGCCCTGACCGTGCCGAGACACGCGCTCGCGGCGCTCTGGAGGGAAGTCACCGACACCGAGCCCGCCCCGGTGACGTTCGAGGGCGACGAGCACCCGCTGGCCGGCCCGTACCGGGTGGGCACCGCGGCCGCGGCCTGCGTCGCCGCGACGACCCTCGCCGCCGCGGAGCTGGTCCGCGAGCGCGGCAGCGGCCCCGAACCGGTGAAGGTCCACATCGGACACGCCGCGGAGGCGTTCCGCAGCGAGGCACACCTGACGGGCGAGTCGGCGGCGGACGGGCTGTGGGCGTCGCTGTCCGGCGACTACCGAGCCGTCGACGGCTGGGTGCGGCTGCACGCGAACTACCCGCACCACGCCGAGGCCATCCTCCGCGCGCTCGGCACGGACGCCGAGGGCGTGCGGGCCGAGGTCGCCGCCCGCCAGGCGGTCGCGGTGGAGGAGGCGGTCCTCGCGGCCGGCGGTGCCGCCGCGGCGATGCGTGACCGCACGGGCTGGCTGGCCGACGGCCCGGGCGAGGCGATCCGTGCCGAGCCGCTTGTGGCGATCGAGCGCATCGGCGACGCGCCGCCCCGTCAGCTGCCGCGGCTGAACCGGGCTCGGGCGGAGCGCATCCTGGCCGAACAGGCGCTGGTCGACCGGGCCTCGCCCGGCCAGATGCTCGCGGTGTGGACGCTCGCCGAGCGGGCGCTGACCGGCGCGCGGGTGCTGGACCTGACCCACGTGATCGCCGGACCGGTCGCGACGCGCACTCTCGCCGCGCACGGCGCCGACGTGCTGCACGTGACCGACCCGAAGCGCCCGACCCTGGACCGTCTGCTCATGGACACCGGCTTCGGCAAGCGCTCGTGCCACCTCGATCTCGACACCGGCGACGGCCGCGCGACCCTGTGCGGGCTGGCCGAGCAGGCCGACGTGTTCGTGCAGTCGTACCGGCCGGACTCCTTGGCACACAAGGGTTTCGGTGCCGAACAACTGGCGGCGGTCAGCCCCGGAATCGTCGTCGTCGACCTCGCCGCGTACGGGCACACCGGGCCGTGGCGGGCGCGGCGCGGGTTCGACAGCCTGGTGCAGATGTCCTGCGGGATCGCCGCCGAGCAGGGGATGGACGAGCCGCGGCCGCTGCCCGCGCAGGCGCTGGACCACGGCACCGGCTGGCTCGCCGCGCTGGGCGTGCTCACCGCGTTGCGCCGGCGTGCCACCGAGGGCGGCTCCTGGCTCGTGCGGCTCTCGCTCGCGCGGACCGCCGAATGGCTGCACGACCTCGGCCGCGACGACGCCCCGCCGACGCCGGTCGACGTGCGCCCGTTCCTGCACAACAGCGACAGCGACTACGGTCGGCTGACGCACCTCCGCGTGCCCGGCGCGCCCGGTGCGCTCGCCGGGCCGCACCGCCCCGGCCGGGACGCGGCGAACTGGCGGTGAGCCGGTCGTGCCACCCGCTCGCGGGCGACACGACCGGCGGCCGTGCTACTTCCGGAGCTTGTAGGCCCGGATCACCGTCTGCTTCACCGTGTTGCCGTCCCGGTCGGTCGCCGACGCCCGCAGGGACACCGACTCGGCGCCCGTCGGGTGGTTCAGCGCCGCGACGAGGTTCAGCAGCACCGGAACCCGCTGCCAGGTCTTGCCCTCGTCGTAGGACGCCTCGACCGTCAGCCGCCGCGGCCGCTCGTGGGCGCCCGACTCGTTCTGCAGCAGCACCGGCACGAGGAACCTGCCCGCCGGCGCGCTGTTCGCGTCGTCGAGCAACGGCAGGTACCGCACCGCGTTGAGTGCCAGTGCCGCCGGCTCCTCACCGTCCACATGAGCCGACGTGAACGTCCACTCGGCACTCATCTCCGTCGACAGGTCGAACGGCGCCGAGCGGGTCAGCTCGGTGGTGAGCCGGTACTCGCCCGACTCGGCCGGCAGTCCGGTGAACACGCCGTAGCCCGCCTCTGGCGACTCACCCACGAGCTCCTCGCCGCGGTACAGCTTCGTCGACGAGGTGTCCACGATGGAGTATCCGGCGTTGCCGCCGAAGTCGGAGAACATCGGGATCCCGACGCCGAGCTCGTCGCCGATCCGGTACCCCCACGGGAACTCCGTGGCCGGCAGCCCCGGGCCGAACACCGCTTGGCCGAACGACTCGTGGTACGTGCGGCCCGCCCGGTATGTCCGCAGCGGGGAGTCGAACTCGGCGGTCGGCTCCTGGTCGGCGTTCTCCTGCCCGAGCAGCGTGCTCCATCGCGCGCCCTCGGTGGTGAGGTACTCGGTGCGCGTGCTCGGCAGCCCGACCTCGACGGCCGCGCCGAACACGAACCCGCCGCCGGACTCCGGGATCGGGAACAGCACCCGCCTGCCGACCTGACCCTCGGCCGCCGAGCCGAAGTCCACCCGCACGGTCGCGAGCTCGTCCTGCTCGACCACCTTCGTGAACCCGGTCGGGTAGCCGTCCGGGTAGAAGGCCAGGCCGTAGAACGACCCGTCGGGCGCCAGCCATTGCGTGTTGATCGCGCCGCTGACCGTGGTGCCGGGCAGCGCGTCGCCGAGCTGCGCGGTGGTCAGCATGCTCAGGTCGTCGGTGATGACGCCGCCGCCGAACGACGACGTCTCGGTCTCCACCAGGTAACCGATGTCGCCGAGCAGCAGCTGTGCCTCGGCCGGTGGGGTGACGCTGATCGGCTTGGTGATGCGCGGATCGACGTCGACGGCCATGTCGCCGTCGAGCGCGAGACCCGGCTGGGCGAGGTGGTTGAAGTGGTTGCCGCCGTCGGTGAACACCAGGTGGTCGATCACGTAGCGGCCCTTGGGCAACCGGACCTCGAGTGAGCCGTCCGGGTCGTACGGGAACGAGAACGTGTCGTTGTCCAGGCCGAGTACCAGAGCGCTGTAGTCCGCCGTCGGCGCGCCGTTCTCGTCGACGTAGTTCAGCGTGAGGTCGTAACTCTCGACCTCACGGACGACCGCGACCGGGGTGCGGGTGGTCGACTCGCCGGCGGTCGCCACGACCGCGCCGGAGTAGGTGCCGTCCGCGGTGCCCTTCCTCGTGTCGGCGGTGACGTCCACTGTTGCCTCGCCGCCGGCCGGCACGGTGACCTCGTTCGCGCTCAGCGTGAACATGTCCGTCGCCCCGCCGTCCGGGTCGGTCGCGTCGAGGGCGAGTGCGAGCGTCACGTCGCTGTCGCCGAGGTTGCGGTAGGTCAGCGACTTGGTCACCGGCTGGTCGTCGTCGTGCGGCCACTCGGCGACGCCGAGGCTGACGCTCGTGGGTTCGGAGACGACGCTCGCGCCGAGCGTCCGCGCCACGTCGACGCGCCCGGCGCCCTGCTCGAACGCGGTCAGGCCCGCGGTCGGCGTGGCGGACGCGGTGAGCGCCGCCTTGAGCTGCGCGCCGGTCCACTCCGGGTGCTGCTGGGCGATCAGCGCGGCGGCGCCGGCGACGTGCGGGGTGGCCATGGAGGTGCCGGACAGGGCGACGTAGCCGTCCGCGGCCGGGTCGCCGATCTGGCCGTTGGCCGCCTTCGCGGCGACGATGTCCACGCCGGGTGCGGTGATGTCCGGCTTGATGCCGCCGTCGCCCAACCGCGGCCCGCGGCTGGAGAAGTCGGCCAGGTTGTCCTCGCGGTCGACCGCGCCGACGGTGAGCGCTGCGTCCGCGCTGCCCGGCGAGCCGACCGTCTCGCTGCCCGGGCCGGAGTTGCCGGCGGCGATCACGAACAGCGTGCCGTACTGCTCGGACAGGGAGTTGACCGCTTCCTCCAGCGGGTCGAGCTCCACCGTGTCCCCGCCGCCGAGGCTCAGGTTCGCGACGTCCGCGCCGTGCTCGGCGGCCCACTGCATGCCGGCGATGATCCCCGACTCGGAGCCGAAGCCGAAGTCGTCCAGCACCTTGCCGTCCAAGATGGACGCACCCCACGCGACGCCCCGGTACGTGCCGCCGGACTTCGCGCCGGTGCCGGCCACGATCGACGCGACGTGCGTGCCGTGGCCGAAGTTGTCCACGTTGTCCGGTGCCTCGCTGAAGTTCTGCTCGGCCACCTCGCGGTCGGCGAGGTCCGGGTGGGTCTGGTCGACGCCGGTGTCGAGGACCGCGACCTTGATGCCCTCGCCGGTGAACCCGGCCTCCCACGCGGCGGGCGCGCCGATCTGCGGCACGCTGTGGTCCAAGGTGGACTTCCGCTTGCCGTCGAGCCAGACCTTCGACACGCCGGCGGCCATCGTGCGGGAGCCGGCGGTGCCGTTGGTCAGCGCTTCCCACGCGGTGCCGGTCTTGTCGGCGGCCGTCGCGATCCCGTTGACGCTGGGCAGGTTCCGGGTCGCGTTCGCCAGCCGCGGCGCCGCCCGGTTCGCCGCGTTGGTGACGATCAGCGGCACGGAGTCGCGGTGCGCGTCGTCGTAGCCGAACTCGATGAGCGCGGTGATGTCGAACAGCCGGCGGTCGAGCTTGCCGGCGGCGATGAGCGGCAGCGCGTCGGCCGGGATGACGTAGTCGTGCCCCTTGGCGGAGAACTTCGCGAAGGTCATCCCCGCGCGGTCCTGGCCCGGTCGGACGGATCTCGCCTTGCTCCGCTGCACGGTGACCTGATCGCCGGTGAGCAACGTGACCGTGCTCGCGCCCACCGCGGTGCTCGCGGGCTCCGGTGGGGGAGCCGCGCCGGCCGCCTGGGCGGTACCGAGCACCAACCCCAGTACGGCTGCGCCGACCCCGATCTTTACGCCGATACGCACCTGACACCTCCAGTCGGTGATGACCGGTGGGCGACGGCCAGAGCTATACACGGTGTGTATACCGCCGCGCATGGCGCCGCCGTCAGCTGCTTCCTGGTGGAGATCGCCCCTCGCCCCCCAGTCTCCTGTGCGGCGAGACGCTAGCGGTCATCCGATTGGGTGACAAGACTCCAAATGAGCGCCACGACGGGAAGTTGCCGACCGATCGGGACGTCTCGTCACCCATCGTCGTCCGGTCCGCCGGGCTAGGTTGCGCGCATGGTCACCAGGAGCGAGGCGTGGCCCGAAGGCACGCCGTGCTGGGTCGAGCTCGGCGTGGACGACCTCGACAAGGCGGTCGCGTTCTACCGCGCCCTGTTCGGCTGGGAGGTCGAGCGCGGCGGGTCGTCGGCGGGCGGGTACGTGAGCTGCATCCTGGGCGGTCGGAAGGTGGCCGGCATCGGGTCGAGGATGGACGAGAGCCGGCCGACGGCGTGGACCACGTACCTCGCGGCCGACGACGTCGACGAGGTGGCCGGCAGGATCACCGCGGCCGGCGGCCGGGTGCTCACCGAGCCGTTCGACGTCATGGACCTCGGTCGGATGACGGTCGCTCTCGACCCGATGGGCGCGGCGTTCGGCGTCTGGCGGTCCCGCGCGCACATCGGTGTGGAGCTGGCCAACGAGCCGTCGGCGCTCGTGTGGAACGAGCAGCTGAGCGATGACCTTGACGCCGCGAAACGCTTCTACCAGGCGGTTTTCGGCTACACCTACGACGACATCGAGGGCGGTTCGTACGCGATGCTGAAGGTCGCCGGCCGCGTGGCCGGCGGGCTCGGCGCGTTCGGCACCGACACGCTGCCCGGCACGCCCCCGCACTGGCGCACCTACATCGAGGTGCCGGTGACCGACGATGCCTGCACGAAGGTCACCGAGTTGGGCGGTCAGGTCGCCGTCCCACCGACGGACACCCCGTACGGCCGCCTGGCCCGGGTCGCCGACGACCAGGGCGCGTACTTCTACGTGATCCAGGGCAACTAGACCCCGTCTCAGCCGGCCGTGAGCGCCGGTCCTGGTGTTGAGCCGGTTGAGCAGCCTCGACGACGCTGCGGTTTTGCTGGCGCCTGTTGACTTCGGGTAGCGACTAGGCAACTCTTGACTCAATCGACGCAAATGTCGTACTGAGTTCTGCAAATTCTGATCACGTCGAAGTTGGTTCGACGACTGCTCCTGCCCTGCCTTGTCCGTCCTCAACGATGAGAGCGACGCAATGAGAGCGAAGCGAATCGTGTCGTGGCTGGCGGCCACGACGCTCACGACCGGCCTGTTCGTCGCGGCCGGCCCCACCGCCTCCGCCGCACCCGACTCCGCCGCCGACCTGGCCCACGGCAAGCCCGTCTCGGTAAGCAGCTCCACCGACCGGCAGGCCGCCGCCCACGTCACCGACGGCGACCAGGACACCTACTGGGAGAGCGCCGCCGGCGCCGAGCAGCACGCCACGGTGGACCTCCGCGCCAAGGCCCGCCTCGGCAAGGCGGTCCTGAAGCTCCCCGCCAAGTGGTCGGCCCGGACCCAGGTGCTGGGCATCCAGACCAGCACAGACGGCGCCACCTTCGCCACCGCGGCCGGCGCGGTCACCCGCACCTTCGACCCCGACGCCGGCAACGCCGTGTCGATCCCGCTCGGCGGAACCGAGACCCGCTACGTCCGCGTCGCCTTCACCGGCGGCGAGCAGTCCACCGCGCAGCTGGCCGAACTGCAGGTGTTCGCCGCCGAGCCGTCCACCAACGACCTGACCGACGGCCGCCCGGTCACCGCGAGCAGCGCGATCGGCGAGTACCCCGCGAGCAACGCCACCGACGGCAACTCGGCCACCTACTGGGAGAGCAGCAACAACGCCTTCCCGCAATGGATCCAGGTCGACCTCGGCGCGTCGGTCGCCACCAACCGCGTCGTCGTCACGCTCCCGGCGAACTGGCCGGCACGCACCCAGACCCTGACCATCCGGCGCAGCACCGACGGCACCAACTTCACCGACCTCGTGACCAGCACCGGCTACCAGTTCACCCCGGCCGCCGGCAACACGGTGGCGATCTCGTTCGGCGAGGCCACCGCCCGCTTCCTGAGGCTGCACGTCACCGCCAACACCGGCTGGCCCGCCGCCCAGGTCGCCGAGCTCGAGGTCTTCGGCCCGAGCGGCGGTGACACCTCGCCACCGACCGCGCCGTCGGGCCTCGCGTTCACCCAGCCGCAGTCCGGCCAGGTCCGGCTGACCTGGCAGGCCAGCACGGACAACGTCGGCGTCACCGGCTACAACGTCTACGCCGACAACACGCTCCGCACGAGCGTCGCGGGCAACGTGTTGACCTACACCGACTCCCAGCCGGCCAGCGCGACGGTCACCTACGTCGTGCGGGCGCGCGACGCGGTGGGCAACGAGTCGGCGAACAGCAACTCGGTGACCCGCACCGGGACCACGGCCGGCACGAACCTCGCCGAGGGCAAGCCGATCGTCGCATCCGGACACGTGCACACCTTCGTCGCCACGAACGCCAACGACGACGACGTGACCACCTACTGGGAGGGCAACGGCGGCGGCTACCCGAACACGTTGACCGTGAGCCTCGGCGCCAACGCCACCGTCAGCTCGATCGTCGTGAAGCTGAACCCGGACCAGGCCTGGGGCCCGCGCACGCAGACCTTCCAGGTCCTCGGCCGCGACCAGTCCGGCGGCACCTTCGCCAACGTCGTCTCCTCGGCGCAGTACCAGTTCAGCCCGGCGACGGGCAACCAGGTGACGATCCCGGTGAGCGCCACGGCGGCCGACGTCCGGCTCCAGTTCACCGCGAACACCGGCGCCCCGGCCGGGCAGGTCGCCGAGTTCCAGGTCATCGGGACTCCGGCGCCCAACCCGGACCTCACGATCTCCGCGCTCACCTGGTCGCCGCAGTCGCCGTCGGAGAGCAGCGTGATCATGCTGTCGGCGACCGTTCGCAACGACGGCGACCGCCCGGCCACGGCGACCGACGTCAACTTCTACCTCGGCACCACGTCCGTCGGCACCGCCGCGGTGGGCGCACTCGCCGCGGGCGCGACCGCGACGGTCACCGCGAACATCGGTGCCCGCGACGCCGGCAGCTACTCGGCCAACGCCAAGGTCGACGAGGACGACGGCGTCATCGAGGAGGACGAGACCAACAACGCCTTCACCAACCCGACCGCACTCGTGGTCACCGCGGTGCCGACGTCCGACCTGATCGCCTCGCCGGTCAGCTGGTCGCCGACCACCCCGCAGCAGGGCGCCACCGTGACGTTCTCGGTGGCGATCCGTAACCAGGGCACGGTCGCCTCGGCCGGTGGCGCGCACGGCATCACGCTGACGGTCGCCAACGCGTCCACCGGCGCCGTGGTGCGCACGCTGACCGGCGCGGCCAACGGCACGATCGCACCTGGTGCGGTGACCGCCCCGGTCAACCTCGGCACGTGGGCGGCCGCCAACGGCCGGTACACGGTCAAGGTCGTGCTCGCCGACGACGCCAACGAGCTGCCGGCCAAGCAGGCCAACAACACCAGCAACCACAGCCTGTTCATCGGTCGCGGCGCGAACATGCCGTACGACACCTACGAGGCCGAGGACGGTATGGTCGGTGGTGGCGCGTCGGTCATCGGTCCGAACAGGACGATCGGCGACCTCGCCGGCGAAGCGTCCGGCCGGCGCGCGGTGACACTCAACAGCAACGGCTCCTACGTCGAGTGGACCACCGGCGCACCCACCAACACGCTGGTCACCCGGTTCTCCATCCCGGACTCGGCCGGTGGTGGCGGCCTCGACTCGACGCTGAACATCTACGTGAACGGCGCGTTCCACAAGGCGATCAACCTGACGTCGAAGTACGCGTGGCTCTACGGCGCCGAGGCGCAGCCGGGCAACTCGCCGGGTGCGGGCGGCCCGCGGCACATCTACGACGAGGCCAACGTCATGCTGAACTCGTCGGTGCCCGCCGGCAGCAAGATCCGGCTGCAGAAGGACCCGGCCAACAACACCACCTACGCGATCGACTTCGTCAGCCTCGAGCAGGTGTCGCCGACCGCGAACCCGGACCCCGCGCGGTACACCACGCCCACCGGAACGTCCCACCAGGATGTGCAGAACGCGCTGGACCGGGTCCGCATGGACGCCACCGGGAACCTGGTCGGCGTCTACCTGCCGCCGGGTGACTACCAGACGTCGTCCAAGTTCCAGGTGTACGGCAAGCCGGTGCGGGTGGCCGGCGCCGGGCCTTGGTACACGCGGTTCCACGCACCGGCCAACCAGACGGAGTCCGACGTCGGCTTCCGTGCCGAGGGGTCCGCGAACGGGTCCGTGTTCAAGGACTTCGCGTACTTCGGCAACTACACGATCCGCATCGACGGGCCGGGCAAGGTGTTCGACTTCGGCACGCACTCTGGATCGACCATCGAGAACATCTGGGCGGAACACTTCGTGTGCCTGTTCTGGGGCCTGAACACCGACAACATGACGATCAAGAACAACCGGATCCGCAACATCTTCGCCGACGCGGTCAACATGACCAACGGCAGCTCCGGGAACCTGGTGTCCAACAACGAGTCCCGAGCGTCCGGCGACGACAGCTTCGCGCTGTTCAACGCCCAGGACGGCGGTGGTGGAGAGGTCACCGGCAACATCTACGAGAACCTGACGTCGATCCTGACGTGGCGGGCGGCCGGCATCGCCGTGTATGGCGGCTACAACAACGTGTTCCGCAACATCTACGTGGCGGACACGCTGGTGTACTCCGGCATCACGATCAGCTCGCTCGACTTCGGCATCCCGATGAACGGGTTCGGCGCCGACCCGCCGACCCGGTTCGAGAACATCTCGATCGTCCGTGCCGGCGGGCACTTCTGGAACGGTCAGACCTTCCCGGGGATCTGGGTGTTCTCCGCCTCCAAGGTATTCCAAGGCATCCGAGTGTCCGATGTGGATATCGTGGACCCGACCTACAGCGGCATCATGTTCCAGACGAACTACGTCGGCGGACAGCCGCAGTTCCCGGTCGCTGACACCGTGTTCACGAACGTCTCGATCAGTGGGGCGCGCAAGAGCGGTGACCAGTTCGACCACAAGTCCGGGTTCGGCATCTGGGCGAACGAGATGCCGGAGGCCGGTCAGGGGCCGCCGCGCGGCTCTGTCACCTTCAACAATCTGGTGTTGTCAAACAACGCTGTGGACGTGAGGAACACAACCACCACATTCACCATCATCCGGAACTAGGCCCTTCGGCGCCCTAACACGATGGGGTGAACAGCGGTGCCGCCGGCC
>NZ_JBOHGA010000103.1:15248-20679 GCF_050699915.1 Actinophytocola sp.
GCCTGATCCGGCGGCACCGCACCATTTTTGTCAGACCCCCCACGTAACTTCCCTGCCATGACCAACAACGTGACTTCCCCCGACGGCACGCTCATCGCCTACGACCTGCTGGGTGCCGGTCCGCCGGCGATCGTGGTCGGCGGTGCGACATGTGACAGAGCCAAGATGGCGAGCGTATGTGCCGAGCTCGCCCAGCACTGCACGGTGGTCAACTACGACCGCCGGGGCCGGGGCTCCAGCGGGGACACGCAGCCATACGCGGTCGCCCGCGAGGTCGAGGACCTGGCGGCGCTGCTGGCGGAGGTCGGAGGGTCGGCCTTCGTGTACGGCCATTCGTCCGGCGCCGGGCTCGTGCTGCACGCGCTGGCGGCGGGCTTGCCCATCGCTCGAGCCGTGCTACACGAGCCCCCGTTTGGCGGTGCGGACATGGCGGAGGAGACACGCTCCGCCGCCGGTTCGCTGACCGCGTTACTCGAGGCCGGCCGTCGGGACGACGCGCTGGCCATGTTCTTCGCCATCACCGGCGCACCGTCGTCGATGGTCGACGAGTGGCGCGGTGAGCCATGGTGGGCCGACACCGTCGCGCTCGCCCACACACTCGCCTACGACTCGACGATCATGGGTGACGAGACCGGCGGGACGGTCCCGCTCGACCTGGCGCGCAAGGTCACGCCCCCGACGCTCGTTCTTGTCGGCGGCGAGTCCCCGGAGTGGATGATCGCCGCCGACCGTGCACTGGCGGACGCCCTGCCAGCGGGGCAGTTCCGTGTCCTGGAAGGAGAGGAGCACGTAGTGGCACCCCCGGTGCTGATCCCAGTACTGCACGAGTTCTTCACGAAGGAGGTAGCCAACGACTGACCCCTACCGACGCCGAAGCGAGGTGCGTGCGACGGGCAGCCCGAACGACCGGCGGTGTTTCGGCAGATGCGCACGGCTGTCCATGGCCGAACGTGCTTGCGCGCGAGATCGACGTGATCGTGCCATTAGTACTGGCTCGGCGCTGCGGGATCGGAACCCAGCCGATTTCGATGCCGGTCATCGCGGCGCGGGCGGCGGCGAGTAGCCCGGGCAGCGTGTCGGCAGTGCGTTCCGTTTGCCGGAGTGTGGGTAGGCGCTGGGCGCTCACGCGCGAGGAGCGGTGGCGGCCCCACCATGCTGACTCGGCGCTGCGATCGGGATGACTCAGCCGATCCCGCAGCCGGCCAGTGCGGCGCGGCGGCGAGTAGCCGGCAGCCGGACGGCGTGTCGAGGGCTGCGCACCGGCGGCCCACCGACCGACCAGCGCTGCGCGCTCGTGCGATGAGCACGGGACGGCGCGACCGGCGCTGGCTCGGCGTTGCTGGATGGGATGACTTGGCCGATCGCTGTCGGGCCGTACGCGAGCGGGTGGAAACCGAACGGCAGCGCGGGACTGGCGGTGACCAGCAGCGCACCCGATGACGCCGGTCGTTGTGGCTAAGGGTTGTCACGTAACGGGTGGTGTGGCTGGTGGCGCCGGGTGTTGAGGTCAGTTGGCGTGGATGATGTTGTGGAGGTGGGCGATTCCGGATATCGCGTCGGCCAGTGTGCTTGCGGCTCGTCGGTAGTCGCGCAGGATCTTCCAGCACGTCATGCGGGCCAGGGTGTGCTCGATCCGGGCTCGGGTCTTGCGGTGGGTGGCGTTCAGGTCTTCTTCTGTCCAGTCCGGCAGATCGTTGCCGTCGCGGGGCTTTCGGAACGGCATCACCTCGGGGTTGCCCTGGTAGCCGCCATCAGTCATCTCCGGCCGGCCCGCCAGCTGTTGATCGGTGCCGGAGGTGCGGTAGACGGTGCAGTCGGTGCGGTTGCCGGGTTGCGGGTCGCCGGTGGCGATGACCAGGCGGGTGTCGGCGTCGATCGCGACCTGCACGTTCGACGAGTATCCGGTAGTTCTTCGACGGCGCCGCCAGCCGGTGCGCTGCGGAATGCGACACGCCGAACAACGGTCCGAGCTGGCGCATGGTCAGGTTCGTTCGCCAGTAGGTCGCGACGGGCAGCACTCGATCAGGCAGGTCCAGCCGCCACTGCCGACCTGGCCGCCCGTCCGCGATCTCGTCCCCACCACGCCTGGCCACCACCCGCACCAGCTTCCGGAACTGGCCCGACTCCAGGCCCGTGAACGGGGCAATCCACTCCGACCGCGACGCCGTGATCACCTGCACCACGCCATTCAACTAACGGCGCACCCAAACCCACACCGGGTTACGTGACTGCGACCCTTAGGGCCGCGAGCGCCCGGCGGCCTGTCGGCGGCGTCCCGATGCTGGTCGATGTGGCGCAGGCGACGGGATCGCCGGGTGGCGTGTCGGTGGAGACTCGTCCGGTGGGCTTGGCTGCGCGTGTGCCATGGCGAGGAACCGCGATGGCGCCGATGAGCGGGACTCAGCTGATCTCGACGCCCGTCAGTGTGGCGCATGCGGCGAGTAGCCCGTCCTGCACGCGCGGGTCGTGCGCCGCGGGATGACTGTCGCGCGGCTGGCGGTGATGGAAGTAGCCGCCGGTGCCCTTGGCCGCCGAGTCGTCGCTCGTCGCCAGCCAGGTTTGGGTGGTGGCGCCCTGCGCCATGTCGTCCGGTGCGCCGCGGCCGCCCATCCGGGTGGGCACCCACCCCGGGTCGACCGCGTTCGACGGGACCGACGGCCAGCGGCGCGCGATCCCGAACGCGAGCACGGTGTCGTACAGCTTCGACTCGGCGTAGGCCCGCGAGCCGTTCCAGCGCCTGCGCTCCCACTGGAGGTCGTCCAGGTCCGGGTCGACCGAGCGGTGCATGCCGGAGCTGAGGTACACGAGCCGGGCAGGCACGGGCACGAGCGCGGTGAGCAGGTACGGCGCGAGCACGTTGATCGCGAACACGTGCGCCAGCCCGTCCGCGGTCACCACGCGCCGGGGCTCGCGGTAGCCGACCGCGGCGTTGTGGATCACGGCATCGAACGGCCCGGCCGCGGCCGCCTGCTCGGCGACCTTGCGCGTCTCGTCGATGCTGACCAGATCGCCGACCAGCACCGCCGCGACCGCGGGGGCCGCCGCACGCGTGTCGGCGGCGCGCGACTCGTTGCGCGCGTGCAGGACCACCTCGTGTCCTTCGTCGAGCAGCCGGCGACCGGCCATGAGCCCGAGCCCATCGGCAGATCCGGTGATCAGTACACGTGCCATGTCTCCACGATGCCCGCGTCCGCGCCCGGCTAGCTCGCGACCTCGTCCAGGCGGTACATCAACCGCTGCGGCGTGTCCTCGCCGAGCGCGAACGGGGAGTCTGGCCACTCGTCGGGATCCCGCTCGTCGAGCAGGTCGGCCGCCTCCAGCATCCACGTCGTGGCGCCGGCGGAGACCAGGCCGGGCGTGTCGGCCAGGGCCTCGACGCCGCCCGCCTGCTGGATCTGCTGCAGTGCATCACCCAGGTCGGTCACGTCGGCGGCGTCCTCGGAGTCTTCGGAGTCCTCGGCGGGATCCCAGCTCTCGTAGTACGCCTCCTTGCCGGCCTGGATCACGGCCAGCTCGTCGGTCACCACGAAGTCCGCCCGGTGCAGCACGGTCACCGTCGCGCCCGGCTCGGCCGCCTCCTCGGACGACTCGGACGAGTCGGAGTCCTCGTAATCTTCGGCAGACTCATCGGAGGACTCGTCGGACTCGTAGTCCTCGTAGGAGTAGTCGTCCTCCTCGTCCAGGCCGAGCGGCGGCACGGTGCCGGTGAACTCGAACTGCTTGTCCGCGTACACGGTGGCCGCCGCCTCCAGCTGCTCACCGGCCTCCGCGATCGCCTCCACGTCGGCGTCCGTGCCAGCCATCTCCAGCAGCGCCGCGCTGTGCTGGCGGATCGCCTCGACCAACTCCGCCGCCGCGGTCCGGAACGACTCGCGGGCCTCGTCGGTCCACTGCGTATCGGCCACGTCGAGCTCGAACATTCGCGCCTTGTCCCCTCACCGCGGCCTCGGGGCGGGCCGCACCGCGCGCGACGCTACCCGAGCCGGATCACCACACCGCCGCGAGGAGGGCGACGGCCGGCGGCACCGCCTGCGCTATCGAGCCACCGATTCCCGCCCCGCGCGGCCGGCTCAGTGCGAGCCGGTCGGACGCGAAGAGTGCCACCCCGGCGGCCGCCATGAACGCGCACGTGTACAGCACCAGCGCCCGCCCGACGGCGACCTCACCGGACCACCACAGGACCACTCCGACCACCGTGCCCGACGCCAGGAACAGGTTGTAGAACCCGACGTTGAACGCCCACAGCCGCGCGGCCGGCACGTCGGCGGTCGGGATCCGGAAGATGTCCCGGTGCACGCCGGGCCGGCCGAACACGACGACCTCCCACACGAACGCCAGCACATGCACGGCCGCGGCGACGAGGGCGAACACCTGCGCCACGGCGGTCACGTCAACACCTCCACTCCGTACCGGCCGGCCACTGTCTCGACCGACAGGCCAGCCGCGGCGCTGCGAGCGAGGTCGGCGAGGAACTCGCCCATCCCACCGGTCAGGCTGACCACGAGGAACCTGGCCGACGGCGTGAGCACCGTGAACGTGTTCAGCGCGCCGGCTGGGATGGCGATCGACGCGCCCGGAGCGAGGTCGAAGCCCTCGTCGTCGACCTGCACCAGCAGGCGGCCGTGCAACAGGTAGAACGCCTTGCCCCACGGCTCGCGGTGCGGCGGCCCGGCCAGCCCCCGCTGTGCGTCGACCTCGAACAGCTCGTAGCCGCCACCCGTGTGCCGGGCGCCGACCTTCACGGTGAGCGTCGCGTCCGGAGCGACGATCTCGTCGCCCTCGCCGGCCGCGCTGTGGTGGACCAGTTGTGCCGTCATGCCATCGACGCTAGGCACGAGCCCGCGGCCGGTCGATCCCAGGAATCTGGGATATCCACTACCAGTCTGACCAGGTCATACTGGCCGCATGTTGGAGAGCCGGTCGCGTCGCGTGCGGCAGGAGGTCACCGCGCTCGCGACTGCCGGAGCGGGCGTCGCCGAGCTGCACGCCGCCGCGATCGAGCTGGTCGGCCGCGAGGTCGGCACCGAACTGACGTGCTGGGCGATGATCGACCCCGAGACACTCACGATCGGCTCGATGACCAGCGGCGACACCCGCATCCCGGCGCGCTACGAGCCGCTGCTCGCCGAGGCCGAGTACTCCCGCACCGAGCCACACCGCTTCGCCGAGCTGGCCCGCCGCGGCGCGCCGGTCGCCCGACTGTCCGAGCTGACCCGCGCCGAGGCCGCGCGCAGCAGCAGGCTGCACGAGATCTGGCGGCCGCTCGGGTTGGACCACGAGCTGCGCGTGATGTTCACCGTCGGCGGCGAGTGCTGGGGCGGTGGCGGCCTGGTCCGCGCCGGCTCGGACTTCACCGAGCGGGAGGTCGAGTTCCTCGGCGCGGTCGCCCCGGCGGTCGCCGCCGCGACCCGGCTCGCGGTGCGCGCCGAGG
>NZ_JBOHGA010000104.1:0-20674 GCF_050699915.1 Actinophytocola sp.
CGCCGGCACCTGCCGCGCCGGCTGGCCGTGGTGGGGCGCGACGTGGCGGAGCTGGCTGGTGCGCTGGACACCGCGCTGGAGACGGCGATGGGGGAGCCGTCGCCGGATCGACCGGTGGCGCCGCTGTTGTTCGCGTTCTGCGGGCAGGACGCCGTGCGCGCCGGGATGGCGGCGGAGCTCTACCCGGAGTTCCCGGTGGTGCGGGCCGTGCTCGACGAGTGCGAGAACGTGCTGCCGGGCCTGCTGGACCAGCTTCGCGGCGACGAGGTCCGCGACGTGCAGCCGGCGTTGTTCGCGTTCCAGGCGGCGCTGGTGGAGCTGTGGCGTTCGGTGGGCGTCGAGCCGGCCGTGGTCGCGGGGCACAGCCTCGGCGAGTACGGGGCGCTGTACGCGGCCGGTGCGCTGTCTCTTGTGGACGGTCTGCGGATCACCGCGGCCCGCGGCGCGGCGATGCGGGCGACGGAACCCGGCGGCATGGTGGTCGTCAACGCCGGCGAGGCGGTCGCCGGCCGGATCGCGGCGGACAGTGGCACCGAGCTCGCGGCGGTGAACGCGCCGGACGTGTGCGCGCTGAGCGGCCCGCCGGATGCGGTGGCGCGAGCGGTCGAGCTGGCCGGTGCGCGGCGCGTGGCGTGCGTGCGGCTGGGCGCCGACCGCGCCTTCCATTCGTCGTTGATCGAGCCGGCCGCGGCCGAGCTGGCGCGGCAGGCAGTCGAGCTGCGCCCGTTACTGCTGCCGATGATCAGCGGGCTCGACGGTCGGGTGTTGCCCGCCGGCCACCGGGTGGATGTCGACTACCTGTGCCGCCAGGCGCGTGAACCGGTTCGGTTCGACCGTGTCATGTCCACTGTGGACCGATCGGACGTGGTGGAGATAGGACCGGCGGACGGCCTCACCCGGCTCGGCCGCCGCGGTGCGCGTGGCCGCTGGCTGCCGACCCTGCCCCGGCAGGGCGCGTTCCTCGGGGCGGTCGGGACGATGTACGGCCGCGGGGTGGACGTGAACTGGGGTGCGCTGCCGATGGACGGACGGAGGATCCCGTTGCCCGGCTATCCGTTCCGCAAGCAACGCTTCCCGGCGGTCGCCGAGGCCGGTGTCGTCGGGGCCGGTGTCGTCGAGGATGGCGTCCTCGACGACGTCCGCCGAATGACCGCCCGGCTGCTGGGCACGGACCTGGCGGCGGTCGACCCCGACCGCACGTTCGTGGAGATGGGCGGGGACTCCCTGTCGCTGATGAACCTGACCCGCGAACTGGACGAGTCGGTGGGCGTCCGCGTACCGATCCGCCACCTCTTCGACGACGCCGACACACCGGCGAAGCTGGCCGCCCTGATCGGCCCCCGCCGGCAGCAGCCCGTCGAGGACGCCCAGCCGCAGGCCGCCGCCCCGCCCGAGCCGGCCCCGAGCGCACCCGACCAGGCCGAACGAGCGCCGGACCCGGCGACCGCCTCGGCGCCTGTCCAACCGGGTGGCGGCGACCTGCAGGCGACCGTCGACCGGCAGCTCGCCCTCGCCGAGAAGATGGTCGACCAGGTCACCGCGCTGATGTCGGAACAGCTGGCGGCGCTCAGCAAGTCCTCGACGGCAGTCGCGCCACCACCCGCGCCCGCCGCTCCGGCCACCCGACCCGCACCGGCAACTCCGCCTTCGGCGCCCGCCACGCCACTCCCGGCGCCGACCGGTTCACCGCCGGCACCTGCCACACCGACCAGCACCTCGGCGTCCGCCCGCTCAGTTCTGACGGACGAGCCCGGCGGATGCGACTTCAGCCTCTACTTCTTCGGCGACTACCCCGACCAGGACCAGACCGACAAGTACCGGCTCATCACCGAGGCCGCGCGATTCGCCGACCGGCGGGGGTTCCACGCGGTCTGGCTGCCCGAGCGGCACTTCCACTCCTTCGGCGCGCTCTTTCCCAACCCCTCCGTGCTGGCTGCCGCGCTCGCGACGCAGACCGAGCGGATCCGGCTGCACGCCGGCTCCGTCGTCCTGCCGCTGCACCACCCGGTCCGGGTCGCGGAGGAGTGGTCGGTCGTCGACAACCTGTCCGGCGGCCGGGTCGGGCTCTGCGTCGCGAGTGGTTGGCACGCCAAGGACTTCGTGCTCGCCCCCGAGAACTTCGGGCGGCACCGGGACCTGATGTACACCCACCTCGACACGGTTCGCCGGTTGTGGGCGGGGGAGTCGGTGACCGCGACGTCCGGGTCCGGCGACGAGGTCGACGTGCGGCTCTACCCGCGTCCACTCCAGGAGCGGCCGCCGATGTACGTGGCGGTCGTCGGCAACCCGGACAGCTACCGGCGCGCCGCCGAGAACGACCTCGGCATCGTCACGAACCTCATGTCGCAGAGCGTCGAGCAACTCGCCGAGAACATCGCCCGCTACCGAAGCACCCGCGCCGAGCGCGGCCTCGGGCCCGGGCGCGTCGTCGTCCTCGTGCACACCTACGTCGGCGAGGATCTCGACCGGGTGCGCGCGGAGGCGTTCGAGCCGTTCTGTGGCTACCTGCGCTCGTCGCTGTCGCTGTTCGACCAGGTCACCACGAGCCTGGGCGTCGAGATCGACCTCGAGAACACCCCGGCCGAGGACGTCGACTTCCTGCTCGGCCAGGCCTACCGGCGCTACTGCGGCACCCGCGCACTGATCGGCACCAAGGAGAGCTGCGCCGCGGTGGTCGCCGAGCTGCGCGCCGCCGGCGCCGACGAGATCGCCTGCTTCGTCGACTTCGGCGTACCCACCGACCGCGTGCTCGCCGCACTGCCCACTTTGGACGAGCTCAGGGTCGCCACCGCCGAGCGGCGCGCCCCACTCACCTCCGCGCAACGCCGAATCTGGTTCCTCGACCGGCTCTACCCGAACCAGACGATCTACCACGAGCCCAAGGCGATCCGGTTCACCGGCCCGCTGGACGAAGCCGCACTGCGCGGGGCGTTGGCCCGGGTCGTCGAGCGGCAGCCCGCCCTGCGCACGGTCTTCCGCGACGAGGGCGGCGAGCCGTACCGCACCGTGCTGCCGCGGGCCACAGTGGACTGTCCACTGGTCGACGGCTCGCGCGGCACGGAGGCGGACGCGCTGCGCGAGGCGTTGCGCACCACCGGTCGTGAGGTGTTCGACCTCGCGACCGGACCGCTCGTCGCCGCGCGGCTGGTGCGGCTGTCGGCCGAGGAGCACCTGCTCTTCCTCTCCGCACACCACATCGTGTTCGACTCCTCGTCGACCGCCGTGCTCGTCCGCGATCTCGCCGCGTACTACCGGTCGTGGCCCGCGGAGCCCGACGACCTGCCGGCGCTCCCGGACTTCGCCGACCCGGACCCCACGGCCGGCGAGGACGACGTCGCGTTCTGGCGGGCACACCTCGCCGGCGCCGCCACTCTCGAGCTGCCCACCGACCGTCCCCGGCCGGCGAACCGGACCGGCGCCGGTGCCGGCTTCTCCAACGAGCTCGACGGCGAGGTCGTCGAGCGGCTGCGCGACGTCGCGCAGCGGAGTGGCGTCACCATGTTCATGGCCGTGCTCGGCGCGATCGCCGCGGTGCTCGGGCGGTTCGGTGGGCAGGACGACATCGTGCTCGGCACCGCGCTACGCAACCGGCCGCGCGAGGCGAACGACCTGGTGGGCCTGTACCTCGACACGATCCCGCTGCGTGTCGACCTCTCCGGCGACCCGGGCTTCGTGGATCTCGCCCGCCGCGTCCGGAACACCACCACCGACGCGTACGAGCACCGCGGGGTGCCGTTCGACGAGCTGGTCGGCATCCTCAACCCGAATCGGGACCCGGGCCGCAACCCGCTGTTCGGGGTGATGGTCGAGTACGAGAACGAGTCGAGCGTCGAGTTCGACCCGCCGCGGCTGGCGGCCGCGATCCTCGACGTGCCGGCCGACCGCGCGCCGTTCGACCTCTCGCTCTACCTCACCCGGCACGTCGGTGGCCTCCGGATCGCGGTCGAGTACGACACCGACCTGTTCACCGAGGGCACCGTGCGGCGACTGCTGGCCAACCTGGAGGCGGTGCTGCGTCGCGCGACCGGCGAGCCGGCGGTCCCGCTGTCCGAGCTGACCCGGCCGACCGATGCGGACCGCACCGACCTCGCGCGCTGGCGGGGAGAGGTTCGCGACGCGCCGGCTTGCCTGCACCGGCTCGTCGAGGACCAGGTCGACCGGACACCGGAGGCGACGGCGCTCGTCGCCGGGCCGTCGACGGTGACCTACCGCGAGCTGGACGACCGGGCCAACCAGCTCGCGAACTGGCTGCTGGCGAACGGCATCAGGCGTGGTGACCTGGTGGCCGTGCGGCTGGACCGCGGACCCGACCTCATCACGGTCCTGCTCGCGGTGCTCAAGGCCGGCGCGGCCTACCTGCCGATCGATCCCGGCCTGCCCGAGGCCCGCGTCGACCTGGTGCTGGCGGACAGCGGAGCCAAGCTGGTCGTCACCGCCGCCTCGCTGCCCGGTGCGGGCGCGCGCGGGCCGGCCACGCGTCCGTCCACTTCGGTCGGTCCGGACGATCTCGCCTACTGCATCTACACGTCCGGATCGACCGGCCGCCCCAAGGGTGTTCTCGTGCCGCACCGCGGACCGGCGAACGTGGTGCGCTGGCAGCTGGCCCAACACCGTCCACTGCGGACGTTGCAGTGGACCTCGCCCGCGTTCGACGTGAGCGCTCAGGAGATCTTCAGCACCCTTGCCTCGGGCGCGAGCCTCGTGCTCGTCGACGAGGAGGTGCGCCACGAACCCGCCGCGCTCGCCGAGCTGGCACGCGCGGCGCGGGTGGAGCGGCTGTTCATGCCGTACACGCCGCTGAAGTACCTGATGGAGTCCCGACCGAACCTCCCGGACCTCGAGATGATCGTCTCGGCGGGTGAGCCGCTCGTGCTCACGCCGGCACTTCGCCGGTTCCTCGCGCACCAGCCGGACTGCGCGCTGGTCAACCAGTACGGTCCGACAGAGGGATCGATCATCGTGACCGCCCAGCAGGTCGATCCCACCGCCGCGGACCGTCCGCCCATCGGCGTGCCGATCGACGGGGTCACCGTCGACGTCCTCGATGCGGGCCGGCCGGTGCCGGTCGGCGCGACGGGCGAGATCCACCTCGGCGGACTCGCCGTCGCCGACGGCTACCTCGGCCGCCCGGCCGAGACCGCCGCGACGTTCGTCGCGGACCCGGCGCGCCCGGGCTCCCGCGTCTACCGCACCGGTGACCTCGGCCGATGGCGTGCCGACGGCACCCTCGAGTTCCTCGGCCGGCGCGACGACCAGGTCAAGATCCGCGGCTACCGGGTGGAGCCGGGTGAGACCGAATGGGCGCTCGCCGAACTGCCCGAGGTGCGCGACGCGGCCGTCGTGGCCAGGACGGGCCCGTCCGGGGATCCCGAGCTGGTCGCGTACGCGGTACTCGAACCCGGCGCCGATGCCGACGCGGTCGCCCAGCGGCTGCGCGCCGTGCTGCCGCGCCAGCTCGTGCCGAACCACTGGGTAGTCGTGGACCGGCTTCCGGTCAACGCCAACGGAAAGCTCGACCGGGACCAGCTGCCCGATCCGGCCGCGATGGCCGTCGCGGGCGCCGAGCCGGAGTCGCCGCTCGAGCGGCAGCTGCACGAGCTGTGGTGCGCGGATCTCGGCCGAACCCGGGTGCCGGTCGACCGGTCGTTCTTCGCGCTCGGCGGGCACTCGCTGTCGGCCGTGCGGCTGCTGAACCGGATCACCGACCGGCTCGGCAAGGACTGCTCGATGGTCGACTTCTTCCGGCACTCCACGATCCGGGCGCTCGCCGCGCACCTCGGCGCGAGCGACACGATCGTCGACACGGTCATCGACACCGCGCCGCTGAGCGGTGCGCAGCGCAGGGCGTGGCAACGACACGGCTTACAGGCCAACCCGACCGTCTACAACGTCGCACACCGCGTGGACCTGGACGGCGACCTCGACACGGACGCGCTGCGGCGCGCGATCGAGACGCTCGTCCATCGGCACACCGCGCTGCGGATGCGCGTGGCGGACCGCGGTGGCGACCTCGTGGCGGAGATTCTCGCGCCGTTCCGGATCCCGCTCGACGTCGAGCCAATCGCCGGCAGCGACCACGATGACGACGACGTTGTCGACCACTGGTGCCGGGAGATCGTCGCCGTGCCGTTCGCGCTCGACAAGGCGCCGCTGTTCCGCTTCCGGCTCGGGCGGCGGGGACCGCGTAGCTGGGTGCTTGTCGTGGTGCTGCACCACATCGTCTGCGACGGCGCTTCCCTCGCCGTCATCTGGGCGGAGCTCGCCGAGTGCTACGCCGCGGCGCGTGCCGGGCGCGAGCCCGACCTGCTCGCCCCGGTACCGCACACCGACCACGCCCGGTGGGCGCGGGCTCACCTCACCGCCGAGCGCAGCGCGGAGCTGACGCGCTTCTGGCGCGCCGAGCTGTCCGAAGTGGACGTACAGCCGTCGCTGCCGGCGGACCGGCCGAGGCCGCCGGCGCTGTCCGGAAGTGGCGCGACGCACGAGTCGGTACTGCCGCCGGAGTTGGTTCGCGGCGTCAGCAGGCTCGCCGCCGAGGCCGGCAGCACGCCGTACGCGGTTCTCGCCACCGCGTTCGCGCGGTGGCTGTGCCGGCGGTGCGACCGGGAGGACGTGGTGTTGGCGACCTCCAGCGCCAACCGAACCAGGCCGGACCACGAACGCGTGGTCGGCATGCTCGGCGACGCCGTGCTGGTCCGGTTCCGTGCCGGCGACGGTGGGTTCGTCCAGCAGGTCCGCGACCTGTCCGCGGGCCTGTTCGCGGCGCTGGACCACCAGGACCTGCCGCTCGTGGACGTGCTCGGCCTGGTCGCGCCGGAGCTCGTCGAGCGGCCGTTCCCACCGGTCCTCTTCACGGTGGTGACGACACCGCCGCCGGAGCTGAAGCTCGACGGACTGGACTCGACAGCGGTGCGAGAGGTCGACGTGGCCGGCCTGGCCCGCACTGAGCTCTACGTCCGGGTCGTGGCGCTCGGGGACGACGTCAGGATCAACTGGGAGTACTCGACCGACCTGTTCGACCCGGAGACGATCGCCGAATGGGCCGAGAACCTGCGAGCCTTGCTCGTGCACATGACACAGGTGTCGGGCTAGTGTTCGATCATCGGCGGGGCGTGAGGAGGCGGTGGTGACCTTCGCGGAGTACGTGCGCGAGAACTGGATCACGATCGTCAACGACACGATCCTGCACTTCGACGTGACCTTGGGCGCGGTCGCGATCGCGATGGTCATCGGCGTGGGCCTCGGCATGCTCACCTACCGGCACTCGACGCTCGCCGCGCTGGCCACGACGACCACCGGCGCCTTCCTGACCATCCCGTCGGTCGCGCTGCTCGGCGTGCTCATCGCGCCGTTCGGTCTCGGCGTGCTACCGGTGCTCGTGGCGCTGGTGGTCTACGCGTTGCTGCCGATCACGCGGAACACCATCGTGGGTCTGCAGGAGGTGGACCCGGCCGTGGTGGAGGCGGGCCGCGGCATGGGCCTGAGCAGGACCCGGGTGCTCTGGGACCTGCGGCTCCCGCTGGCCTGGCCGGTGATCTTCGCCGGGGTACGGGTCTCCACGCAGATCATCATCGGGATCGCGGCCATCGGCGCCTGGGTGAAGGGCCCCGGACTGGGCAACCAGATCTTCAACGGGCTCGGCCGGTTCGGCGGCGCCAACTCACTCAACCAGGTGCTCACCGGCACCCTCGGCATCGTCGTGCTCGCCCTCCTGTTCGACCTGGCGCTCGCCGGCGTCGCCAAGTACACGACCTCACGGGGGCTACGTGCCTGAACCCACCGGCCGCCCCGGCGAGACCATCGAGCTCACCGACGTCACGAAGCGCTATCCCGGGCAGGCGGAGCCCGCCGTCGAAGCGGTGTCGATGGTCATTCCCGCCGGCGAGGTCGTCGTCCTGGTCGGACCGTCGGGCTGCGGCAAGACCACGACGATGAAGATGATCAACCGGCTGATCGAGCCGACCTCGGGCACGATCACGATCGGCGGCACCGACGTGCTCACACTCGATCCCGACCAGCACCGGCGCGACATCGGCTACGTCATCCAGCAGATCGGCCTGTTCCCGCACAAGCGGATCGAGGACAACATCGGTCTGCTGCCGAAGCGGCTCGGCTGGAGCAGGTCACGGGTCCGGGCCAGGGTCGCCGAGCTGCTGGAACTGGTCGGCCTGCCCGCGGACTACGCGCGGCGCTACCCCCGTGAGCTGTCCGGCGGTCAGCAGCAGCGGGTCGGCGTCGCCAGGGCGCTCGCGGCCGACCCGTCCGTGATGCTGATGGACGAGCCGTTCGGCGCGACCGACCCGATCACCAGGGACCACCTGCAGAACGAGTTCCTGCGGCTCCAGCGTGAGGTCCGCAAGACCATCGTGTTCGTCACCCACGACTTCGACGAGGCGCTCAAGATGGGTGACCGGATCGCCGTGCTCAGGCCGCGGTCGGTGATCGCCCAGTACGACACGCCCGAGACGATCCTGGCCGCCCCCGCCGACGACTACGTCGCCAGCTTCATCGGCGCCGGGGGACAGCTGAAGAAGCTGGCGCTGCTGCGGCTGCGCGACGTCGAGCTGGCCCCCGCACCGCGAGCCGAGGGGCTGCCGCGAATCGTGGTCGAGGCGACGGCGCGCGACGCGCTCGACCTGATGCTCGGCGAGGGCAGCGACGTCGTACTGGTCACCGACGACTTCGGCGACGACGCCAAGGTGCTCGGGTCGCTGCACCTGCAGACGGTGATGGGTACGGCCGTCGGGAAAGCCGGCCAGCCATGACGGCGTCGGTCGAGGCCGCGCGCCCGGCCAGGGCCGCACGCGGAACGGGACGGCCCCGCCGGGCAGGCCTGCTGGCGCGCCCCGCACTGCTCGTGGTGGGTCTGTTGGTGTTGTGGTTGTGGACGTGGGGACAACAACTCGACTCGATCGAGGCGCGCAACGTCAACGGCGAGGTGATCGGGTCCCAGGTGCTCGAGCACGTCGTGTTGACGTTGATCTGTACGGCGCTCACGATCGCCATCGCGATTCCACTCGGCATCGCCGTCTCGCTCTCGCGCAGCCGCGCCGGGCGGCTGGTGGTGCTCAGCCTCGGAAACCTCGGCCAGGCCATCCCGTCCATCGGTCTGATCGTCCTGCTAGCTCTCGTGATCAGCATCGGCGTCGGCACCGCGGTGATCGCCCTGGTCGCCTATGCCGTGCTGCCGGTGCTGCGCAACACCATGGTCGGCATCGAGGGCGTCGACCCGGTGCTGACCGAGGCCGCCCGCGGGATGGGGCTGTCGCGGCTCGCGGTGCTGTTCACGGTGGAACTGCCGCTCGCCGTGCCGGTCATCCTCGCCGGCGTCCGCACCGCCCTGGTACTGACCGTCGCCAGCGCACCGCTGGCCGCCCTCATCGACGGCGGCGGGCTCGGGGAGGGCCTGTTCACCGGCCTCACCTTGAACCGGCCGGTCATCAGTGTCACCTTCGGGGTGCTGGTGGCCGCGCTCGCCCTGTTCGCCGACTGGCTCGGACTGCTGGCCGAGACGTTCTTGCGACCCAAGGGAATCTGATCCGAGGAGGAAGTCCCATGCGCGGCTATTCCGTCGTCGCCGTCGTCGCCAGCCTCGCGTTGCTGGCCGCCGGCTGCACGTTGGAGGACGAGTCCACCAAGGCCGAGACCGGCGCCGGTTCCATCGAGAAGATCGACGAGCTCGGCGGGGTCGCGATCACCGTCGGGTCGAAGGAGTTCGACGAGCAGCTGGTGCTCGGCCAGATCGCGATCCTCGCGCTGCAGGCCGCCGGTGCCGATCCGGCCGACAAGACGAACATCACCGGGACGGACGCGGTCCGGCGGTCGCTCACGACCGGTCAGATCGACCTGTACTGGGAGTACACCGGCACCGCCTGGGTGTCCTTCCTCAAACAGACCGACCGGGTGACCGACCCGGAGCAGCTGTTCGACAAGGTCAAGACGCTCGACGCCGAGAACGACATCACCTGGTGGGCTCGCTCGCCGGGCAACGACACCTACGCCATCGCCGCCAACCGCGCGGCCGCGGAGGAGACCGGCATCGAGACGATCTCGGACTACGCGGCACTGGCGAAGTCCAACCCGGAGGCGGCCTCGACATGCATGGGCCCGGAGTTCAACAGCCGTGACGACGGCCTGCCCGGCTTGAGCGAGATGTACGGCTTCACGCTGCCGAAGGCGCAGCGGCACGAGGTCAACGACGCCGTCGTCTACACCGAGATCGGCTCGGGAAAGACCTGTGACTTCGGCTCGGTGGCGTCGACCGACGGCCGGATCCCCGCGCAGGACCTGGTGGTGCTGAAGGACGACAAGTCGTTCTTCCCAATCTACAACCCGGCGATCACGATCCGCTCCGAGCTCGCGACGAAGTACCCCGGCCTCGAGGACGTCTTCACCCCGATCGCCGAGGCGCTCGACGACAAGACGCTGCTCGCGCTGAACGAACGAGTCAGCGTCGAGGGCGCCGCACCGGCCAAGGTGGCGGCGGACTGGCTGCGGGACAAGGGCTTCATCGGCTGAGATCGCGCGCACAGCAAACCGGCAGGCCCGCTTCGTGCTGCGGGCCTGCCGGTGATGCCGACCACGTCCGGGCGTTCGTGCCCGGTGCATGGACTCCTAGATCAGATGATGGTGACGCCGGTGGCCTGCGGGCCCTTCTGGCCCTGGCCCACCTCGAACTGCACGCGCTGGTTCTCCTCGAGCGACTTGAAGCCGGCGCCCTGGATCTCCGAGTAGTGCACGAACACGTCGGCGCTACCGTCCTCGGGGGCGATGAAGCCGAAGCCCTTCTCGGAATTGAACCATTTCACGACACCCTGGGCCATGATTACTCCTCAGACAAGCGATGGTGAGCGGAACACCGCGGGGCACGGCGAGCCGGGTTGTCTGCGACGGGCCGCTCCAACCTGCTTGGAGAAGTACAACGCCCGCACAAAACGTTTCGCGAGCGCACAGAATACGAACACAAAACTAACGACCAGCAGCAGCTTACACGATCACCCGGCGGCGAGCTAACCGCGTCGATGCCGTGCCGGTTCGACAGCCAGTCAGCCCGGCAGGCGCACGACGTCGGCGAGCACCGTGCCGCGCTTCGGCATCCTCGCCGGGTCGGGGCTGTCGTAGACCACGAGGAGCTCGTCGCCGGGAAGCACGGCGATGCCCTCGGCGTGGTCGGTGCCCGTGCCGAAGGGCAGGTCGAGCTCGTGGTGCAGCTCCGAGCGGTGGACCACCTCGGGTGCGTCGATCAGGGCGGCGCCGCGCCATCGGTAGACCCGGACCGGCCCGTCCAGAGCCATCGAGGGGCCGGCGAGGATCAGCAGGTCGTCGCCGTGCCGGCAGAGGTCGCGGACTCCCAGGCCGTCGAGGTCGAGGAAGTGCTTGCGATACCGCGCGTCGCCGTCGAGCGGAGCCAACGACAACTCCCCGTCCTTCTCGCGTGGCGCGAGTTCGAGCACCGCCGCCCAGCCGCGCAGCACGGGACCGCGCAGCCCCACGAACAGTCGTTCCCGGCCCGGCCGGCCGTCCACCGCGACGCCTTCGATGTCGAACCCGTTGTCCTTGCCCGGAATGGCGAGGAACGGCGCGAGGTGTTCGTCGTCGTCGAGCAGGTCGAGGATCCCCGGCTTGCCCAGCGCCGCACTGTGGTGCCCGTCCGGGGTCTCCGTGACCGGTTGCCCGTCGGCGATGGCCAGGCGCGCCAGGACTCGCCGGCCCGGCTCCTTGCTCACCCGGGCCAGCCGGCTCGCCGCCTTGGTGTCGGAGTGGTCCGACTTGATCTTCTTGCGCTTGCTGCTGTGCGAGCCGACGGCCCAGAGATAGGGGCCGTGGCGAGCGAGTCCTTCGACGTCGACCTCGTCGCCCGGCTCGCCGGGCAGCGTCACGACGTCGGCGAGGTCGAAGGTCACGTGGTCGGCGTACTCGCCGGTGTCGGTGAGGCTGAAGCGTTCCACCGTCGCGGTCTCGTCGCCGGCCACCCAGAGGAAGTCGCCGTCGGTGCGCACCGCCGACAGGTTGGTGTGTGTCGCGGACTCCACGGCCTCACTGCCGAACCGGAGCGAGACGCGGCGCTCGATGTCCATCTGATCTTTCTACCAGCGTTGACGTCAGGCGTCGCGTGGGGCGACCAGGCCGGACTCGTACGCGAAGACGACGAGCTGCGCGCGGTCGCGGGCGTGGAGTTTGGTCATGGCCCGGTTGATGTGGGTCTTCGCGGTCAGCGGGCTGATCACCATGCGGTCGGCGATCTGGTCGTTCGACAGGCCCCGCGCGACCAGGACGACGGCCTCGCGTTCGCGGTTGGTCAGCTCCTTCAGCCGCGCGTCGGCAACGGGTCCGGGCGGCTGGGTGACGTACCGGTCGATCAGCTTGCGGGTGATCGACGGTGCCAGCAGGGCGTCACCGCGCGCGGCGACGCGGACCGCGTGCAGGAAGTCCTCGGGGTGGATGTCCTTGACCAGGAACCCGGCCGCGCCGGCCCGCAGGGCGTCGAAGACGTACTCGTCGAGCCCGTAGTTGGTCAGGATGACGACGTGCACCCGCGCCAGGGCCGGGTCCGCGGCGATGCGCCGAGTCGCCTCGATGCCGTCGACGAGCGGCATCTGGATGTCCATGACCGCGATGTCGGGCACGTGTTCCCGGGCCAGCGCCAAGCCCTCGCTACCGTCGGCGGCCTCGGCCACCACCTCGATGTCGTCCTCGACGTCGAGCAGCGCCCGGAACCCGCTGCGGATGAGCGGTTGGTCGTCGACCAGCAGGACACGGATCATGACGTCTGGTCCGCTGCTCGGTCCGCACTGTCGACGGGAGGCTCGGCGTCGACGGGATGCTCGGCGGCGACGGGAAGTTCGGCTCGAACGGCGAAGCCGCCCTCGCCGCGTGGTGCGGCCTCCAGCCGACCGCCGAGCGCGGTCACCCGTTCGCGCATCCCGAGCAGCCCGACGCCGTGTACCGGCGCGCTGTCCGGCGTCGCCGTGCCGTCGTCTTCGACCCTGATGACCAGCGCGTCGGGCTGGTAGTCGATGTGGACCGTCGCGGTGGCGGCGCCGGCGTGCCGGACGACGTTGGTCAGCGACTCCTGAACGATGCGGTACGCGGTCCGGTCCACCGCGGCCGGCACGTCTCGGCTGCCTTCGATCGTCAGCGTCGCGTCCAGCCCGGCCGAGCGGGCCCGCTGCACCAGGTTCGGGATCTGGCCGATGCCACGCGGTGGGTTCGGGTCGTCGTCGCGCAGCGCCTCCAGCGTCGCTCGCAGCTCCCGGGCCGCCTCCCGACCGGCCTCCCGGATCGCCAACAGCGCCTCCGGCACCTGTTCACCTCGCTTGCGGGCCAGGTGGACGGCGACCTCGGCCTGCACCTTGATCACGGAGATCTGGTGGGTGAGTGAGTCGTGCAGCTCGCGTGCCAGATGCAGCCGCTCCTCGTCGGCGCGCCGTCGCGCGGTCTCCTCGCGGGTGCGCTCGGCCTCGTCCGCGCGCCGCTCGGCCTGCCGCAGCGCCTCACCCGCCGCACCGGCGGCGATCAGCCAGGCGATCTCGAGGGCGCCGCGGGCCTGCGTCATCGCCTCGCTCAGGGACGCGTCGCGAGCCGACACCAGGATCGCGAGCGGCAGCGCGACGAGCAAGATCACCGAACCCGCCACCGTGAGGATCCGGTGCCCCGCCCGTACCGCGGCGTACACCGCGAACAGGTACGCGACAGCTGGCACGTCGAAACCGGCGGCTTGCTGCCCCAGCGCGCACGACCCCGTCACGACCAGCACGGTGACCGGAGCCCGGTGATGCGCGGCCAGCGCCACACCACCGGCGACCAGCAGCGCGTAGCCCAGCGGGACGGCGCTCGTGGCGGGGTGCTGGCCCGACAGTCCGGCGACCAGCTGGGTGATCGCCACGCCGGCGGCGATCACCCAGTCCCGGACGCCGATCCGTTCCCTGCTCACGCCTCGGACCCTAACCGGAGGTCGCCGCGGAGACCTCCTGCGCACAGGGGATCAGCTGCCTACCGCGGCCGCGGTATCCGCACGGTTCCTACCGCGTTCGCGGCAGCCGCGTGCGGCGTCAGCGGCAGCGCGAACTGCCTGCGTTCGCCAGACGACCGGCCATGGGCCGGGCGGCCATCATCGGCGACATCCGTATTCGAGACGAAAAGGGAGAACCCGATGTTCATCAACCTGTCCGCCGCCGCCGACACCTACGCCCTGACCTCCGGCCGGCTCGTGGCCAGCCTCGCCGCACTGATGGCGCTGGCCGGCGTGATCGTCGGCGGCATCGCCCTGGCGCGCGCCGCCAGACACGGCGCGACCAGCGGCGGGCGACGAGCACCCATCGTCGCCCTGGCCTCGGGGCTGGCCGGTGTGCTCGCCGGCGGGCTGGTCGTGGCCGCCGCCGACGGCGGACCCGGCTCCGGCTCCGGAATTGTCGGTGGCTTCGTGGCGCTCGTCCTCGGGCTGGTCGCCGTCGTCCTCGGCGGGCTGGCCCGCGCTCGCTCCCGCCACGCCGTCTGACCCGCCACGGACGAGCATCCGGTGCGACGAAGGCGGCTCAGGCGGCCGGCTGGAAGAGCTCGACGACGTTGCCTGCCGGGTCCTGAAGGAGGATCTGCCGGCCGCCGGGGCCCGACACGATGTCGTTGCGGAACGTGAGGCCCGCCGCGCGGAGTCGGGCGACCTCGGCGGCGATGTCGTCCACGATGAGATGAATGCGGTTCCAGCCACCCGGCTCGGGTGTCGTGCCGTCGGGCATCGGCCGGCCCGCCGAGCTCTTCGGCCCGCTGAGCAGCAGCCGGAGGTTGCCGCGCAGGACGTCGGCGAACGCCGGTGCGGCGCTCATCCTGAGCGTGAACCCGAGGTGCTTGGTGTAGAAGTCGACGGCGCTCTCGACGTCGTCCACCATGTACCGGACGTTGACGAGGTCGGCATTGTGGTCGGGCATCGCGACACCTCTCAGTTCGTCGTGGTGTGCTCGATCGCGGAGAACAGGAACTGGATCCGTGACTCGAGCTCGTCGGCCGTGCGCACGAACGCCCGGTGGCCACCTTCGGCCGCCGGGTCGGGGATGCTCCAATGGGAGACCCGCGGGGAACCCGGAAACTCGGGGCAGACCTCCCGCACCCGGTCACACAGGCTGATCACGTGGTCGAACCGCTCGTCGGTGAACTCGCTGAGCGACTTCGACCGCTGGTCGCCGATGTCGATGCCACGTTCCCGCATCACCCGCACGGCGTTGGGGTGCAGCGCCTTGGGATGGCTACCCGCGCTCGCCACCTCGACCCGCGCCCCGCCGAGCCTCCCCAGCAGCGCCTCGGCCATCTGCGAACGGGAACTGTTGCCGGTGCACAGGAAGAGCACCCGCACGGGTGTCCTGTCGTCGGTCGCCGGAGCGGGCAGCTCGGCGGGCACAAGGCGCAGACCTGGGTGCAGCGCGGAGCCGGCCTGGGTGAGGAGGTCACGGCACGCGGGCAGGTCGAGGCCGTAGTACGTGTCGCGCTTGTCGGCCGAGCTCCGCCGCATGGTCACCAGGCCGGCGGCGCGCAGCTGGCGCAGGTGGTAGGAGGTCAGGCTCTGTCGCTGGTCGAGCAGCTCGGTGAGCTCGCGGACCGGTCGGTCGCCGCGCGCGAGCTCGCTCAACAACCGCCACCGCAGCGGATGTCCGGTGAGTCGCAGGAAGCCGGGCGGTGGCGCCGACACGTCCGGTTCGGGCTTGGCGCGCATGACAGGAGAATACATCAATCCAGATTGATTGGTATCGCGCGTCGTGATCGTCGGGTGCGCGCGACCATGACGACGGCTCGTCCGCCGAGTCCGACCGCGAACATCACCACACCGGCCAGCACCGACTGCCAGGGCAACGTCACCACGAGGACCAGGCAGCCGACGAGCCCGAGGGCGTTGAGCCAGCGGGGCCACCGTCGCTGTTCGCTCGGCTGGGTGAAGGCCGCGGCGTTGGCGATGGCGTAGTAGACCAGCACGCCGAACGACGAGAAGCCGATCACGTCGCGCAGGTCCACGATGGCCACCGCCGCGCCGACCACGACCGCGAGCGCGATCTCCGCGTGGTGTGGAACCCGGTGGCGGGGGTGCACCGCGGCCAGCCAGCCGGGCAGGTCGCGGTTGCGGGCCATGGCGAGGCTCGTGCGCCCGACACCGGCGATCAGGGCCAGGAGCGCGCCCAGTGCGGCCAAGGTCGCACCGGCGCGCACCACCGGAGCCAGCCCGCCGGCGCCCGCGGCGTCGACAGCGGTCGTGAGCGGCGCGCTGCCGGCCGCGAGCTGCTCCGGACCCGCGGCCAGCAGTGCCGCCGCGCCCACGACGAGATAGACTGCGGCGGTGACGAAGAAGGCGATCGGGATGGCGCGCGGAATGGTGCGCTGTGGATCCCGGACCTCTTCGCCCATGGTGGCGATGCGGGCGTAGCCGGCGAACGCGAAGAACAACAACCCGGCGGCCTGGAGAATCCCGTACACGCCACCGGTGTCGAGGACCCCGCCCAGACTGGCCGAGCCGGCGCGGCCGCCGACCGCGATCCCGACCACGACCGCCGTCAACGCGACAAGGCTCGCCGCGACCAGGACCCGGGTCAACAGCGCGGTCCTGGTGACGCCTCGGTAGTTGAGCGCGGCCAGGCCGACGACGGCTACCACCGCGACGGCCCGCTGCGCCCAGGCCGGGCCGGGAACGGCGTAGGTGGCGAAGGTGAGCGCCATGGCCGCGCACGAGGCCGTCTTGCCGATCACGAACCCCCATCCGGCCGTGAAGCCCCACCAGTGCCCGAGCCGCTCCCGGCCGTAGACGTAGGTGCCGCCCGACATCGGGTACACGGCCGCCAGCTGCGCGGACGCGGTGGCGTTGCAGTAGGCGATCACCGCCGCGACGGCCAGCCCGACCAGCAGCCCGCTCCCCGCCGCGCCGGCAGCCGGTCCGAACACCGCGAACACACCGGCGCCGACCATCGAACCCAGGCCGATGACCACCGCGTCACCGGTGCCCAGCCGCCGCGCGAGCGGACCGGTGTCGGAGCCGTCGGCCGCTGGTCGAGTGGCCCCGACGTCGCGACTCACACGAGTGCTCGTCTCACCGGTCTCTCCGGTGCTGGACCGAAGTACAGGCGTGAGGTGAGCTCGGCACGGCTGTGCACGGTCAGCTTGGCGAAGATGCTCTTGACATGGTCGCCGACGGTGTGGCTGGACAGCCGCAGCAGCCGGGAGATCTCGCCGTTGGTGTGGCCGTTGGCGAGCAGCTGGACGATCTCCCGCTCGCGGACGGACAGGCCGTAGGCCTCGACCACGAGGCGGGCGAGCTCCGCCGGCCGGGTGGGCTCGATGACGACGGAGACGAGGGTGCCGCCGTACGGTTCGGCGTGCAGGGTCAGCCAGCGACCGTTGCGGGAGCACACCCGGATCGACGCCATCTCCCCGCTCGCGTGCGCCTGCTGGGCGATCCTGGCCACGTGCCAGTCGGCGTTGTCCAGCTCGCTGAGCCAGCGGGCGGCGACCGGCGAGCGATGGAGGGTCCGGTCCGGTCGGGTCAGGTCGATGACCTGCACGCCGGGCGCGGAGTCGGGTGGGGCGTCGACCGCGTCGAGCAGCAGCGTGCGCCGGATGCCGTCGGCGAGCGTCCGGCCGAGCGAGGCGACGAAGCCGGCTTCCTCGGCGGAGAAGTCGGGCGACCCGCCGTCGCGGAAGAGGTTCACCACGCCCCACGGGACGCCCCGGTCCCTGATCACGACGCGTAGCTCGCGGGCGAGGCCGAGCGGCATCAGCACGTCGCGGTAACGGGCGCTGCGTGCCGGGTTCCCTCCGGTGGCCTCGTGCAGCGTCGCCGCGCCGAAAGGGTCGCCCGCGAGAGCGGACACCGCGTTGACGTTGTCCCGGCTGGCCTCGATCGCGAAGAACCTGGTGAGGACGTCCGGCGTGGGACGGAGGCTGTGGTGGGCGAAGGTCTCCTGCAGCGTGCCGGGATCCAGGCTGTTCAGGCAGTACGCGTCGCTGGGCACCGCCCGGGCCAGGACGGGCGCCGCGCCGGCGAACAGGTCGGGCAGGGACCGGGCGGTGGCGCACGCGTCCTCGATCGCCGCTCTGGCCGCGTCGTGGGACTTCACCGGTCGAGTATCGCCGAGCCACCGGCGGGGGAGAACCCCCGGAAACGCGGGATGGCGCCGCTCGCGCGTCGCCACGCAGGATCGGTGACCAGGAGAACGAGGAGGAACACGATGCCTGCAACCGAACCCGTCGAACTGCACACGCTGTTCGAGGCCGCGATCAACGACAAGGACGCCGACGCGTTGATGGCGCTCTACGAGCCCGACGGCGTGGCGAAACACCTGGACGGCACGTCACGGACCGGCGAGGCCGCGCTACGCGCGATGGTCGACGAGCTGCTGAAGACGATCGAGCACATCGAGGGCGAGACCCGCAAGGTGCTCGTCGCCGGCAACATCGCCCTGATGTCGGCCAGTTGGCGCGCCCGGGTCAACACCCCGGACGGCGAAGGGCAGGCGGCCGGCACGACCGCCGAGGTCGCCAGGCGACAGCCGGACGGCACCTGGCGATGGGCCATCGACGACCCGTTGTTCGTCTGACCGGCGTCGCGGCGACACCGGGATCGATCACGGCGCGCCGGAGCCGACCGCGGCCGACAGGTGGCGGTCGATCGCGTCCCGAGCCAGCCCGAGCACCGCGGCCCGGCTGGGAGTCGGAGTTGTGCGCCCGTCGTCGGTGGCGGACGCGTCCAGGCCACGGTCGGCGGCGGCGTCGAGCGCCGCCGCCGGCTCGTGGTCGTCGAGCCGGCGCAACAGGTTGGCGAGGTTGCGCAGGGTGGTCCACTGGTGGGTCCAGTTGCCGGTGCGGGCGAAGTAGTCGATCGCCTCTCGGTAGCCGTGGAGGGCGTCGTGGACGCGGCCCGCGGTGGCGCGGACGGCGTGCAGTCCGACGGTGGCCACGCCGATGAGAAAGGTGGCGCCCGAGGCGCGGGCGAGGTCGATCGCGCGCAGGTAGTGCCGTTCGGCCTGCTCGGGGTGGCCGGCGAGGCTGTCGATCTCGCCGCCGACATAGGCGCCCCAGGCGAGCATCGTCGGGGAGAGCGCCCCGTCGATGCCGCGTCGGTTCAGGGTCCGCGCGTGGTCGAGGTCGCCGCCGTAGGCGAGGGCGAGCGCGGCGATGCCCAGGTTCTCCCGGGGAGTCGTGCTGAGCGCCATGGCGGCCAGGGAGAGCTCGACGACCTCCGGGTAGGCGCCGCGCGCCAGGGCGACCACTGATCGGACCATCAGGCACAGCCACCTGCCTCGCGTGTCGGTGGCGAGCTCGAGCCCGGCCCGGGCGAACCGCTCGGCCCGGACCTGGTCGCCACTCTGGTAGGAGGCCTCGGCCGCCGTGCCCAGTACCTGGGCCGCGCGTGGATGCGCGGCGATCGAGGAGTCGTCGGCCAGGTCGACCGCCCAGCCGCGCAGCTCGACGAGGTCGCGGTAGGTGATGGCGTCGAACAACGCGGTGACCAGGGTGACGGCGTCGTCGTGCAGGCCGCGGTCGCGGGTCAGCCGCCACGCGGCGCGCAGGTTGGGCAGCTCGCGACGCAGGAGGGCGTCGGCCGACGGCTCGCGCTCGGTGGCCACCGCCTGCTCGAAGCCGGTGGCCAGCTCGACCGCCCACCGCACCAGCACGGTCGCCGCGGCATCGTCCTCCCCGGCCGCCGCCAGCCGGTCGAGCCCGAACGCCCGCAGCGTCTCCAGCATCCGGTATCGCGTGTCCCCGGTGAACTCGGCGTCGATCATGGAGGCGTCGACGAGCCGAGACAGCGCGCGTCCCGGCTCGTCGTCGGGGATCAGGTCCGCCGCGAGCCGTTCGGCCGTGGCGAGGTCGACGCCGTCGACGAAGACCGACAGGTGCCGGAACAGCCGCTGCTCGTCCGCCGACAGCAGCCGGTAGGACCACTCGACGGTCGCCCGCAGCGTCCGGTGCCGGGCATCGGCGGCGGGCCGGCCGCCGCCGAGCAGGTCGAGCGAGCGGTCGAGCCGTGCGTGCAGGTCGGCGAGGGAGAACGTGGACAGCCGGCCGGCGGCGAGCTCGATGGCCAGCGGCATGCCGTCCAGGCGGCGGACGATGTCGGCGACGAGGCGCAGGTCCGCCGGCTCGACGGGCCGGACCCGGCCGGCGCGGTCGAGGAACACGGCGACCGACGGCACCCGGGCGAGATCGTCGGCCGTGGACTCGCGCGGGAGCCGCAGCGGGGACAGGCGAAAGGTGTACTCCTCGGCGAGGCCGAGCGGTTCGCGGCTGGTCGCGAGGATGGTCAGGCGCGGGCAGCCGGCGAGGAGGACGCCGACCAGGTCGCGGACCGCGTCGAGCAGGTGCTCGCAGTTGTCGATCACCAGCAGGCCCGGGTCTTCGCCGAGCACGGCGACGCAGGCGGCGAGGACGTCGCCGGAGGTTACGCTGAGGTTCAGCGCCGACGCCAGCGCGTGCGGGATGGCGGCCGGCGCGGTGACCGGGGCGAGCGACAGCATCGTCGCCGCGTCGCCGGGACGGGCGACCTCCAGCACCACCCTGGTCTTGCCGACCCCACCCGGCCCCACGACGGTGACTAGGCGCTCGGCCGCGAGCAGCCGGTGGATCGACGCGACCTGCGCCTCGCGGCCGATCAGCCGCGTCGCGGGCCGGGCCGGCGGCGTGGACCGGCGCGGCGGGGGAC
>NZ_JBOHGA010000105.1:0-20517 GCF_050699915.1 Actinophytocola sp.
GCCGCTGCCAGCGGGCCCGCTGCCGCCGCGCGCCGCCGGGCTCGTCGGCGCGCACCGCTCGGCGCGTCCCGGCGACGGCATGGAGCTGCGCGACATCCGGCCGTTCCAGACCGGCGACCGGCTGCGCCGCGTCGACTGGCGGGTCTCGCTGCGCGCGACCGCGGCCACCGGGGGCGCGCTGGTGCCCGGCACGCTGCATGTCCGCGAGCGGCACGCCGAGGCCGACGCGGACCTGGTGCTGGCGCTGGACACCACGCTCGACGTCGGCGCCGCGATGGGCGACTGGGCGGAGGTGGCGCACGGCTCGCAGGCCCGGGTGGGCGGCAGCCTCGACACCGGCGTGCGCGCGGTGTGCTCGCTCGCGGCGGCGTTCCTGCGGCAGGGCGACCGGGTCGGCGTGGTCGACCTCGGCCACCCGCGCGGCGGGACGCGGGCCGGGACGGGCAAGCGGCAGCTGCAGCGGATCCGCCACTCGCTCGTGCTCGCCACGCAGCGGGTGACCGGCTCGGGAGAGCCGGTGCTGCTCGCCTCGCAGTACCCGCCGGGCGCGACGATCGTGGTGCTGTCCCCGTTCCTGGAGGACAAGCTCGTCGACCTGACCGTGCGGGCCGCGCGGCGGGGGAACCTGGTGCTCGCCGTCGACCTGCTGCCGGTCGACCTGGAGGCGGACCCCACGACCCCGTGGGGCGAGGCGGTGCGCCAGATCGTCGTCGCCGAGCAGCGGGTCCGGCTCGCGGTGCTCGCCGAGCACGGCGTGCCCGTCGCGCGGTGGGAGGACGGCTCCGCGGTCGGCACGCTGCTGCGCGCCGCCCGCCGCCGCCCAAGGGTCCGCCGATGAGACACCTGTCGACCTCCGGAACCGTCACCTCAGGGGAACGTGATGCAAGCCAGCCACAAGTACGTGACCGGGCCGAACGCTTGTTGCCCGAGGCGACCAACACCTTGAATTCCGGGGAGGCGGAACTGTGAGCGCCCCGGCATACGTCGACGTGCCTCGGTTGGGGCGCGGTGCACCGGGCTGGCTGCTGCGGGCAGCGGTGCTGGCGACCGGGTCGCTCGTGGTGGCCATCCCGTCAACGGAGGGCGCGATGTGGGGCGCGCTGTTCATCCTCGGGCCGGCGATCCTCGCCTCGGTGTACGCGCCCGCCTCCCCGGTGCCGATCGCCGTCGTCGTCGGCGCGGCCCTGCTGGCGGCGCTGACCGGCGACGACCCGCTGCGCCCGGCGGTGCTGGCGCTGATCCCCGCGGTGCACCTGTTCCACCTGTCCTGCGCGATCGCCGGCGTCGTGCCGGTGCGGGCGCGGGTGCACCCGAAGGCGTTCGTCCGGCCCGCCATCCGCTTCGTGGTCGTGCAGGCCGTCGTGTTCGCCTTCGTCGGGGCGGCGGCGCTGCTGCCGGCCGGCCAGACTCCCGCGCTGCTGGAGGTCGTGGCGCTGGCCGGCCTGGTGGTGATCGCGGTGGTCGTCGCCTTGTGGCACCGGCAGTCGAAACGGCAGTCGGACCGGCACGGCCGCGACGACTCTCACACCGAGGCGGACGGGCGTTGACCAGGTAGAGGTGCCACCATGGAGGCATGGGGAGAGGTAAGTCGGAACGGATCCTGATACTCGGCGGCGGGTACGTCGGGTTCTACGCGGCACTCGGCCTGCAGCGGCGGCTGCGCGGCGGCGAGGCCTCCGTGACCGTCGTCGATCCGCAGCCGCACATGACCTACCAGCCGTTCCTGCCCGAGGCGGCGGCCGGCGCGATCGAGCCGCGGCACGTGGTGGTCCCGCTGCGCCGGACGCTCAAGCGCTGCCACGTGCTCACCGCCCGCGTCACCAAGATCGTGCACGAGGCGAAGAAGGTGACCGTCGAGACTCCGGACGGCCAACAACAGGACCTCGACTACGACGTGCTCGTCGTGGCACTCGGCTCGGTGGCCCGGCTGATGCCGATCCCCGGGCTCGCCGAGCAGGGCATCGCGTTCAAGACCATCGGCGAGGCCATCTACCTGCGCAACCACGTGATGTCCAGGCTGGACGCGGCGAGCAGCACGGTCGACGAGAACCTGCGCCGCAAGCTGCTGACGTTCACGTTCGTCGGCGGCGGGTTCGCCGGCATCGAGGCGCTCGCCGAGCTCGAGGACATGGCCCGCTACGCCACCCGGTACTACGAGAACATCGATCCGTCCGATCTGCGCTGGGTGCTCGTCGAGGCGGCCGGGCGGATCCTGCCGGAGGTGCGGGAGAGCCTCGGTGTCTACACCGTTCTGCAGCTGGAGCGGCGCGGCATCGAGGTGTATCTGTCCACTCTGGCCAAGTCGTTCGAGAACGGACACGTGGTCCTCTCCGACGGCACGGAGTTCGACAGCGACACGATCGTGTGGACCGCCGGCGTGAAGTCCAACCCGGTGATCGCCGCGTCCGACCTGCCCTTCGACGACCGCGGCCGGGTGCGGGCGAAGCCCACGTTGCAGGTGGACGGTGTGGCCGATGCGTGGACCGCGGGCGACAATGCCGCGGTGCCCGACCTGTCCCGCATCGAGGAGGACCCGGACGCGCTGTGCGCGCCCAACGCCCAGCACGCGGTCCGCCAGGCGAACGTGTTGGCCAAGAACATCATCGCCGTGCTGCGGGGCCGCGAGCCCAAGCAGTACAAGCACCGCAACGTCGGGTCGGTCGCGAGCCTCGGCCTCCACAAGGGAGTCGCGGACGTCTACAACATCAAGGCGAAGGGCTTCATCGCCTGGGCCATGCACCGCGGCTACCACGTCGGGCGGGTGCCCACGTTCAACCGGAAATTCCGCGTAGTAGCCGACTGGTTACTGAGTGGACTGTTACGGCGTGAGGTCATCTCGATGGGCCAGATCAACAATCCGCGGGCCGAGTTCGACCGCGTCTCCCGGAGCTGATGCGCGCATTTCCACCGCGTTGCACTAGGTTGCCCCGGGTAGCCTTTGGAACCCACTTCGGGTACAGCTAAATGGCGTACCCGGGATTGGTCCAGCGGACCCAAGTTGTGCAGAACCCGTCCGCGGCCTGGTGATCACGCCCTAGGCTGCGCCTGCCCCCGTAGCCCAACTGGCAGAGGCAGCCCCCTTAAAAGGGGTGGAGTGCCGGTTCGAATCCGGTCGGGGGCACCGTGACTCGGCACTTTCTTCCGCCATCATACCGCGACTGTTCGCAATTGATTTGACACTCAGCGTGGCACCTAATTCGGGTGTCCATTTCCACCTGCGGTTTCGCCCGCCCGCCCGGGTCGGGGGGGTTGACAGCGGGCGACGTGCGGGTGCACGCTGAACCGGTCAGTTAATTAACTAGGTGGTTGAGTACATGATCGTCGATCAGCTGAGCACGACGTTCGCGGCCCTCGCCGACCCGACGCGCCGGGCGATCCTCGCCCGGCTCACCACTGGCGAGGCGACGGTCACCGAACTGGCCGAACCTTTCGCGATGAGCCTGCCCGCGGTCTCCAAGCACCTGAAGGTCCTGGAGCGCGCGGGGCTGATCGCCCGCGGCCGCGAGGCGCAGTGGCGGCCGTGCCGGCTCGACCCGGCGCCGCTGCGGGACGCGAACGAGTGGCTGGAGACCTACCGGCAGTTCTGGGAGGAGAGCTTCGACCGCCTCGCCGAACACCTGCGGAGGCTCCGCGGGGAGCAGGAGGAGCAGAAGAATGACGACGAGGAGTGACATCGCGATGGATGCCGCCGCGACGGCCCACGAGCTCGAGCTGACCCGGGTGTTCGACGCCCCGCGCGAGCTCGTGTTCGCCTGCTGGACCGATCCGGCCCACCTCGCACAGTGGTGGGGCCCGGCCGGCTACACCCCGACCGGCGTCGAGGCGGACGCCGTCGAGGGCGGCGCCTGGCGGTTCGGCATGCGCGACCCCGAGGAGGGCGGCGAGCACTGGGCGAGCGGCGTCTACCTCGAGGTCGTCCCGCCGGAGCGGCTGGTGTTCAGCTTCAGGTGGGACCCGCGGGAGAACCAGCCGGACGAGGACACCCTGGTCACCATCACCTTCGCGGACCGGGACGGCAAGACCGAGATGACCTTCCATCAGTCCGGCTTCGCGACGGTCGAGTCCCGCGACGGGCACACCGACGGCTGGCGGTCGGCCTTCGACGACCTCGCCGCCCACGTCCACAAGTCCTGAAACCACAAGGAGAATCCTCATGACGTTGCCCGAGATCGTTCCGGCGGAGAAGTGGCGGATCGCCCGCGACGAGCTGCTCGTCGCGGAGAAGGCCGCGATGCGCGCGCAGGACGCGGTGAACGCGCAGCGGCGCCGGCTGCCCATGGTCGAGATCACCGAGGACTACCGGTTCACCGGGCCGGACGGCGGCGAGCACTCGCTGTCCGATCTGTTCGACGGCCGGCGCCAGCTGATCGTCTACCACTTCATGCTGTTCGACGGCGACGACCACCGCTGTCCCGGCTGCTCGATGATCGTCGACAACATCGCCCACACCGGCCACCTGCACGCGCGGGACACCACGCTGGTCGTGACGTCGCCCGCGCCGCAGTCCCAGATCCAGCCGTTCCGCGACCGCATGGGCTGGACCGTGCCCTGGTACTCGGGGACCACCGCGTTCGCGGACGACATGGGCTCGGGCGGCGAGTTCGGCATCAGTGTCTTCCTCCGCGATGACGAGGCCGACCGCGAGCGGGTGTACCGCACGTACTTCACGACCGGCCGGGGCGGCGAGTTCGTCCTCTCCACGCTGCGCTGGCTGGACCTGACGCCGATGGGCCGCCAGGAGGCCTGGGAGGAGTCGGGCCGCGGCGACAACGAGCCCGGCAGCTGGTGGCAGCTGCATGACGAATACGTGTAAATCGCGGTAACATGCTGGACCATGACCCGACAGCCCATCGAGATCGCCTTCGAGCGGCGGGGCAGCGGCAGCCCGCTGGTGCTCCTGCACGGGATCGGACACCGCTGGCAGGCGTGGGAGCCGGTGCTGGACCGGCTGGCCGGCGCGCACGACGTGGTCGCCGTCGACCTGCCGGGGTTCGGTCGCTCGCCGCTGCTGCCCGAGGGCCGCGGGTACGACATGCCGAGTGCGGTGCAGGCGTGCGCGGACATCTTCGAGGACATGGGCCTGGACCGGCCGCACGTGGCGGGCAACTCCCTGGGCGCGGTGCTCGGCCTGGAGCTCGCCTCGCGTGGTCTGGTCTCGTCCGCGACCGCGCTCGCGCCGGCCGGGTTCTGGACGCCGCGCGACCGGTCCTGGGCGCTGTGGGTGCTGCGGATGATCCGGCTCAGCGGCCGCCTGCCCGGCGGGTCGGCGCTGCTGCGGTGGCGGTACTTCCGGGTGGTCGCGGGCGGTCTGCTGTACGGGCACCCGTCCCGGATGAGCGCCGAGATCATGCTCGCGGACCTGGTGTCGATGGTCGGCTCGCCCGCGTTCGACCTGGTCGCGGCGGCCGGGCGGGGCTACGCCTACGCCGCGCCCGCGCCGTCGGTGCCGGTCACCGTCGCGTGGGGCACCCGGGACCGGATCCTGTGGCCGCGGCAGGCCGGGCGGGCGGCCGAGCTGCTGCCGCGCGCCCGGCACGTATGGCTGCCCCGGTGCGGGCACGTGCCGATGATCGACGAGCCGGAGCAGGTGGCCACGCTCATCCTCGAGACCTGCGCGTCCGCGTCGCGGACCGAGGCCGCTTGACCTCGTCCATGGTCGAGGTTGCAGAATCGCCGGCATGGACGATCGTCTGCGCGACCTGCTGAGCGGCTCCCACAACGGGGTGCTGGTGACCCTCAAGCGAGACGGCCGCCCGCAGCTGTCCAACGTGGGGTACACCTTCGCCGACGGTGTCATCCGCGTGTCGGTGACCGACGGCCGCGCGAAGACCGCGAACCTGCGCCGCGAGCCGCGAGCGAGCTTCTACGTGACCACGCCGAACTTCCGTTCGTACGTGGTGGCCGAGGGCGACGCCGACCTGACGCCGGTGGCGAAGGACCCGGACGACGCGACGGTCGACGAGCTGGTCGACGTCTACCGCGCGATCGCCGGCGAGCACCCGGACTGGGACGAGTACCGCGAGGCCATGGTCAACGACGGACGTCTGGTGGTTCGCATCCCGGTGACCCGGGTCTACGGCATGGCCTGACGGCTCACTCAGCGCTTCGCCGGATGCGAGCGGCGGGAGCGCTGCGGCGGCACCCGCTTGCCGTTGCCGCCGTTCGGCCTCGGCCCCGAGGCGTCGGCCGGCTTCTCGGCGGCCGGCGTGGCGGGCACCGTGGGCGGCTCGGTGGCCGGCTCGTCCGTCGGCTCGACGGACGGCAGCAGCTTCGTATGCGTCTTGACCGCCGGCATGCTCACCTGCGTCGGCGGATCGACCTTGGCCAACGCCTTCGCGGTCGCCGGGTCGACGACCGGCAGACCCTGCTTCGACACGGGCTCGTTCTTCTCCGTCGCCGACTCGGCCGGCTCGGTCGGTGACGACTCCGCGGCGGCCGGCGACGACGCGGTACCCGGCGGTTCGGTGTCCGGCCGCACGGTGCCCGGCTGTTCGGGCATCGGGAAAGGGTTCTCCCTCGCCAGCTCGGCCTCCGACTCAGCGGGCTCGAGCAGGTCGACGCTGCGGGCCAGCAGCTCCTGCGTCCCGCGCAGCCGCTCCGAGAGCTCCGCCCGCACCAGGGTCAGCCGCTCGACCTGGTCGGTCAACGACTCGAGGCGGGCCTTGGCCTGCTCGTCCGCCTCGCGCAGCTTCGCCTCGACCTCGGCCACGCACGCCTCCCGGCGCTGCGTCAGCTCCCGCTCCAGCGACGACCGCTTGGCGTTCATCGACTCGGAGAACTCGCGGTCGATGCGCACCCGGTCCCGTTCGGCGGCCGAGTCGAGCTCGCGGCGGCGGCGCTCGGCTACCGTGGTCAGCTCCTCGGCCTGCGTGCGCGCCGCGGCGCTGATCGACTTGTGTGTCGCGTGGATCTCCGCGTGTTGGTCGTCCAGCTCGGCGAGCATCTTGCGGTAGCGCTCCCGCAGCTCACTCGACGCCTTCTCCGCCGCGGCCCACGAGCTGTCCGCCGCGGCCCGCGCGCGCGTGGTGATCTCGCCGGCCTGCGCCTTCGCCACCTCGATCAGGCGCGCCGAGCTCTCCGTCGACTCCGCGTCGGGCGTGCCGATCGCGTCGAGCCGCTCGGACAGCGCGGCGACCTCCCGGCGGGCGATCTCGAGCTCGCCCTCGAACTCGGCGGCCTGCTGGCGCGCCTCGATCCGGTCGGCGTCGGCCCGCTGCGCGCGCTCGAACAGCTCGTGGACATACGCTCTCACCTGAGCACGGTCGTAGCCGTGACGTGCCACGGTGAAGCTGACATCCGGCGCGGAGAGGTCATCAGCCATGACGTGACCGTACCCGCGTGAGTGCCGACCGCAACAGGATCGTCCGGCGGCGTTCTCCGGTCTGTCCACAGTGGACTGACGTCACGGCAGGTCGTGGGCGGTGGGATGCCGCGGCTCGTACAGGCCCAGCGAGCCGGCGCCCGGCACGTCGAGCGAGGTGAGCAGGCCCCAGCCCTCGTCGCTCACCTCGCTGGTGAACTCCACGCCCTTGGTGGTCAGCTCGGCCATGGTCTTCTCGAGGTCGTCGCACATGAGATACAGCTCGTGCTTCGGCGACTCCTCCGTGGGGTGCACGGCGAGCTCGGCCGGCGGCGACTTGAAGATCAGCCACCCGCCGCCGGCGTCCACATTGGACAACCCGAGGACGTCGCGGAGGAAGCCGCGCGCCGCGTCCGCGTCGGTCGCGAACATGATCGTGTGTGCGCCAGTAATCACCAGTGGAAACCTCTCGTCAGTTTGGCCAGGGCGGTGGCCGCCGCACCGAGGTGGCGGTCGCCCTTGCCGATCTTCATCCGGCCGGTGCCGCCGGCCGCGGTGGAGTCCGGGAAGATCCGGTAGCCCTGGTAGGCGATCGCGTCGACCAGGCCCGGGGCCACCGTGTACGCGGCCGAGATGGCCCAGCCGGTCGGCGTGCCGATGTGCTTGGGCCGCTCGAGCAGGGCCTCCATCACCATGTCCGCGGCCTGCTCCGGCGACTTGGTCGGGAAGGCGTCGTAGATCTTGGTCGGCCGGATCATCGGCGTGCGGACCAGCGGCATGTGCACGGTGGTGAACGTGATCCCGGCGCCGTGCGTCTCGGTGGCGACGATCTTGGAGAAGTAGTCGAGCGCCGCCTTGGACGCCACGTACGCGGAGAACCGCGGCGCGATGCCCTGCACGCCGATCGACGACACGTTCACGACGTGTCCGAACCGCCGCTCGATCATGTGCGGCATCAGGGCGAGGATGAGCCGTACCGCGCCGAAGTAGTTGATCGCCATCGCGCGCTCGTAGTCGTGCATGCGGTCGTAGGACAGCTGCACCGAGCGGCGGATGGACCGGCCGGCGTTGTTGACCAGCATGTCGATGCCGGGCTGCTCGTTCAGCATGGCCTCGACCGTCTTGGCCACCGACTCGTCGTCGGTCAGGTCGCACGGGTAGACGAAGGACTGCCCGCCGGCCGCGGCGATCTCCGCCTGGACCTCCTCGAGCTCGGGCTGCCGGCGCGCGACCAGCAGCGGGACCCCGCCGGCCGCGGCGACCCGCAGCGCGGTCGCCCGCCCGATGCCCGACGAGGCACCGGTGATCACCACGCGCCGGCCGTCGAGCTCGCCGCGCTGGCCGTGGCGGCGCGCGCGGAACGGGTCGAGGTGCTCGCGCCAGTAGCGCCACAGCACGTCGGCGTAGTTCTCCAGGAGCGGCACGTCGACACCGGAGCCGGCCAGCTCCATGCGGGTCTCTGTCGAGTCGAACACGGGCCGGAACGTCAGCGTGGTCAGCAGGACCGGCGGGATGCCGAGCCGGTCCAGCACGGCGTCGCGGGCGATCGTCACGCCCGGCACGTGCTCGGCGAGCTTGACCAGGCCGAGCAGCGGGTTCGACAGCCGGTGGTCGAGCTCGGCGGTGGCCACGGGCGCGCCGGCCGCGCGGGCGAAGGCGTTGTAGACGCTGCGCGCCGACTGCGGCTCGGGGTTGACCAGATGGAACGCGCGGCCGTCCAGGCCTGGCTTGGTGACCAGGTGCGCCATCGACTTGGCGACGTAGTCGACCGGCACGATGTTGGTGTCGCCGATGTCCGGCAACACCAGCGGCACGCTCGGCACCGAGCTCAGCCGGGCGAGTGCGGCGAAGAAGTAGTACGGCCCGTCGATCTTGTCCATCTCGCCGGTCTCGGAGCTGCCGACCACGATCGCCGGCCGGTACACCCGCCACGGCACCTCGCGCTGGGTGCGGACCAGCCGCTCGGACTCGAACTTCGTCCGGTGATAGGCGGTGACCAGCCGCTGGCCGGCGTCGAACATCTCCTCGGTGAACCGGCCCTTGTAGTCGCCGGCGACCGCCACCGAGGACACGTGGTGCAGGCAGCCGGCGCGCACGGTCGCCGCGAGCTCGAGGACATGCCGGGTGCCGTCCACGTTCGCGGCGATGCTGGCGTCGTCGTCGGCCGCGATGTCGTAGAGCGCGGCCAGGTGCACGAGGTGGTCGACGTTGCCGGTCAGCTCCGCGAGCGTGTCCTCGCGCACGCCGAGCCCCGGCTCGCGCACGTCGCCGAGCACCGGCCGGGTCCGCTCGACGTTCGGCCAGTCGCGGGCGGCCAGGGCCAGCTTGTCCTGGGAGCGCTCGCGCACGAGCAGCCACACCCGCTCGGTGTCCGGCCGCGCCAGCAGCTCGGCCACGAAGTGCCTGCCGATCAGTCCGGTCGCGCCGGTGACCAGATAGGTCGCCATCGCCTCGTCCTTCCCCTCGGTGAAACCGCTGCACAGCATCCCACTGCCCGCCGGACCTCGCTTCACCCGAGAAAACCAGATGTGCGCCAGCCCACGTTCGGCGATCATCGGGCGATGGTGTGGGACGGCGTCGGCGGCAACCGGCTCGCCTGGGCGGAGCTGCCGGAAACGGTACGAAAGTCGATCGAGGTCGCGCTGGGCTCGGCCGTCGTCGATGCGGTGAGCCAGCCCGGCGGGTTCTCGCCGGGCTTCGCGGCGCGGTTGCGGCTCGCGGACGGCAGGCGGTTGTTCGCGAAGGCGATCTGCGCCGCGCAGAGCGTGGACGCCGTGGCCTTCCACCGGCGCGAGGTGTGCGTCGCCGGCCGGCTGCCCGCGACCGTCGCCGCGCCGAGACTGCTCTGGCACGGTGGTGGCGACGACTGGGCCGCGCTCGTGTTCGAGGAGGTCGACGGGCACAACCCGCGGCTGCCGTGGCGGCTCGAGGACTGGGCCCGGGTGCACGACGCTCTGGTCCGACTCGCGCGCGATCTCACACCGAGCCCGGTCGACCTGCCGCCGCTCGCTGCCGACCCCGACCTGTTCTCCGGCTGGCGCTCGCTCGCGGCCGACCCCGCGCTCGCCGCCTGGCTGGATCCGTGGACGCGCGACAACGTGGACCGGCTCGCCGCGCTGGAGGCGGACTGGCCCGAGGCGGCCGCGGGCGACACGCTCGTGCACGGCGATCTTCGCGCGGACAACATCCTGCTGGCCGGGGAGCGCGTGCTGTTCGTCGACTGGCCGCACGCGGGCGTCGGCGCGCCGTGGATCGACCTGCTCGGCATGCTGCCCAGCGTGGTCATGCAGGGCGGTCCGGACCCGGCGGAGGTCTGGCGGACCTCGCCGCTCGCTCGCGGCGCCGACCCGGCCGCGGTCGACTCGTTGCTGGCCGCGGTCGCCGGGTTCCTCCTGCACGGCTCCCTGCTGCCCGACCCGCCGGGACTGCCCACGCTGCGGCGGTTCCAGCGCATGCAGGCGGAGCCCGCGCTCGCGTGGCTGCGTTTGCGGCTCAGGTGACCTGTGCGGGCCGCATCGAGCGGAACTGGTCCAGCACCGCCGGGTCCTGGAGCTTCATCCACCTGATCACCTGCGAGTACGTGGTGCAGACGGTGTTCTCGCGCACGCACACCTCGCCCATGAACCGCTCGGTCGCCGCGCTGAACGCGCCGCCGGACCAGTCGTTGAAGTGCGTGCCGACGGTCAGCGGCGCGCGGTTGGTGTTCAGCGCCGCCTGGTACGCGGCCCGGTAGGTGTCGAGTGTCACCTCGGTGAACTCCTTGTCCCGCGAGGGATCCTCGCGGGCGCCGTTGAGCGCGTACCAGAGGTTGTAGTCGGCCATGACCACCCGCTTGCCGCCCAGCGCGGGTACGCGGACCACCGGCACCGCGAACTCCCAGATGCCCGCCCGCTGCCGCGGCCAGGCGATGCCGTCGGAGGTGCGGCTGGAGTCGTAGGTGAGGCCGTGCTCGGTGAGCGCGGGCGCCAGCGTGTCGAGGGCGCCCTCGAGGCACGGGGTCCGGCCGCCCTTGATCGCGTTCTCGTCGACCAGCAGGCCATGGGTGATCGCGTCGTTGACGAAGTCGAAGAACTGGTCCAGCTCGGCGTTCCACTGCGCGGTGGACCAGTTCTTGCCGCTCGGCTCGTTGCCCGCGCAGAAGTGGCCGTTGTAGTGGGTGCCGAGCTCGTGCCCGCGGTCGAGGGCCTCGTTGAGGTCGGCGATGCGGGCGTCGACCTCCTGGCTGGACCCGCCGAAGCTGATCGCCGCGTGCCCGGAGGGGTGGCCGGGCCCGGTGTACTCGCCGCGACGGGAGTCGGCCAGCAGATAGATGCCGGACAGGAAGCCGGTGACCTGCGCGTCCACCTTGTCCGCCAGCGGCAGGATCCGGCGCCAGTGGTCGTGCGAGCCGGCGCCGTCGAAGGAGAACAGCACGAACTGGGGCGGCTTCTCGCCCGGGCGCAGCGCGCGCATCCAGTCCGGCGGCGCGGCCTGCGCCGCCGGGCCGCCCTCGCCCGGTGTGGCGGGTCCGACGGTGCCGAGCCCCACCAGGATCGCGAATGTCAGCGCCAGCGCGACACCGGTGACGATCGGCCCCCACCGACGCCTCATCGCACCTCCCGACTCTGCTGTCCGTAAAGGCTAGGGAGAGTAGTAGCCGGGTTGGGGGACGCCAGGCCGGGTCGACATTCACTATTTGACTACCGGCGGTCGCGCTGGACTCACCCACATCGGCCTGCGCAGGGGCTACTGTGAGCGCGCGATCTCCGTTGCCGGGTTCTTGGCGACGATCACACCAGGACGGGTAAAGTCACCTTTACCCAACCGGGAACTAGCCGGCATGGTCGGTCGTTGAATCCGGTGCAGGAGCCATCAGGCCCAGGAGGAACAGGTGCGTTCTACCAGTAATCCCGCGTTCCGGAACCTGCCGTCGGGCGGGTTCGGCGGCGGCTACGCGGGCTTCCAGTCACAGCCCCAGGCCAGCATGCCGGGATACGGCGGCTATCAGGCGCCGCCGACCGCCGGTGATCGCCCGATGACCGTGGACGACGTGGTCACCAAGACCGCGATGACCATCGGCCTGGCGCTGATCACCGGCATCATCACCGGCGTCGCCGTGCTCGGCGGCGCCATCAGCCCGTTCCCGCCGATGATCGGCGGTCTGATCGTCGGACTCGTCCTGTCGCTGATCATCATCTTCAAGAAGACGCCGAACGCCGGGCTCGTGCTCGCGTACTCCGCGGCCGAGGGCGTGTTCCTCGGCGCGATCAGCGGCGTGTTCGAGATGTTCGTCGAGGGCGTCGCGCTGCAGGCGATCATCGGTACGGCGCTCGTGTTCGTCACGATGCTGGTGGTGTACAAGACCGGCGCGGTCAAGGTGACCCCGAAGCTGACCAAGTGGATCATCGGTGCGGCCGTCGCGGCGTTCGGCCTGATGATGTTCAACCTGCTGATGGGTCTGTTCGGCGTGGAGACCGGGCTGCGGGGCGACGGCCCGCTCGGGATCATCGTCGGCATCGTGTTCATCGGCATCGCGGCGTTCATGCTGCTGCTCGACTTCGACATGGCGGACCAGATGATCCGCGCCGGCATGCCGCAGAAGTGGGCCTGGTACGCGGCGTTCGGTCTGATGACCACGCTGGTCTGGCTGTACTTCGAGATGCTGCGGCTGCTGTACCTGCTGCAGAGCGACTGAGGCTTATCCCGGGGGAGGGGGCGTCCGGCCGAAAAGGCCGGGCGCCCCTTCTGTCATGTCCGCGGTTGGTCCGGCGGCTGCGAGCGAAACGGGGTCGAGGGCTTGCTGCGAGCGCGGAGGGTCCGGGGCCGGCGGCGGATTTTACGGGCTCCGACTCACGCCTCAAGAGGTCGCGCCACTGCCAGCGCTGGTCTTTCGCCGTCGGCGACCTCTTGACCCGCGAGCCTCCGTCGCCTGAGGGCAGAAGATTGAGGGCAGGGCTGGCGCCCTGCCCTCAAGTGGCCCGCCGCCGGCCCCGGACCTTCTTCCTCGTGCTGGCGCCGGGAGTCCGCTTCGGGCGTGGACGGAAGTCCGTACTCCGTAAGGGGATCTGCCTGCACTCCCGATTTCGAGCGTCCTACACTGTTCCCGGCGGTCTTGTGAAGCGCTTCACAACCTAGCTTGTGAATGTTTTCACAAGCTGTTGGCCAGCAAGGTTAGGTGCGCCTAACCACCGGCCGCCAGATGACCACCCCATAGGGTGCCCGGCGAGGGAGCGGGAAAGGACGGCGACGGTGTCAGTACTCGCAGTCAGCACATCTGTAGCACAGAACGAGAACGTGTCCGCGGGGCTGGGGAGCTACCTGCCGCTGTTCCTGCTTTTCGTTCTCGCGGCGGGGTTCGCCGTGTTCTCGGCGCTGCTCGGGCCCCTGGTCGGGCCCCGGCGCTACAACCGGGCGAAGTTCGAGGCCTACGAGTGCGGCATCGAGCCCTCGCCGCAGCCGGTGGTCGGCGGCGGTCGCGTCCCGGTCGCCTACTACCTCACGGCGATGCTGTTCATCCTCTTCGACATCGAGATGGTGTTCCTCTACCCGTTCGCCGTGTCCGCTGACGCGATCGGCTTCTTCGGGCTGGTGGAGATCGTCCTGTTCATCGCGACGCTCGGCTTCGCGTACGCCTACGTGTGGCGGCGCGGCGGCCTCGACTGGAACTGACGGGAGGGGGAGACAATGGGTATCGAGGAGCGGCTCCCCAACGGGATCCTGTTGGCCAGCTTGGAGAAGCTGGTCAACTGGGGCCGCAAGAACTCACTCTGGCCGGCCACCTTCGGCCTCGCCTGCTGTGCCATCGAGATGATGACCACCGGCGGTCCGCGCTACGACATCGCCCGCTTCGGCATGGAGCGGTTCAGCGCCACGCCGCGCCAGGCCGACCTGATGATCGTCGCCGGCCGGGTCACCAACAAGATGGCCCCGGTGCTGCGCCAGATCTACGACCAGATGGCCGAGCCCAAGTGGGTGCTGGCCATGGGCGTCTGCGCCTCCTCCGGCGGGATGTTCAACAACTACGCCGTGGTGCAGGGCGTCGACCACGTGGTGCCGGTCGACATGTACCTGCCCGGCTGCCCGCCGCGCCCGGAGATGCTGCTCGACGCCATCCTCAAGCTGCACGCGAAGATCCAGGACGAGCCGCTCAACGCCCGCCGCGCCGCGCTGCTGGCCGAGCGTGGGGCGCGCACCCCGATGATCGCGTCCTCCGTCAAGTACGCGAAGAAGTGACGACACATGCCTGACGAGAAAGACGTCACGCCCGCCGGCACCCCGGCGCCCGGCGAGCCCGGCGCCGGGTCCGAGCGCCCGGCCAGCGTGGAGCAGCGCCCGGACGAGTCGCTCGCCCGCCCGGCCGCACCGCGCGAACCGCTGGTCGCCGGCAAGGCCCGGCGCGGCATGTTCAACGTGTCCGGCTCCGGCGACACGTCCGGCTTCGGCGGCCTGCGGCTGCCCCAGCACGTCGCCGCCCCGGCCGAGCGCCCGTACGGCGGCTGGTTCGACGAGTTCACCGACCAGCTGCTCGCCGGCATGCGGGACAACAAGATCCCGACCGAGGCGATCCTGCAGGTGACCGTCGACCGCGGCGAGATCACCTACTACGTGAACCCCGAGCACCTCGTGGCGCTGTGCCGGCTGCTGCGCGACGACCCCGCGCTGCGCTTCGAGCTCTGCAGCTCGGTGTCCGGTGTGGACTACGGGGTGGACGTCCCGCAGCGGCTCCACTCCGTCTACCACCTCACCTCGATGACCTTCCGCCGCCGCATCCGCCTCGAGGTGGCCATCGAGTGGTCGCCAGAGGACGGCGGCCAGCCGCACTGCCCCTCCGTCGTCGGGGTCTACCCGACCGCCGACTGGCAGGAGCGCGAGACCTGGGACATGTTCGGCATCGTCTACGACGGGCACCCCGCGCTGACCCGGATCCTCATGCCGGACGACTGGGACGGCCACCCCCAGCGCAAGGACTACCCGCTCGGCGGCATCCCGGTCGAGTACAAGGGCGCCGAGATCCCGCCCCCGGACCAGCGGAGGTCGTACTCATGACCGACCAGTACGCGGGCGAGCGCGAGACCACCGAGGGGCGCATCTACAACGTCACCGGTGGCGACTGGGACGAGGCGCTCGAGGACGCCGTCCACGACGAGCGCATCGTCATCAACATGGGTCCGCAGCACCCGTCCACGCACGGCGTGCTGCGGCTGGTGCTCGAGCTCGAGGGCGAGACCGTGACGCAGGCCCGGTCGGTGATCGGCTACCTGCACACCGGGATCGAGAAGAACTGCGAGTACCGCACCTGGACCCAGGGCGTCACCTTCGTGACGCGAATGGACTACCTCGCCCCGCTGTTCAACGAGACCGCCTACTGCCTCGGCGTGGAGAAGATGCTCGGCATCACCGCCCCGCCGCGCGCGCAGGTGATCCGGGTGCTGCTGATGGAGATCAACCGCATCGCCTCGCACCTGGTCGCGCTCGCCACCGGCGGCATGGAGCTCGGCGCGATGACTGCGATGACGGCGGGCTTCCGGGAACGCGAGGAGTGCCTGCACCTGCTGGAGTTCCTGACCGGCCTGCGGATGAACCACGCGTTCATCCGGCCGGGCGGTCTCGCCCAGGACCTGCCGGAGGGCTACGAGCAGGCGATCGACGAGTTCATCAAGGTGATGAACAAGCGGCTGCCGGACTACGACAAGCTGCTCACCGGCCAGCCGATCTGGAAGAACCGGCTGATCGGCATCGGCTACCTGCCCGTCGACGCGTGCCTGGCGCTCGGCGTCACCGGGCCGATCCTGCGCTCCGCGGGCCTGCCGTGGGACATGCGCAAGGTCGAGCCGTACCTCGGCTACGAGGAGTACAACTTCGAGGTGCCGACCTCGACGGCGGCCGACTCGTACGCGCGGTACCTGCTGCGCGTCGAGGAGATGCACCAGTCGCTGCGGATCATCAGGCAGGCGCTGAAGCGGCTCGAGCCGGGTCCGGTCATGGTCGAGGACGCGAAGGTCGCCTGGCCCGCGAAGCTCGCGATCGGCGCGGACGGCATGGGCAACTCGCTCGAGCACGTCCGCAAGATCATGGGCCAGTCGATGGAGGCCCTGATCCACCACTTCAAGCTGGTGACCGAGGGCTTCTCGGTGCCGGCCGGGCAGACCTACACCGCGGTCGAGTCGCCGCGCGGCGAGCTCGGCTACCACCTGGTGTCCGACGGCGGCACCCGGCCGATGCGGGTGCACGTCCGCGATCCCAGCTTCGTGAACCTGCAGTCCATGCCGGCGATGTCCGAGGGCGGCCTGGTCGCCGACGTCATCGCGGCCATCGCCTCGATCGACCCGGTGATGGGAGGCGTCGACCGGTGAGCGAGCTTGCGAGCGAACAAATGTCACAGGGCGACCGTGAACGGCGGCCCGGAGCCTGCGAGGGGCCGTCGTGAACGAGAAACTGTCCACCGGGGCCACGTACGGGGGTTCCAGCGTCGGGGCGGGGGACACCCACGTCGCCGCCGGCCCGGACGTCGACGTGGTCGCCGCGTCCGCGGTCAGCCGTGAGGAGACCGAGCGGCTGGTCACGCCGGCCATGCCGGACCTGTCGGTGTTCGGCCCGGACATCATCGCCAAGGCCGCGAACCTGATCGCCCGCTATCCGGAGTCCCGCTCGGCGCTGCTGCCGATGCTGCACCTGGTCCAGTCGGTCGAGGGCCACGTGAGCCAGGCCGGCGTCCAGTTCTGCGCCGACCAGCTGGCGCTGTCCACCGCCGAGGTCACCGCGGTCGTCACGTTCTACACGATGTACAAGCGCAAGCCGTGCGGCGAGCACCTGATCAGCGTCTGCACCAACACGTTGTGCGCGGTGCTCGGCGGCGACGCGATCTACCAGACGCTCCAGGAGCACCTCGGCCAGGACGGCCGGCCGCTCAAGCACGAGGACACCGCCGGCACGCCCGGCGAGGCCGGCTCGATCACGCTCGAGCACGCCGAGTGTCTCGCCGCCTGCGACCTCGGCCCGGTGCTGCAGGTCAACTACGAGTTCTACGACAACCAGACGCCGGACTCGGCCGTCGCGCTCGTCGACGCACTGCGCCGTGGCGAGCGGCCCGTGCCGACCCGCGGCGCGCCGCTGACCAGCCTGCGCGACGTCTCACTCCAGCTCGCCGGGTTCTTCCCCGAGGACGAGGCGACCTACCGGTCCGAAGTGGACGGTCCGTCGGCCGCGGTGGAGACCGTGCGCGGCGCCCAGCTCGCCGCCGACCGCGGGTGGACCGCCCCGACGATGCCGGACAAGCCGCCGGCGCTCCCGGAGGTCGAGAAGAAGTGACTACAGCGGAACGGGCGACGCCGGACCCGGTGACTCCGGTGCTCACCAAGCGCTGGCTCTCGCCGGACTCCTGGCGCCTGTCGACCTACGAGCGGCTCGAGGGCTACACCGCGCTGCGCACCGCACTCGCCGGCACCCCGGAGCAGCTGGTCCAGCTGGTGAAGGACTCGGGGCTGCGCGGCCGCGGCGGCGCGGGTTTCCCCGCCGGCGTGAAGTGGTCGTTCATGCCGCCCAACGAGGAAAAGCCGCACTACCTCGTGATCAACGCCGACGAGGGTGAGCCGGGGACCTGCAAGGACATCCCGCTGATGATGGCGGACCCGCACTCGCTGATCGAGGGCTGCGTCATCGCCGCCTACGCGATGCGCAGCCACCACTGCTTCATCTACGTCCGCGGCGAGGCGCTGCACTGCATCCGCCGGCTCAACGCCGCGGTGCGCGAGGCCTACGACGCCGGCTACCTCGGCACGAACATCCTCGACTCGGGCTTCGGCCTGGACATCACGATCCACGCCGGCGCCGGCGCGTACATCTGCGGCGAGGAGACGGCGCTGCTCGACTCGCTCGAGGGGCGCCGCGGCCAGCCCCGGCTCAAGCCGCCGTTCCCGGCCGCCGCGGGCGTGTACGGCATGCCGACCACGGTCAACAACGTCGAGACGATCGCGAGCGTGCCGTTCATCGTCAACGGCGGCGCCGACTGGTTCCGCGCGATGGGCTCCGAGCGCTCGCCCGGACCGAAGATCTTCTCGATCTCCGGCCACGTCGAGCAGCCCGGCCAGTACGAGGCGCCGCTCGGCACGACGCTGCGCCAGCTGCTCGAGATGGCCGGCGGCATGAAGGACGGCGTCCCGCTGAAGTTCTGGACCCCGGGCGGCTCGTCCACCCCGCTGTTCACCGCGGACCACCTCGACGTCCCGCTGGACTTCGAGGGCGCGGTGGAGGCCGGCTCGATGCTCGGCACCACCGCGATCATGGTCTTCAACGAGACCGTGTCCGTGCCGTGGGCCGTGATGAAGTGGACCGAGTTCTACGAGCACGAGTCCTGCGGCAAGTGCACGCCCTGCCGCGAGGGCACCTACTGGCTCGCCGGGATCCTGCAGCGGATGGTGGCCGGCCACGGCACCGAGTCCGACATCGACACGCTGCTCGACATCTGCGACAACGTGCTCGGCCGGTCGTTCTGCGCGCTCGGTGACGGGGCGGTCAGCCCGATCACCAGCGGCATCCAGTACTTCCGGGACGAGTTCCTCGCACTGTGTGAGGACAACAAGAACGCCAGCCCGGCGCTTGCGGGAGCTCACTAAATGACTGCCATCGAAGAAAAGCCGGACTCGCCGCCGGTGCCGGAAGGGCACGTGCGGCTGACCATCGACGGCGTCGAGGTCGTGGCGCCCAAGGGTGAGCTGCTGATCCGCACCGCGGAGCGGCTGGGCACGGTCATCCCGCGCTTCTGCGACCACCCGCTGCTCGACCCGGCCGGCGCCTGCCGCCAGTGCCTGGTCGAGGTTGAGATGGGTGGGCGGCCGATGCCCAAGCCGCAGGCGTCCTGCACGCTCACGGTCGCCGACGGCATGGTCGTGAAGACCCAGCGGACCTCGCCGGTCGCGGACAAGGCCCAGCAGGGTGTGATGGAGCTGCTGCTCATCAACCACCCGCTGGACTGTCCGATCTGCGACAAGGGCGGCGAGTGCCCGTTGCAGAACCAGGCGATGGCCCACGGCCGGGCGGACTCCCGGTTCGTGGAGAAGAAGCGGACCTTCGCCAAGCCGATCCCGGTGTCCACGCAGGTGCTGCTGGACCGCGAGCGGTGCGTGCTCTGCCAGCGCTGCACCCGCTTCTCCGACCAGATCGCCGGCGACCCGTTCATCGAACTGCTCGAGCGCGGCGTGCAGCAGCAGATCGGCATCGCGGAGAACAAGCCGTTCCAGTCCTACTTCTCCGGCAACACCATCCAGATCTGCCCGGTCGGCGCGCTCACCAGCGCCGCCTACCGGTTCCGGTCGCGCCCGTTCGACCTGGTGTCCACGCCGGGCGTCTGCGAGCACTGCAGCTCGGGCTGCGCGGAGCGCACCGACTGGCGGCGCGGCAAGGTGATGCGCAAGCTCGCCGCCGAGGAGCCCGAGGTCAACGAGGAGTGGCTCTGCGACAAGGGCCGCTTCGCGTTCCGCTACGTGACCGCGGGCGACCGGATCACCCGGCCGATGGTCCGCGACGCGAAGACCGGCGAGCTCGTCGAGACCTCGTGGACCGACGCGCTGCGCACCGCCGCCGAGGGGCTCGCCAAGGCCCGGGATGGCAAGGGCGTCGGCGTGCTGGCCGGTGGCCGGCTGACCGTCGAGGACGCCTACGCGTACGCCAAGTTCGCCCGGATCGCGTTGCGCACCAACGACATCGACTTCCGGGCCCGCGCGCACTCGGCCGAGGAGCTGGAGTTCCTCGCCTCGACGGTGGTCGGCACCACGCCGGAGACCGGGGTGACCTTCCGCGGTCTGGAGGCGGCGCCCGCGGTGCTGTGCGTGGCGCTGGAGCCGGAGGAGGAGTCGCCGATCGTCTTCCTGCGGCTGCGCAAGGCCGCCCGCACGGGCCGCACCAAGGTGTTCCACATCGGACAGTGGACGTCGCCGGCCGTGGACAAGACGATCCGCCCGCACGGTGTGGACAAGCCCGCCGCCGGCATGCTGCTCGCGTGCCCGCCCGGCGGCGAGGCGGCCGCGGTCGACGGACTCGCGGGCCACGCGCCGGACGTCACCGAGGCACTCGGCGGCGCCGGCTCGGTCATCCTCGTGGGCGAGCGGGCCGCGCAGGTGCCGGGCCTGTTCACCGCCGTGGTGAAGCTGGCCGAGACCACCGGCGCGCGGATCGCCTGGATCCCGCGCCGGGCCGGCGAGCGGGGCGCGCTCGACGCGGGCGCCGCGCCGACGCTGCTGCCC
>NZ_JBOHGA010000106.1:0-20293 GCF_050699915.1 Actinophytocola sp.
GCACCGGCCAGCATCGCCGCGGCGGCGCCGGCCACCCCGGCCGGCTCACCCTCGCCGGCGCTGGCCAGCTTGGCCTCGCCGTTGGACTGGTCGGGCACGAGACCGGCGGCCACCTCGCCGTTCACCGAAGCGGGCGTGCTGACCTGGTCCTTCGGCTCGGGATCGGTAGGCACCCGGTCGAGGTCGATCGCGTGGGTGGTCGGCTCGTTGACGCCGTCGTCGACCTCCAGCGTGAGTTTGCCCGGATCGAAGAGCGGACGCTCCGCGGTGATCGTCAGCGGACCGTCCTTGATCACGCACTGCCCGTTCGTCGCGGCGAGCACCCGTTCCATCGGGTCGGCCCCCGCCCCCGGGGCGTCCTGCGTGCGCGGCGCCAGCTCGCTGGCCGCGTCGAAGTCGAGGTGGTAGCTCCTTGGCCGCCCGACGCCGCCGCCGACGGTGACCCTGACGTGTCCCTCACCGTCCGGGCTGGTCACCGAGATGGTCCGGTTCCCGTTCTTGATCGTCGCCAACACCGGCCCGGCGACTGCCTCCACAGCGACAGCCGACTCGACTGCGACAGCCGGCTCAACAGCGGCAGCCGACTCGACAGCGACAGCCGGCCCGACGGTGACGGCCGGCTTGACCGCGACGGCCGGCGCGGCCCGCTCACCCGGCACCCCCAGGGACGAGAACACCTTGGCCTCGGCCAGTTTGCGCAGGTTCTCCAGCGCCGCCTCGAAGATCTCCCCGACCGGCTTCTTCAGCGCGTCCGTCGCCGCGTAGAACTCGTTGATCTTCCGGCCGAGCTCGCTGCGCTCCTGGTTGGCGAAGGTTAGCGCGGTCTGCGCGTCCTGCTCGTGGTCTCGCCCGTCCCCGTCGTGGAACCACTTGTAGTTCGACCGCTGGAGCGCCTGCCCCAGCAGGACGGTGCGCACCACGTTCTCCTTGTCGCAGGCCACGCAGGACGCGCACGACTTCAGGTCCCGGACCTCCTGCTCACCGATCCAGAGCCAGTCCTCCGGCGGCACGAAACCCGAGAAGTCCAGCAGCGTCGACGTGCACTCGTCGCGGTAGGCCAGGTACATCGTCCGGATGTTCTTGATCGCGGTCGCGAGGCCGGCCGCGGTCGCCCGAACGGCTGCCGAGTAGTCGTCGAGGGTCTTCTCGACCTGCTCGATGGCCACCCGGAACGCGTCGTGCGCCTCGCCCCGCCAGTCGTGGGCGAGCCGCTCCCGGCCGCTCCTCACCACCTTCGAGATGGCGTCGACGGCATCGGCCAGTCCAACGAGCCGAGCGACGTCCTTCTCGATCCGGCCCCAGCGCAGACCGGCGATCTCCAGGCGCTTGCCGGTGCCGGACGGGAGGAGGTTCAGCGACAGCTTGTCGTCGTAGGCGTGCAGCGTCCCGTCGACCGGGTCGTCGAGGGGTTTGCCGATGACGTCCCAACAATCGCCGCCATCCCCGGTGGCGGAGAGGGCCGCGGTCATCGCGGCTACCGCGTCGGGGTGGTCGAAGCTCACGCCGGGCCCCTGGCGCCGCCGGAGGCCTCGATGTCGCGCTGCGCGACGGTGTCAGTCTCGATCACCAGGTCCGTGCCGCGGTCGAGCTGACCGGCGACCGCGCCGAGGTGTTCGCCCAGCTTGCCGAGGTCGTCCACGAGCATGCCCACGTACTTCTCGAAGGCGTCGCCGTGGTCACCCCAGGTGCTGCCGAAGTCGGCTGCCTTCGCGGACGTGTCGCCGAGGGTCGCCTTGACCTGTTCGACCTGCGCACTCGCCTGGCTGAACACCTCGGCGTAGGCGCGGATCGCGTCCGGGTCGTAGTCGAAGCCCTCCGGCATGGTCTCGGTCTCCCCCTCGATGGATCGGGATCCAGGCACGGATCGTACGCCCGCGGACACTGTTAGCAACATACCGAGGGCATCTCGCGCTTGGGGTCGAAACGATGCGAATACCGACGAAGGGACCGTAGGCGCTGGTCAGCCTACGGCCGAGACTACCCCGACCAGGCGTTGGGCGGCGGCCTCGGCCATCTCGTGCGACGGGGCCTCCACCATGACCCGGACCAGCTGCTCCGTCCCGGACGGCCGCAGCAGCACCCGGCCCGACTCACCCAGCTCGGCCTCCACGGCGGCCACCGCCGAGGACACCGAGTCCGACGTGGCCACGGCGGCCTTGTCGGCCACCTTCACGTTGACCAGGACCTGCGGCAGCCGCGTCATCACGCCGGCCAGGTCCGCGAGGGACCGGGACGTCGCCGAAATCCGGGCCATCAGCCGCATCGCGGTCAGCAGACCGTCGCCGGTCGTCGCGTGGGCCGGGAGGACCACGTGGCCCGACTGCTCGCCGCCCAGCGACAGGCTGCCCGCGCGCAGCTCCTCGAGCACGTAGCGGTCGCCGACCGCGGTGGTGCGCAGGTTCACGGCGTGCTCGCGCATCGCCAGGTGCAGGCCCAGGTTGCTCATCACGGTCGCGACCAGCGTGTCCTCGGCGAGCTCGCCGGACTCCTTCATCGCGAGCGCGAGCACGGCCATGATCTGGTCGCCGTCGATGACCTCGCCGGTCGCGTCGACCGCGAGGCACCGGTCGGCGTCGCCGTCGTGGGCGATGCCCAGGTCGGCCTTCTCGGCCAGGACGGTCTCGCGCAGTCCCTCGAGATGGGTCGAGCCGCAGCCGTCGTTGATGTTCTCGCCATCGGGCAGCGCGTGGATCGCGATCACCTCGGCCCCGGCCTCGCGGTAGGCCTGCGGCGCGGCGGCCCAGGCGGCGCCGTTCGCGCAGTCGACGACCACGCGCAGGCCCTCCAGCCGGTTCGGCAGCGCCTTGTGCAGGTGCGCGAGGTACCGGTCGAGCGCGTCGCTGATGTCGTAGATGCGGCCGACGCCGGCGCCGGTGGGCCGGTCGACGGTCACGCCGACCATGGCCTCGATCTCGTCCTCGATGGTGTCCGGCAGCTTCTGCCCACCGGCCGCGAACAGCTTGACGCCGTTGTCGGGCATCGGGTTGTGCGACGCGGAGATCATCACGCCGAGGTCGGAGTTCAGCTCGCCGACCAGGTACGCGATGGCGGGCGTGGGCAACACGCCGACCTGCATGACGTCCGCGCCCGCGGAGGTCAGCCCGGCCGCGACCGCCGCCTGCAGCATCTCCCCGCTCGCCCGCGGGTCCCGGCCGACGACCGCGACCGGGCGGTGCGAGCTGTCGTGCTCGGCCAGGACTCTCGCCGCCGCCGCCGCGACCGACATGGCCAGCTCCGGGCTCAGGTCGCCGTTGGCCAGGCCGCGAACCCCATCGGTTCCGAACAGACGCGCCATCGTTGGGAGAACCTCCAGGACGGACGAAACGTGAACGCCACGTCTGGTGCATCGTGCGCACCGGACGTGGCGTTCATCGCATGGCTGTGCGTGACCGACCGATACAGGGTCAGCGCTTGCTGTACTGCGGAGCCTTCCGGGCCTTCTTCAGGCCGTACTTCTTGCGCTCCTTGACCCGCGGGTCGCGGGTGAGGAAGCCGGCCTTCTTCAGCGCCGGCCGGTCCTCGCTGTCGATCTCGATCAGCGCGCGGGCGATCGCGAGGCGCAGCGCACCGGCCTGCCCGGTGATGCCGCCGCCCTTGAGGTTCGCGCGGATGTCGAACGCCTCGGGCTTCTCGAGGATGACCAGCGGCTCACGGATGAGCTGCTGGTGCACCTTGTTCGGGAAGTACTCCTCGAGCGACTTACCGTTCAGCAGGAACTTGCCGGTGCCGGCCACCAGACGGACCCGGACGACGGCTTCCTTGCGCCGGCCGACGGTCTGGGCGGTCTCCCCGGTCACGCGCGGCGGCGTGGCGGGCTTGTCCTCCGGCTCGGCGGCGCTGGTCTCAGGGGTAGTCAATGGTCCTCGCTTCGTGCTGGGTCCGGCCGGCCTTACCGGCTGACCTTGGTGATCTCGAACGGCTTGGGCTGCTGGGCGGCGTGCGGGTGGTCCGGGCCGGCGTAGACCTTCAGCTTCTTGCCCTGGGCGCGGCCGAGCTTGTTCTTCGGCAGCATGCCCTTGACCACCTTCTCCAGCAGTCGCTCCGGCCGGCTGTCCAGCAGCTCACCGAAGGACTGCTTGCGCAGGCCGCCCGGGTAGCCGCTGTGCCGGTAGGCGAACGCCTGGTCGCGCTTGTTGCCGGTGAGCACGACCTTCTCCGCGTTGACGATCACGACGAAGTCGCCGGTGTCCACGTGCGGCGCGAAGGTGGGCTTGTGCTTGCCCCGCAGCAACGTCGCGACATGCGACGCGAGCCGACCGAGCACCACGTCCTCGGCATCGACGATATGCCAGGTGCGAGCCACCTCGCCGGGCTTCGGACTGTACGTACGCACGGATCTACCTCGTCGTCATCTGCGTGGGTGCCTGCGCGGGCTTGCGCGGGCACGTGCCCACGCCGCACAACAACTCCTAGAAGATACCTGCCGGCTTCGAGCAGGGTCAAAGCGCCCCCCGTTCGCCGGTCCGCGCCCGCTCCCGGCGCGGCGACGCTACGGTGCAACCGGCAGCAGGTTACGTGTCCGAAGGGGTGTCCATGACTACCGGACGACCAGGGCGTGTCGTGGTTCTCGGCGCCGTCGTGGTCCTCGCCGCGACCGGTTGCGCGCAGGCCACCGCCGGCTCCGCGCGGCCGAACGAGGAGGCCGCGGACGCGATCACGGTCGAGGCCGGGATCACCGCGTTCCAGGAGCACTTCGAGAAGCTCGGCGACGAGCACGCCAAGGTCTACAACTTCCTCAACTACGGCGACATCCAGCTGACCACCGAGCACGAGTCCCGCAAGTACGGCGACCCGCCGATCACCGTGCTCGAGCGGCGGCGGGCCGACGAGTCCGACACCTCGGTGGTCCTGCACCCGCCGGACGACCCGGTGGACTACGTACGCCTGGACGAGCGCCACGCCCACCTCGCGCCGACGCCGTGGGTGTCGACGCCGACGATCTACTCGAACGGTTTCGAGACCTGCTTCCTGCTTACCGCGTGGCTCGCTTGCCACCTGGACAACGCGATCGCGCAGACGAAGCTGGAGGCGCCGGACCGGCAGCCCGAGCAGTCCCGCAAGACCGAGGACGGCGTCGAGGTCACGACCGGCGCCCTGCTCGGGCTGATGATCGACGAGGGGTTCATCGGGATCCCGCCCGAGCGGCAGGACGAGGTCACCGCGCAGATGCGCGACGAGGTCGTGCCGGTGGTCATCCGGCTCGACGAGGAAATGAGGTTCACCGGCTTCGAGATCCGGGGCAAGGTCGACGACGGCAAGACCCAGCCGCTGGAGCTGCAGATCGGCTACGAGGTGCTCGGCAAGGCGAAGGCGGACGACTTCCCCGAGAAGCCGGCGGCGAGCGAGCTGACCGCCATCACCGACAAGGCCGCCGCGGACAAGTTCTGGGAGGACTTCAACTCGCGCGAGCCGGCCGGCTGAGGCCGAAAGGTTCGAGGTCCAGACCTCTGTCGAGGTACCGTCCACTGTGGATTAGTTACCGTTCAACTATCCAGACAAAGCTGTGGGGCCCGGGAGATGACTCCCGGGCCCCACGGCAGGTCTTGCGTCAGTTCACCAGCGGGCGGCGTTGTGACGCTCGCCGTCGCGGTAGTCCTCGGCGGCGCGCATGACGGCGGAGCCGATGGCCGCGAGAACCTGCTGCAGGTCGGCGGCGGCCTGGTCCCACTTGGCCTGGTGCGAGTTGTACATCTCGGCGGCGTTACCGGTCCAGCCGGCCACCAGCGGCTGCAGGTACTGCTTCAGGTCGTCGAGCGAGCCCTGCACCTTGTTCGCCTGGGTGCTGATGTTGCCGGCGGCGGCCTCGAGACCGCCGAATGTAACCTTGATCTGGCCGTCAGGCATTGCTTCTTTCCCCTTGTCTCAAGTTTCTGGAGTAGCTGGTTCCGGGACTGCGGTGGGTGTTCGAGGTCAGCCCTCGAGCTGTGCGGAGAGGTTGCCGAAGACGTCCTGCTTCGAGGCTTCCTGCTCGGCGTAGGTACCACCGGCGGCGCCGAGCTGCTCAGAGATCGCCTCGAGCGCGGCGTTGAGGTTCTTGGCGTCGGTGTCGAAGCGCTGCATCATGTTGGCGAACGCCGTGGCGGCGCTACCGGTCCACTGACCCTGCAGGCTGACCACCTGGTCCCAGACCTGCTTGAGGGTCGCCTCGACGTCTTCCTTCACGCCGACGACCTTCTGCTGGGCGTTGGTGAAGTCCTCAACTGTCCCTGTGTAACCGTCAGGCATTGGGAGCTGCCCCCTTCATCTTTCTCTTGGTCGGGTCGTACGCTTTTTGGTTCGTACGCCTCTTGCGACGTAGACCCTGCCATGTCCGGTTCCAGGTTGTCGCCACCTGATCGGAGGTCGTTGCGAGCGTGAACGCCTGTTTGGTGAAAGATCGACGACCGTGGCCATTGGACCGGCCGGTAGCGGAACCCCGCAGCCGCAAGGACGTTTGCCTGCGCAATCCCCGAAAAGCCCGCTCTAGCTGGGGTTTCTGTCTTCCGGGAGCTCGAAGACGGAGCCCGGCAAAGGATCTGGACGGTAGGATTCGACGGTTGCGTCGATGAGGATTCGCTGTTGCGAAAAGTCCTCGTTCTCCTCGCGCGAACCGGGGGCGGGCGCGGTTGGTGAATCGATCCCGGCTTCGATCGATTCATCGGAGGTCTGAGCCACTGGCGTCGGCGCGGGCTTGGCGGAGGTGTCCAGGTCGTAGAGCACCTGGTGCTGGGAGAAGTCCTCGTCCTCCGGGGTGACCGGGCGGACCTCGGCCGGCGGGTCGGGCAGCCGGGCGGTCAGCTTGTCGGCGTCCGGCAGGTCCTCGACGGTCAGGTCGTTGGCGGTACGGAACCGCTCCGCCTCGGCACGGGCGTTGGCGTCCGTCGGCGCGACCTCACCTCGGTGGACGCCGCGCAGCCGGCCGGTCTTGGCCTGTTTGGTGAGCTCGTCGCTGCCGCGGCGGAACTCGGCGGACTTGGCCTTCGCGTCGTCGGCCGCGCGCCGGGCCCTGGTGAGCGCGGCCTCGACCTCGGCCTTGAATCGCGCCGCGGCCGCGCGGAAACCGCCGTCCTGCCCCGTCATGTCGGCACCTCCGCGGGGAGCGTAGCTCAGCCGGTGACGGTCAACGTACGAATGACGGTCTCGCAGGCAGCGGCCACGGTGTCCTGCCCGCCGCCGCCGTTCGCGGCCTGGCAGCCGACGCTGACCTGGGTGCGGCCCTGGAAAACGATGTACCAGGTCACGGACGCCTCGGCGAGGCGTTCCCGGTACCGGACGACGTCCCGGCCGGCGTAGGAGGCCGCGTCGTCGAAGTCCGCGAAGGCCTCGCCGGCCTGTTCGTACTCGGTGCGCAGCCGGTCCACGGCGCGGGCGCGGTCGGCGTCGCTGTCGAACGAGAGCCGCTGCTCCTCGACCAGGACGCGGTCGTCTCCGCTCTCGCGGCCGGCGGGCTTGAGCTCGGTGCGCAGGCGGTCCGGGTCGCCGCCGGTCTGCAGCCAGCCCTCGGGGAGGGCGAACTGGTACTCGTACTGGGCGATCACGCGGCTCGGCGGCGGACTCGGCGAGGTCGGGCGGGCCTGTGGGTCCACGTCGCCGCCGCTGAGGGCGACGACGAGGGTGACGACCGCCGCGACGACCAGCGCCGCGCCGGCGGCCAGGAGAAGGGCGGTGCGGTTCGGCTTCGGTGGCCGGCTTTCCGGTGGCCGGTTGCTCACGGCCGGGCCGACCGGTTGTGGGATCGGCATGCCGCGGGCCGGGGTCGGCGGTCGCGGCGGTGCCACGGGCCGGGTGGCCTCGTCCTCGGCGACGGCTCGCAGCGCGCCGCGGGCCACGACCGTCTCGGGCTGGTCGAGGGAGGTCGGCACGACGCCGGTGCGCTGGTGGACGAGCCGGGAGACCAGCGGGATCCGGCTGGACCCGCCGACGAGGAAGATGCCGGCCAGGTCGGCGGGCTTGAGGCCGGCCTCGCGGATGGCGTTCACGGTGAGCTCGGCGGCGCGGTCGAGCTGTTTGGTGACGAGCTGTTCGAGGTCGAGGCGGGTGACGTGGGCGTCCGGGAACGGCGGCGGCATGGGGATGTCGGTGTAGGTGTGCCGGGAGAGGGTTTCCTTGGCGCCGCGGATGTCCTGGTGGATGACGCGGCGGCGCCGGCGGTCGGCGAGCTCGCGGCCTTCGATGAGGGTGCGCCAGGCGGTCTCGTCGGTGGTGGAGACGACCGAGCCGACGTGGTCGAGGAGGAGCTGGTCGACGTCGGCGCCGCCGAAGGTCGGGTCGCCGCGGGCGGCCAGGACCTGGAAGGGCGCGCGGCCGGCCGTGGCCCGGACGACGCTGACGTCGACCGTGCCGCCACCGAGATCGAGGACGGCCAGTGCCCGCCCGGCTCGAGGAGTCGCCGTCGCTCCGGGGTTCGCGGCCGGCACCAGGTTGGCCGGCCCAGGGTTCGCCGTGGGGTTCGCCGGTCGAGGGTTCGCCGGCCCGGGGATCGCCGGCCGGCCGTTGGCGGCGGGGTCGGCGGGCGGGAAGGTTGCCGCGTGGAAGACGGCCGCGGCGACGGGTTCGGGGACGAGCACGATGTGGTTGGCGAGCCCGTTGGCCGCCTGGCGTAGGACGCGGGTCCGGACGCCGCCCCAGTCCGCGGGGTGGGTGAGCACGAGCAGGTCGATCGCGGCGCCGCCGGCCACGCGCCGGGCCTCGCCGACCGCGCGGGCGAGCACGGCCCGGATCACCTCGCGCACGCGGACGACGGTGGCGCCGAGGAGGAGCTCGGTCTCGTCGATGCGCCGTTTGGGGTGCGGCTCGTAGCGCGACGGGTCGACGGCGGCCTGCCGATCGGCCTCCTGCCCGACGAAGAGAGTGCCGTCCGGCGCCGCGTAGACCGCTGAGGACATGAGCGGACTCCCGTCGACGGCCACGACCTGCGGCTCCCGCCCACGCACGGAGATCGCGATGCAGGTGCTGGAAGTGCCGAAGTCGACCGCCACCCGCAGCGTCATCCTCACCCCCTGGCTCATCCACCACGCCGGTCGCCCACACCCTGCCACCACCCGCCGCGGTCCGGAAACGCAGCAGGCGCGGCGAGTCAGCAGGCGAGGCTATCCGCTGCTCAACCCCAGCCCCGAACGGGCGATGCCCAAGGCCAGCGGGAGGCGGCCGACAACTCACCACGACCGGACTGCAGCCGCCGCCGGGCGGTCCGGCCCCGGCCGGGGTCAGGTTGCGTGGACAACGGCCTGGTCCGCGTTCAACCGGCCACCGCCAGCCGAGCAGGAACAACCGCGACCCTGGAATGGCCCGCAAGCCGCGGAGGCGAATCTCCTAGCAGGAGGCAGCATCCAGAGGCGACCACCGCCGCGGTCCAGGCCAGCCACCACCGGCCGCGCGGTAGCAACCGCGACCTAGGCGCAGCACCGCTTACCGCGACAAGAAACCCTCCGAGGCGGGCAGCCAACATTCCAAGGCCGACGGCCACACGCGACCACCGCCGCCGCGGTCCAGACCGGCCTCCACCGGCCGCGGTAGCAACCGCGACGGGGCGCAGCACCGCACACCGCGACAGCAAACCTCCGAGGCGGACGGCCAACATTCCAAGGCCGGCGACCAGACGCGACCACCACCGCGGTCCAGACCAGCCACCACCGGCCGCGCGGTAGCAAACCGCGACCTAGGCCGCAGCACCGCACACACAACGGCAACTCCGAGGCGGGCAGCCACATCCCACGACCGACAGCCAGACGCGACCACCACCGCGGTCCAGACCAGCCACCACCGGCCGCGCGGTAGCAACCACGACCGGACGCGGCACCGCACACCGCGACGGCAAACCTAGAGGTGGGTGGCCAACAATCCCGAGACAGGCGGGCGGCAGCCAGAGGCGGCCCCCGCTGTTCGAACCGGCAATCGCCGGCCGGCCGGTGGCGACCACGACCTGGGCGCGGCACCGACCGCCGCAACGGCGAATCTCCGCAGCGGGCCGGCACCTCTGTTGGTTCGGGGCTACATCTCTGGGGTGATCCAGGCGATCTGCATCAGTTGTTGGCCCAGCTTGCGGCTCACGATGGTGCCGCGGCCCGGGGGTAGTGCCGTGGGGCGCACGGTGCCGATCAGTTGGCCCTCTTCCTTGCTGCCGGAACCCTGCAGCGCCGGGCTGGCGATCTCCTTCAGCTTGCCCAGCACCGGGTCGTACATCGCCCTCGAGGAGCCGCCGCTTCGGCGCATCGCGACCAGGTGCAGGCCCACGTCCTTCGCCTGTGGGATGAACTCGTTCAGCGGCTGTAGGGGGTTGTTGCCCTGCGGACACACGAGGTCGTAGTCGTCGACGATGACGAACAGCTCCGGACCCTTCCACCACGACCGGTTGCGCAGCTGCTCCTGCGTGACGTCCGGCCCGGGTAGGCGCTTGCGCATCGAGCCGGTGATCTCCTTGATCATGCCCGTCAGCTGGTTGCTGGACACCGCGTACCCGAGCAGGTGGTCCGTCTTCACGAAGCCCAGCATCGTCCGGCGATAGTCGACCAGGAGGATCAGCGCCTCCTTCTTCGTGTACCGGTCGACGATGCCCTGCACGATCGTGCGCAGCAGGTTCGTCTTGCCGGACTCGCCGTCCATCAGCGCGAAGAAGTGCGGGTCCGCGTCGAAGTCCAGGTATACCGGCGCCAGCGCGTCCTCGTTGACGCCGATGGGCACCGCCCGGCCCGGACGCTGACCGTCCAGCGCCAGCAGCTCCTCGTACGGCAGCGTCGCCGGCAGCAGCCGGACCTTCGGCGCGTGCTGGCCCCGCCAGGCACCGTTGATCTTGGCGATCGCGTCCTGCACGCCGCCCGCCACGTCCTGGGGATCGCTCGAGCCGTCGATGCGCGGCAGCCCGACGAGGAAGTGCAGCTTGTCGCGGGACAGACCGCGACCGGGCTGGCCGCCGGGCACGTTGACCGCGACCCGACGGTCCACTTCGGACTCACTCGGGTCACCGAGGCGCAGCTCGAACCGAGTACCCAGGAGGTCCTTGAGGGCCGGACGAATCTCCGCCCAGCGGTTCGCGGAAACGACCAGGTGCACGCCGTAGGACAGGCCCTGCGACGCGATGTTGAGCACCTGCGGCTCGATCAGCTCGAACTCCTGGCGGAAGTTCAGCCAGCCGTCGATGAGCAGGAACACGTCACCGAACTTGTCCTCGGTGAGCTCGCCGCGCCGCTTGCGGTTGCGGAAGTCGGTCATCGAGTCGATGCCCCGGTCCCGGAACAGCTGCTCGCGCTCGGCCATGACCGTGGCGACCTCAGCGACCATCCGGCGCACCTTGTCCGGGTCGAGCCGGCCGGCCACGCCACCCACGTGCGGCAGCGCCTGCAGCGTGCCCAGCGTGCCACCACCCAGGTCGACGCAGTAGAACTGCGCCTCCTCGGCCGTGTGCGTGAGCGACATCGACATGACCAGCGTGCGCAGCATCATCGACTTGCCCGACTGCGGACCGCCGGCGACCGCGGCGTGGCCGGCCGCGCCGGAGAAGTCGGCCCACAGCAGGTCACGGCGCTGCTCGTACGGCTTGTCGATCAGGCCGAGCGGCGGCTGCAGCCGGCCGTTGCCGAAGAACCCGACCGGCGACAGGCCGCGGTCCTCGGTCGGCTGCAGTGGCGGCAGCAGCGTGTCCAGCGAGTTCGGCGTATCCAGCGGCGGCAGCCACACCTCGTGCGCCGGCGGGCCCTGGCCGATGAGCCGGCCCACGACGACGTCGAGCTCGCTGGGCTCGGTCGGTGCGCTGCTCTCCGGCCGCCGCTCCTCCTTGGGCGCCTCGGCGGTGCTCTCCGGCTCCTTGGGGATGTCGACATAGTCCGGCACGAACAGCTTCGCCCGCCGGTCACCCGTGATCGGCGCGGCCGGGCCGACCGCCTGGATGCCGGCCGACCGGTACGGGCCGGACACGTACGACGCCTTGAACCGCACCATCGTGGAGGTGTCGAACTTCAGGTAGCCCGAGCCCGGCACCGACGGCAGCTCGAACGCGTCCGGCACGCCGATCGCCGCGCGGGACTCCGCCGCGGAGAACGTCTTCAGGCCGATCCGGTACGACAGGTGCGAGTCCAGACCGCGCAGCTTGCCCTCCTCCAGACGCTGCGAGGCCAGCAGCATGTGCATCTGGAGCGAGCGACCCAGCCGGCCGATGGCGACGAACAGGTCGATGAAGTCCGGCTTCGCGCTCAACAGCTCGGAGAACTCGTCGACCACGATGAACAGGGCCGGCAGCGGGTCGAGGTCGGCGCCGTTCTCCCGCGCCTTCTCGTACTCCCACACGTTCTTGAAGTTGCCGCCGTTCTTGAGTGCCTCCTGCCGCCGGTTCATCTCCCCGGCGAGCGCGTCCTTCATGCGGTCGACCAGGGTCAGCTGGTCGGCCAGGTTGGTGATGACCGCAGCGACGTGCGGCGCGGCGTCCAGGCCGAGGAACGTCGCACCACCCTTGAAGTCGACGAGGACGAAGTTCAGCGTCGACGACGAGTGCGTGGCCAGCATGCCCAGCACGAGCGTGCGCAGGAACTCCGACTTACCGGAGCCGGTGGCGCCGATGCACAGGCCGTGCGGGCCCATGCCCTCCATCGCGGCTTCCTTGATGTCCAGCTCGACGGGCTGGCCGAACTCGCCGACGCCGAACGGCACCCGGTACCGGTCGCGGACCGGCCGCGGCCGCCAGGCCTGCTGGACGTCGAAGGTCATCGGGTCGCCCGGGATGCCGAGCAGCTCCAGCAGCGTCGGGTTGGACAGCAGCGGCTCCTCGCCGCCGTCGTCGGCCGCCGCCGCGCCGAGCCGGTAGGGCGACAGCTTGCGGGCCAGCGCCTCGGCCTCGGCCACGGTGATCGAGTCGGGCCTGGCGAACCACTCCACGCCGCTCGCGCTGCGCGCGCCGAGCCGGTCCCGCTCGACCACGAGCCGCAGGCCGCGACGGGCGGTGAGGCTGCCGAGGCTCTCGGACAGGTCCATCAGCGTGACGCCGACGAGCCCCTCCTCCAGGATGATCTGCTCCTCGCGGGTGACCTCGCCGTCGTCGATGACGATCAGCACCTGCGGCTGGTCGGGCTGCGGCGGCGCGTTGCGGGTGAACCGCTGGCGGTCACGCAGCTCCTCGTCGAGCCAGGCCTCGACCTGGGCCAGCGAGCCGGCCATCATCCGCAGCTGGCCGATGCCGTCGACCATCGTGGGGTGCTGCGCGTGCGGCAGCCACTTCGCCCACTCCCACTCCTCCTTGGCCCGCCCGGAGGTGACGACCGCGACGAGCACGTCGTCCGGGGTGTGGAAGGTGACCAGCTGGCCGATCAGCGCGCGGGCCAGGCCTCGGGTGAGCTCCTTGTCGCCGGACAGGCCCACCGCGGCGAACCCGCGGATGGCGATCTGGATGGGCAGCTCGGGGACGATCGAGTGGGCCCGGACGAACCGGCGCAGTGCCAGCGTGGCGATCGGCTCGAGCTCGTCGACCGGACCGGTCTGCGGGGGCACCAGGCGGGTGGCGAGGCGCTGGCTGCCGCGGCCGGCACGCAGGTGGCAGAAGTCGGGGTCGGACTGGCGGCGCTCCCACATCCGGCGGCTGGTGGCCATCGACCACAGCGCCTGCGGGTCGGGGTGCACCCACTCCAGCGCGGCCCGCTGGTCCAGCGACGCCTCGCGGGCGCGGTCGCGCATCTGGCCGAGGTAGCGCAGGTAGTCCTTGCGGTCCTCGTTCATCTCGGCCTTCTTCTGGCCGCCGCCGCGTCCCTGGCCGAACATGCCGACCATCGAGAACATCATCATCATCGGGAACAACAGCGTGAGCGGGCTGCGCCCGGCCGCGCCACCGACGGTGAACAGCAACGCCACCATGCCGAGCATCGCGACGATCATGATGACCGGCAGCAGCTTCATCAGGATGTTGCCGGGGATGACCCGGGGCACCTCGGGCGGCGGTTCCAGGTGGACCTCGCCACCGGGCTGGCGTGGCGCAGCCAGCCGAGGTGACCTCTTGAACTGAACCGTGCTCACCGCTGTGACGCCCCCGTACGTGCTCGGACAACCACTTCTTGCCGGAACCGGCGTACACGCCGAAACCGGTACGGCCATACTAGGGGCCGCCACTGACAGCACGGGGTGGTTATCGAATACAGGTCGGGAGGGGCGCGTGGCAACCGGGACGACGGTGTTCAGCCGGGTGACGGTGGTGGCACCGAGAACACGGATCGACGTCGCGCTCCCGGCCGGAGTGGCAGTCGCCGATCTCTTGCCGATGCTGCTCGAGATGGCCAAGGAGGCGACGCCCGACGGCGGCGCCCGGCACGGCGGCTGGTGTCTGGCCAAGCTCGGCGACTCACCGCTGGACCCGAGCCGCACACTCGCCTCGCTCGGTGTGATCGACGGCGAGCTGCTGCAGCTGCGCCGGCGCGCGGAGAACCCGCCCCCGCCGCTGTACGACGACGTGGTCGACGCGATCGCCGAGGCGTCCCCGGACAGCTACCGGCCCTGGACCAAGCAGACCGCGAACCGGATCGGCTACGTGGCGGGCGCTCTGGCGCTCATCACGGCCGCCCTCGCCGTCCTGATGACCGGCCCGCTGTTCGGCGGCTCAGCGGTCGGCGCCTCGATCGCCGCGGGCGCCACGGCGATCGGTGCGGTCGCGCTCGGCGCGGTCATCGCGCGCGGCTACCAGCAGGAGACCACCGGTGTGCTGATCGCCGCGGCCGGCGGGCTGCCGATGGCGTTCGTGAGCGGGCTCTATATCGTGCCCGGGGAGACCGGGCGGGCGAGCCTGCTGCTCGCGAGCGCCCTGGTGCTGATCGTCGCCTCGGCCTCGATCATGCTGATCGGCGCGGGCGTGACGACGTTCGTGGCGGCCGGCTCGGCGGCGCTGATCGGCGTGATCGCGTTCGCCATCGGCACGCTGATCGCGCACCCGGCCGAGGGCATCGCCGCCGGCACCGCCGCCGTGTCGCTCGCCGGGCTGTCCGTGCTGCCGCGGCTGACCATCCAGCTGGCGCGGCTGCCACTACCGAACGTGCCGGGCAGCGCGGAGGACCTCAAGGAGGACACCGGCTTCCCGGACTACCGCTCGATCGAGCGGCGGGCCGGCCTCGCGCACGAGTACATGACCGGCATGATCATCGGCTGCGGCGTCGCGGCCGCCATCTCGGCGATCATCACCGCCGGCAAGGCCGACGTGTGGGCGATCAGCCTGGCGATCGCGGCCACGCTCGTACTGCTGCTGCGGGCCCGCACCTACGCCAACGGCAGCCAGGCGATCGCGCTGCTGGCCACCGGGATGCTCTCGGCCACCGGCATCCTCGTCGGCTGGCTGATCAGCCAGAGCACGACCGACCGGCTGCTGTGGGTGTTCGGCTCGTTCATCCTGATCGGCGCCGCCGCCCTGGTGCTCGGCGTGATCTTCCCCGAGCAGCGGTTCTCGCCGCCGCTGCGCCGCACGGTGGAGATCATCGAGGCCATCTGCATCGCCGTGCTGCTGCCGCTCGCGCTCGCCGTGATGAACCTGTACAGCGCCCTGCGGCACGCCAACATCCTGCCCAACAACTGATCGTGCGAGCGCGCCTGACCCGCCGCCTGGCCACGACCGCCGCCGCGCTGCTGGCGGTGCTGGTCCCGGCCGCACCGGCGGCGGTCGCGCAGCCGCCGAGCAACCCGGACGGGCCGGCGGACAGCGCCAGTGGCCCGACCCCGCCGCCGCTGGACGGCGACCGGTCCGTGCCGGGTGACAACGGGCTGCCCGACCTGCCCTACACGCGCAAGGCCAACCTCGCCTGCGTCCAGTCGATACCGAGCGAGGTGGAACTGCAGAACATCCCGTGGGGACAGCGGGTGCTGCAGTTCGACGAGCTGCACAAGTTCGCCACCGGCCGCGGACAGCGCATCGCGGTGATCGACACCGGGGTGAACCGGCACGAGTACCTCGGCAACCGGCTCTCCGGCGGCGGCGACTACGTCCAGGGCGGCGGCAACGGCCTCGACGACTGCGACGGCCACGGCACCCAGGTGGCCGGCATCATCGCGGCGAACCCGAAGGACGACTCGATCGGTTTCAAGGGCATCGCCTACGACGCCGAGATCGTCAGCATCCGCCAGTCCAGCGACTACTTCGAGTACCAGCCGCCCAACCAGAACGACCGCAACGGCCGCCCGAAGGCCGGCAGCGTCTCGACGCTCGCCAAGGCGGTGGTCAACGCCGCGCGCCGGAACGTCGACGTGATCAACATGTCGATCGACAACTGCCGGGCCGCGACCGACCCGATCTCCGGGCCGGAGCGAGACTTACAGAAGGCCCTGCGCTACGCGGTCGAGGACGAGGACGTCGTGGTGGTCGTCTCGGCCGGCAACACGCCGAGTGGTGCGTGCAAGGTGCAGAACTCGGCCGACCCGGAGAACCCGACCTACATCGTCAGCCCGCCGTGGTTCTCCGACTACGTGATCTCGGTGGCGGCCGTGCAACCGGACGGCGCCGTGGCCGAGTTCTCGATGCACGGCCCGTGGGTGAGCGTCGCCGCGCCGGGCGTCGACATCATCTCGCTCGACCCCGGCGACCCCACCCGGCTGGTCGACCAGAGCGCGACGGGCGGCGGCGAGCTGGGGCCGATCGTGGGCACGAGCTTCTCCGCGCCGTACGTGGCCGGGCTCGCGGCGCTGATCCGGGAACGGTTCGAGAAGCTCGGCAAGCCGCTGACCGCCCGCGAGGTCATGGACCGGATCAAGCAGACCGCCTCGCACCCCGCCGCCGCCGACGGACACAACGTCAAGGTCGGCTACGGGATGATCAACCCGGTCGGCGCGCTCACCTCGAAGATCCCCGGCCAGGAGGGCATCACGGCCGACGGGCCGGCGGACGTCCCGTTCGAGATGCCGCCGCCCCATTCGCGGGACTGGGGGCCGGAGCAGGTCGCCGTGATCGGCTCGTTCGGCGGTCTCGCGCTGTTGTTGCTGACCATGTTCATCGTCCACACCGTTCGCCGCCAGAAGCGGGACCGGACCGGTTCCGCATGACAGCGAGGGATCAGCCAGCCATGGCAGCTACCCGTACCCGGCGCGGGCTGTCCGTGCTCGCCGCGACCCTCGTGTTCGCGACGATGCCGGCGGTCGCCGCGGCACAGCCGGCCGAGCCTTCGGCGCCCACGGCGCCGGGTGCGCCGCCGTCCGGCGAGCAGGAGTCCGGCTTCGCGGAGCCGCCGCCGCTCCCGCCCGGCTTCCCGCCGCCGGTCGACGACGGCAGGCCGGACAAGGCGTACACGCAGAAGACGCAGTGCGTGTCCTCGAACTCGGAGGCGGTCCAGCTGGAGACGCGGCCGTGGGGCCAGGACGCGCTGCGCTTCGAGGACCTCAGCCGGTTCGCCACCGGCAAGCGCCAGACGGTGGCGGTGATCGACACCGGGGTGTCGCCGCACGACTACCTCGGCAACCGGCTCGTCGGCGGCGGCGACTACGTGATCGCGCGGGACAACGGTCTCAAGGACTGCGACGGACACGGCACCGAGGTGGCCGGCATCATCGCGGCGAAACCGAAGGACGACTCGATCGGGTTCCGCGGGATCGCGCCGGACGCGCGGATCCTGAGCATCCGGCAGTCGAGCGCCAACTACCGGTTCGAGGACCCGAAGAACCGGGAGAACAGCGTCGACTCGGCCGGCAACCTCGGCACGCTCGCGAAGGCGATCCGCCGGGCCGCGGACAGCGGGGCGACGGTCATCAACATGTCGGTGGACAGCTGCCGCCCGGTGTCGTCCGGCGGGATCACCGAGGCGGAGCGTCAGGTGCAGGCCGCGCTGCGGTACGCGGTCGAGGAGCGCAACGTCGTCCCCGTGGCGTCGGCGGGCAACCGGGGCGAGAACAACTGCTCGGAGCAGAACAGCGCGGACCCGAAGAACCCGACCTACATCGTGACGCCGCCGTGGTTCGCCGAGCACGTGATCTCGGTGGCCGCCATGGACAGCAACGGCGACCCGGCGGAGTTCTCGATCCAGGGGCCGTGGGTGGGCGTGGCCGCGCCGGGCACGGACATCATCTCGCTGGATCCGGCCAACCCGACGGGACTCGCGAACCAGACGGTCGACGCGCAGGGTCAGGCCTCGCCGATCCAGGGCACCAGCTTCGCGGCACCGTACGTCGCCGGGCTGGCCGCGCTGGTCCGCGAGCGGTACCCGGACCTGAACGCGCAGCAGGTGATGGAGCGGATCAAGCAGACCGCCTCGCACCCGGCGGCCGCGGGCGGGCACAACAGCCGGGTCGGCTACGGCATGATCAACCCGATCGGCGCGCTGACCACGATGATCCCGTCGGAGTCGGGCATCGCGCGCGACGAGGCGGTGGACGTGCCGTTCGAGATGCCGCCGCCGTATACGCGCGACTGGGCGCCGGAGCAGGTGGCGATGATCGGCTCGTTCGGCGGTCTCGGCCTGCTGCTGCTGACCTTGTTCGTCGTCCGCACGGTGCGCCGCAACCGCCGGGAAGCGGACCCGATGCGTCCGGAACCTCCGCTCTGACGTCTGTCCACTGTGGCCCGTCGGTGGCTCGTCTGTGGCGTCGGTGGCTCAGCTGTGGTCCGTCTGCGGCGGCCGCGACTTGTCCACAGTCAGGCGAGTTGTCCACAGCTCCCGCGCAGACACCGATTCCGTCGGTGTGCACCGATAGAATGGAGTCACGGGGTGCCCCCGGAGAGGGTGGGGGCTGTCACTACGCGTGTGCGCGCTAGCGTCGGTTGCGGGCCTCGTAGTGAGCGAGTTTCGCAGTCGAGCAAGCCTTTGTTGTGAGAGCGGCCTTCGTGGAAGGCCGGGCGTGGTCAGGAGCGGCGGCTGCGGGTTCGGCCCGCCAGCTTGCGCAGCTCCGCGCGGATCTCGTCCCTGGGCAACGGGTTCACGCTCATCCATGTGTCGTCGCCGGCGAGCCGGAAGCGGCCGCGGTCCGTGTCCAGCCAGCGCAGTTCCTCACCGGAGCGCTGCCACTGGTCCTCGGAGTCGTCGCGGCGGGCCACGCCTGCCTGGCCGTTCCCCAGCACCGGCTGCAGGTGCGTCACCATCCGCCGCGTGATCCGGTCGTCGATGCCGTGCCGGGCCAGCAGCTCATCCAGTTCCTGCCCGGTCAGCGATTCCGTATCAGAACCGGACGTCATCGCCGTGAACGTCTCTTCGATCGCCCGCCGCGGCAGGCTGAACGGCGCGGTGCGCGGCGCCTCGACGCGAGGCACGAGCTTCATCACGTCGTTGACGGCCTCGTCGAGGGTCACCGCCTTCATCCGGATCACACCGTCCGGATCGGACAGTTGCTGGGTCACCAGCAGGGACTCGTCCCGATGGGTCAGCAGCGCCACCGCGAGGTCGAGTTTCTCCGTCGCCAGCACCAGATCCAGCACGCCGGTGCTCGACCGCAGCAGGAACACGAAGTCCTCGGCCACCCCGAGCGGGCCGTTCTCGTCCGCGAGCCCGCGGTCGGTCAGCTGCTCGCGCGCGGCCCGGAACCGCATCCGCTGTTCGGTGCCGGTCATCCCGGACGCCGGCACGTCCAGCGGGAACGGCGCCTCGACCTCGGCGAACGTGCACAGCAGGTCCACCTCGACCGGCAGCAGCGGCTCACCGAGCGTGCTCTGCAGCTCCATGCCTAGACGAACTTGAACTTCGTGGAGTTGTCGCCGTCGACCTGGAGATACTCCGCCGCGCTGCGCTCGGCGCTGGCGATGAACTCCTCCATGCGCGCCAACGCGGTCGTCAGCTGGCCGTGCAGCCCGCGCTCGCTGCCCATCCGGTCGGTGAACTTCTCCGCGAGCTCCTGCCCGACCGGGCTCGTGCCCAGCATCGGCGCGTAGTTCGGGGTGGACAGCTCCGCGACCTCGCTCGTGATCCGCTGCAGGTCGGCCCGGACCTGCTCCACGGCGGCCGCGAACTCGCGCACCTGCTCCGGCTCGACCTGCCAGTCGCCACCAGACTCTGCTGCGTACATCTGGTCTCCCTCTACAGCCCTATGACGGGCGGTGCCGCCTTCAAGTCGGTCGCGAACGGGTCGTCCTCGATCGGCACCCGCCTGCGGTGCTGGCTGTCCTCTTCCTCGTCGGCACGGTTGCCCGGCGCACCCATGCCGTAGCCGCCGCCCCGGCCGCCAGCGCCGCCGGCGAACCGGCCGCGCCCGCGGTACTCCTTGTCCCCGCGCCCGCCCGCGCCGTAACCGCCGCCCGCGCCGGCACCGGCGCCGCGACCCGCCGCCGCACCCGCCGCCCGGCCGTAGGCACTGCCGCCGCGAGTCGTGTTGGCGCCACGTCCGCCCGCGCCGAGGCCCCCACCGGCGCCGAGGCCGCGACCAGTCGTGGCACCGCGCTGACCCGCGC
>NZ_JBOHGA010000107.1:0-20223 GCF_050699915.1 Actinophytocola sp.
AGCGCGAACCGCTCGGCCGCGAGCCGCGCCGCGGCCAGTGCCTCGGGCCAGGCGCCGTGCAGCTGCATGATCTCCGAGCGGTGCACCTGGCACTGGCCGGTGTAGGGCACCAGGTCGGGCTGGGCGTCGCACCACCGGCTCAGCGCCGCGGTCCACTCCCGGGCCCGACGCAGGTCGAACGTCTCCTGACAGGCCTCGATGACCCCGCAGTAGACGTCCCCCGCGACGAAGGCCGACACCTCCCCGGCGGTGACCGCGACCATCAGCTCGTCGAGCAGCGCGACGCTCTCCGCCGGCCGGCCGAGCCGGATGAGCGCGCGGGCCTGGACGTGGTGGGCGAGCGCCACCAGGTCCGGGTCGGCGAACCGGGCGCCGATCGCCGCCGCGCGCTCGGCCCGCTCCGCGCCGCCCAGATGGTCGCCCTCGATGACGTGCTGCCGCGCCTCGGGCAACAGCAGGTAGCCGTGCACGGCGCACTCGGGCCGGTCGTCGAGCGCGCGGGCGGCGCGGCCGAGCCACCCGTTGCCGAGGCCGACCTCGCCGCGGTTGAGCAGGACGAACGCGAGCCAGAAGGCGCAGCGAGCGGCGCCCTCGGGCGTGGTGTGCGCCCGGTAGGCGCGGGTCCAGACCTCGACGCAGTCCCGGCCGGTGAGCTGTGCGGCGGTGGCGAGCCGTTCGAGGTTCGCGGCGTCCAAGCCGCCCTGCGCGTCGGCGGCGGACAGCTCGGCGAACGCGGTCGCCCAGGCCTGCACGTCGAACGCCGCCCGACCCCGGTCGGTCGTGGTCATCGGCTCACCCGGCACGGCCACACCGTACGCTGACCAGGTGGTCGCCCCCGCTGTGTCGCCGGAGTCGCCGGCACCTTCCGACAAACCGGACGAACGACCGCCGCGCTGGGACCTCCCGGTCCGGATGCTGGCGGTCGCGGCGGCCGGGGTGCTGCTCTACCTCAGCGGCCCGCCGCGCACGCTGTGGTGGCTCGCGCCGATCGCGTTCGCCGTACTCGGCTGGGTGATCCGCGACCGGCGCGCCAGGGCCGGGTTCGGCTACGCGACGCTCTTCGGGCTCGGCTACATGGTCCCGCTGCTGGCCTGGACCGGCGAGTTCGTCGGCCTGGTCGCCTGGCTGCCGCTGGCGGCCGTCGAGGCCGCGCTCATCGGGCTGGCCGGCGCGGCCATCGCCGTGGTCGGCGTGCTGCGGGCCTGGCCGCTGTTGGCGGCGCTGCTGTGGGTCGCCGGCGAGATGCTGCGCTCGGTCTTCCCGTTCGGCGGCTTCCCGTGGGGCAACGTCGCGTTCACCCAGCCGGAAGGCGCCTTCCTGCCGCTCGCCGCGGTCGCCGGCTCGCCGCTGATCGCGTTCGCCGTGACGCTGACCGGCTTCGGGCTCACCGCGCTCGCCGGCCGGCTCAGGGCCCGCGAGCGCAGCGCTCGGCAGCTGCTCACGCCCGCGCTCGCCGTGGTGCTGCCGATCGCCGCCGCGGTCGGTGCCCTGCCGCTGGTCGGCACCGACGCCAACGCCGGCGAGGCGACGGTGGCGGTCGTGCAGGGCAACGTGCCGCGTGCGGGCCTGGACTTCAACGCCCAGCGCCGGGCCGTGCTCGACAACCACGTCGCGCGCACCGAACAGCTCGCCGAGGACGTCGACGCCGGCCGGGAGCCTCGACCGGACCTGGTGATCTGGCCGGAGAACTCCTCGGACATCGACCCGTACCGCAACCCCGACGCGTGGGCCGGCATCGAGCGCGCCGCGGAGGCGGTCGACGCGCCGATCGCCGTCGGCTCGGTGCTCATCGGCGACGACGACCTGCCGCGCAACACCGTGCTGCTGTGGGACCCCGAGCGCGGTCCGGTCAACCAGTACACCAAGCGCCAGCTGCAGCCCTTCGGCGAGACGATGCCGTGGCGGTCCCTCTTCCGGCTGTTCACCTCGGCGGTGGACAAGGCCGGCCGGTTCGTGCCCGGCGACGAGGCGACGATCTTCGACATGGGCGGCGCCAAGGTCGGGCTCGCGACCTGTTACGAGGTGGCGTTCGACGACGTGGTCCGGGACTCGGCGAAGGGCTCGACCATGCTCGCGGTGCCCACGAACAACGCCACGTTCGGCTACACCGAGATGACCTACCAGCAGCTGGCCATGGACCGCGTGCGGGCCGTCGAGCACGGCCGGACGGTGGCCGTGGCGGCGACGAGCGGGGTCAGCGCGTTCGTGCTCCCGGACGGCTCGGTCACCCAGAAGACCGGCCTGTTCACCGACGCGGCCCTGGTCGAACGGGTGCCGCTGCGGTCAACGACTACGCTGTCCGATCGACTCGGTTCGAGCCCGGCGTGGGTCCTGACGATCCTCGGGCTCGGCGCGTTCGCGGCGGGAGTGCTCGTGCGGCGCCGCCGGCGAGTCAGCCCGTAGCCCGGAACGGCCGGCGCGAGCGCGTCGAGGAGGAGGAGAACAACCTATGGCGGACCAGCTCGAGCCGGTGCTGGTGGTAGTCCCGACCTACAACGAGCGGGACAACATCGAGTCGATCGTTGCCCGGCTTCACGCGGCCCTGCCGAAGGCGCACGTCCTCGTCGTCGACGACGGCAGCCCGGACGGCACCGGCGAGATCGCGGACGAGCTGGCCCGCGGCGACGCCGACGGGCGGGTGCACGTCCTGCACCGCGCGGAGAAGAACGGCCTGGGCGCGGCCTACGTCGCGGGGTTCCGGTGGGGGCTGGACCGGGACTACGCGGTGCTGGTGGAGATGGACGCCGACGGCTCGCACGCCCCGGAGGACCTGCCGCGGATCATCGACGCGCTCGGCGACGCCGACCTCGTGATCGGCTCCCGGTACGTGCCGGGCGGCCGGGTGGTGAACTGGCCGAAGCGGCGGTACTTCCTGTCCTACGGCGCGAACGTCTACTCGCGGCTGGCCCTGGGCGCGAAGGTCAAGGACATCACCGGCGGCTTCCGCGCGTACCGGCGGGCGGCGCTGGAGAAGATCCGTATCGACAACGTCGCCTCGCAGGGCTACTGCTTCCAGATCGACCTCGGCTGGCGGACGATCGAGGCTGGCTTCACGGTGGTCGAGGTGCCGATCACGTTCACCGAGCGGGTGCACGGCCAGTCGAAGATGTCGGGCGACATCATCCGCGAGGCCCTGATCCGGGTGACCAAGTGGGGCCTGCGCCGCCGCGGCACCCAGGTGCGGTCGGTGTTCCGGAGGGGCGTGTGACGCACTGGGTCGAGGGGGAGTGGCGTTGGGGCGACGAGCTCGACGCCGTCGCGGCCGCGCCCCGCTCGCACCGGGTGGTGTTCGAGAACTCGCACGTGCGGGTGCTGGAGGTGACCCTCGAGCCGGGCGTGCACGAGCCCGAGCACACGCACCGCTGGTCGAGCGTGATGATGACCGACGGGCCGGCGCGGATCCGCTACCGCATCGGTGACGAGGTGACCTTCGAGTCGCCCGACCCGCTGCCGCCGCGCACCGAGCTCGACGGGTCCTGGTGCCCGCCGGAGGGGCCGCACTCGGTGGAGAACATCGACTCGCACCCGTTCCACGCGATCCGGGTGGAGTTCAAGGACCGCTGAAAGTGCCACTGAACAGGCACGACAAGCCGAATGCCACATCGGGATGGATTGTCCCGGATGTGGCATTCGGCGGTAGGTAAGCCGCGGGAGGGCTTACGCGGAACGACTACGGCGGACCTTCAGCTCCTCGAGGCGCTCGGCCAGCAGGTCCTCCAGCTCGGGGATGCTTCGTCGCTCGAGCAGCATGTCCCAGTGTGTGCGCGGCGGCTTGACCTTCTTGGCCTCCGGCTCGGTGCCGTCGATCAGCTTCGACACGGTGCCGTGCAGGCGACACTCCCACACCGCCGGTACCTCGGCGTCGTCCGAGAACGGCACCTCGAACTCGTGGTCCTTCGGACACGCGTACCGGATGGTGCGGCGAGGGGCGAGGTCGTGGTTACGATCGGTCTCGTAGCTGACCGCGCCAAGTCGGCTTCCACGGAGTACACGGTCGGCCATCGCGAATCCTTTCGTTCGGTTCGAGGCTCCCGGCTCGAACCAGGGTGGTGCTCACCAAGAGCAACGCCGAAGGCGGCTGTTTCGTTCCCGCCTGCGACACTTGGTTGCTCAGTGTGATCTCCGGTTTCCCCGCTCCTGCAGTTTCCACCGTGAAGACGGTGCTTAAACATGTTCGTGACGCAGCTGTCTCAGGATTGCGGTATTCATCACCCATCTGGCCGACAAAGCTGCGCCTGATGGCCCGCAACTCGCATCGACGCCCGTCAGGCGAGGCTGAGCTGTCCCTGTGCCGCGACGGTCGGTCCCAGATCGCCCAGCCGGAAGTGTCTCCGACACAGGACTTGGTAACGCACAGTAGTCGCCTGAGTGGAATGTGGTGACTCACGTTCCGTATCCGCCACCAGTACCGTGTCGCCGGCGCGAACGACCTCGCCGTCGACCACGCGGGCGTTGAACCGGGCCGGCAGCCCGCACCAGCACAGCACGTCGACCTGGACCGGCTGCAGGTCGTCCGCCAGCTCGAAGAGCCGGCGCGAGCCGGGGAACAGCTCGCTGCGGAAGTCCGTCGCGATGCCGAAGCAGTACACGTCGACCTGCACGTCGTCCGCGAGCTCGGCGAGCTGGTCGACCTGGTCGGGCGCGAGGAACTGCGCCTCGTCGACGATCAGGTAGTCGACCCGCACGCCCTCGGCCCACCGGGCGCGAACCAGGTCGCGTACGTCGACGCCGGCGTGCACCTCGATGGCCGTGCGCGTGATCCCGATCCGGCTGGTGATCTGTGCCTTGCCGGACCGGTCGTGGTGCACCAGCAGCAGCCCGCGCCGCCCCTGCCGCGCCTGGTTGTGGTCCACCTGCAGTGCGAGCGTCGACTTTCCGCAGTCCATCGGCCCGTAGTAGAACCGCAGGTGCCCGACCACCGGCGCACCACGCCGCGACCCCGCGGCGGGCACCGCGGACAGCGCGTCGGTCGGATCGTCGAGGAGATGCGGCATCGGTTCCACGAGCGGCCACCCTATCGACAGGCCCTCTAGAGGACCTTCGGCTCCGGGTTGCCGACCGCCTGGATCGCCCGGCGCACCGGGACGAAGAACATCAGCACCAGGCCGACGAAGAAGAAGACCACCAGCGAGATGATCGCCGGCCGGTAGGACCCGGTCGCGCCCGCGACGATCGCGAACAGCGCCGGCCCCATCCACGACGTGGCCCGCTCGCCGATCTCGTAGATCGAGAAGTACTGGGCCTCCTTGCCGGCCGGCACCATCTGGCTGAACAGCGACCGGGACAGCGCGTTCGTGCCGCCGAGCACTAGGCCGATGCCGACCGCGAGCAGGTAGAACTGCATCGCCTGGCCGGCCTGCACGAAGTACGCCGCGCCGATCACGAGCACCCAGACCGTCAGGCTCAGCATGATCGTGCGCTTGGCGCCCAGCCGGCGTGCGACCAGCCCGTGCAGCATGCCGCCGAAGAACGCCACGAACTGCACGATGAGGATCGTGGAGATCAGCACCGTCTGGGAGAAGTTCAGCTCCTCGCTGCCGTACTGCGCCGACACGTTCGCCACGGTGGCGATGCCGTCGGTGTAGATCAGGTACGTGCCGAGGAACGCGAGCGTCAGCGGGTAGGCCCGGGCCAGCTTGATCGTGTTGCCGAGCTCGCGGAGGCCGCCCCGCAGCACGCCGGCGCCGTCCTCGGTGCCGTGCGGGCGCTGGTGGTTCTTCAGCCGGCTCAACGGGATCAGCGTGAACCCGGCCCACCACAGGCCGGACATGAGGAACGCGAGCTGCGCGGCGTTGCCCTCGGTCAGGCCGAGCGACTCGTGCGAGAGGTACACAGCGAGCTGCAGCGCGAGCGCGAGCCCGCTGCCGAGGTAGCCGAACGCCCAGCCGCGGGTGGACAGCCCGTCCCGCTCGTCGGCGGTCGCGATCTCCGGGATGAACGAGTAGTAGATCACCACCGACGTGCCGAAGCCGATGTTGCCGAGGATGAACAGGATGACGCCGAGCTGCCAGTTGGTGCCGCTCACCAGCGCCATCAGCGCGGTGGCCGCGGCCCCGCCGAACGCGAAGACCGCGAGCATGCGCTTCTTGTTCTGCGTGCGGTCGGCGATGGCGCCCATCAGCGGGACGATCAGGACCTGCACGATCGTGGCCGCGGCGAGCAGGTACCCCCACAGGGAGCCGGTCTGGAAGTGCCAGCCGAACACGGCGATCTGGCAGTCCACGAGCTTGTTCGTGCCGCCGTCGCCGTCGGACGGGCAGGGGTTGGGGCCGTTGGTGGCCTTGTCCGCGATCGCGGCCTCCGCGGCGATCGCGGTGAGGTAGAGCGCCCCGAAGACGGTGATGACCGAGGTGGGGAACACCGAGTTCGCCCAGTCGTAGAACACCCAACCGCGCTGCTCGCGGCTCCGGTCAGGCGCGTTGCCGACCGCTTCCTGGTCACCCACAACGCTCACGACCGCGCCTCGCAGGCTCGGCCCGGCCGCTCGCGGTCGCCCTGTGACCTTGGTTCGCTCGCAAGCTCGCTCACAACATTCCTCCATCCAGCAACCGGCACGCGGGGACCTTAGCGGGCAGCCGACCGAAGGTGATCGACTCGCCCGACCTGATGCCAAACGGTGCCCTGTAGGCAGGAAGACGTTCGGCGTGTCGCTACCGTCTGCGACCAAAGGGGCGTGCGATGCTGAAGTGTTCGAAGTTGCGGTTGTGACTTCTGTGAAACGTGTTTACGGTCGGCAAGCATGAGCGGAAGACGCATGCTTGTCCGTTTTCTCCTGATCGCCCTCGCCGGCTTCGGCGTCCAGTTCGCCCTCACCGGCTCCGCCGCCGCCGACCCACACTCCAGCTCCTGGGCCCGGCTGCGGATGTGCGAGTCCAGCGGCCGCTACGACATCGTCGCCTCGCACGGCGGCTACTACGGCGCCTACCAGTTCGACCTGCCCACGTGGCGCAGCGTCGGCGGCCAGGGCTACCCGCACCGGGCGAGCCCCCGCGAGCAGGACTACCGCGCGCTGTACCTGTACCGGATGCGCGGCTGGCAGCCGTGGACGTGCGCGCGCAAGCTCGGCCTGCGCGAGGACGGGCACGCGCGCAGCAAGCGAGTGCCGACCTACGCCGAGTCGGCCTACATCGGCGGGGGCGGCCCGGCGCCGCGGCCGCCGACCGGCGGGATGCCGCCGTGGCCGGGCAAGGTCTACGTCTACGGCGACTGCGACTCGCAGCTGCGGACCTGGCAGCTGCGGATGAACCGGTTCGGCTACGACTTCGAGGGCACCGGCTGCTACTACGCGGAGACCCGCGCGGCCGTGCTCGCCCTGCAGCGCGCCAACGGCATCAAGACCTCCGGCAAGCTGGGCCCGCAGACCTGGACCGCGGCGTGGAAGGGCAAGCCGCCGGTCGGCTGAACCGGCTCCGGGCGGCCCGCCCACGACAGCGGGCCGCCCGGCCCATCACCGGCTGGCTCGGTCCGCGTTCGCCCGCACGTGACGCCGGCCAAGGAAGATCGCGAGACCGAGCGTCGCGACGACGGCCAGCGCGAGCAGGCTCCACGGCGGCGCGGAACCCGACTCGTCGGCGGTCGCCTGGCTCCGAGGTGCGACCGCCGGCTGCGCGCCAGTCGGCTCCGCGGCTGGTTCGGCGGGCTCGGCCGTTCCTGCCGGGCCGATCAGCTCGGCGTCCGGGGCGGTCGGCGGTAACGACGGCCGGACCGCGCCCCATTCGTGCGGCGCCCGCCCGAGGACCTCGCTCGGTGCGATCCGCACCGCGCCCGGCACGGTGACCGTCGCGACGAGCCCGTCGCTCATGAGCACCCCGTGCTTGGCGGCGATGGTCCAGGTTCCCTTGTGCGGGAACACGACCTCGGCGGCGTAGTGGCCGTCGGTCGGGCTCTGCGTCCCGGCGAACTCGACGACGTCGCCCTTCTCGTCGGTGGCGGTCAGGGCGGTGGGCCCGAGGTCGCCACCCATGTACGGGTAGGAGCCGTGCTGCAGTACCCAGTACCCGAACGTGTACGTGACACCCGGTTCGATGCGTGGTGGCGTCGGGTCCAGCAGCGTCTCCGCCCAGTTCCCCGCCTGCGCGGTGGACGTCATGAGCAGCCCGCTGGTCAACACGGTCACCAGCACCACGAGGATTCTCTTCATGCCCTGACTACACCGCCGCCCACCGCGCGGTTCCGCCAGGATTCGGTGGAACCCCGACGCGCCGGCCGGTGTATCAGGGGTGGTCGAGGAGGACGCCCACGGACGTGACACCTGACGCTGAGACAACCGACGGCGAGGCGGTGACCCGGGCCCGCACGGGCGACCAGGAGGCGTACGCGCTGCTGGTCGCGCGCTACGGCGCGCTCGCGCACCGGACCGCCTACCTGCTCGGTGCCGCGGACGAGGCCGAGGACGTCGTGCAGGAGTCGTTCGTCAAGGCGTTCCGCGGGCTCGGCTCGTTCCGGGACGGGGCGCCGTTTCGGCCGTGGTTGCTGCGGATCGTCGCCAACGAGACCAGCAACCTGCACCGCGGCTCGCGGCGGCGGCGCTCGCTCGAGCTGCGCCTGGCCGAGCCCGACGTGGACCCGGTCGAGCCCGAGCGCGCGGCCGTCGCCGCGGACGCGCGGGCCAGGGTGCTGGAGGCGGTCAACGCGATGTCCTACCGGGACCGCCAGGTGCTGACCTGCCGGTTCTTCCTCGACCTGACCGAGGCCGAGACCGCCGAGGTGCTCTCGTGGCCGCGCGGCTCGGTGAAGTCGCGGCTCTCGCGGGCGATCGGCAAGCTGCGCCGCGTGCTGCCGGCCCGACTCGTGGAGGAGGTGGCCAGTGACTGACGACGAGCGGATCGAGGCCGCCCTGCGCGAGGTCGGCGGCCGCCTCGCGGTGCCCGACCCGCCGGCGAACCTGGCCACGGCCGTCCTCGCCCGGCTCGACGAACCCGAGCCGGTGTCCCGGCGGCTCCGGTCCAGGCTCGTGCCGCGCCTGGTGGCGGCCGTCATGGCCCTGCTGCTCGCGCTCGGCGTGGTGATGGCCGTGTCGCCGACCGTGCGCGCCGCGGTCTTCGACTTCCTGCGCATCGGCGGCGTGGAGATCCACTACGAGCCGCCGCCGGTCGAGCCGACGACCGACGACCCCGCGGCGCCGGGGGAGCGGGACGTCACGCTCGAGCAGGCCCGCGCCGCCGTGCCGTTCGACGTGCGGGTGCCGGCGCTGCTCGGCGATCCCGACAAGGTCCGCCTGCTCTCCGACGTCGACGGCGCCCCGCCGCGGGCGGTCTCGCTGCACTACCGCGACGCGCGCGTGGACGAGCTCCCCGGCCGGGTCTCGCCGTTGTTCGAGAAGTTCACCCGGCAGTCCGACGTGGTCCGCACCGACGTCGACGGCGCCCCGGCGGTGTGGATCCCGCGCCCACACCCGGTCCTCTACGTCGACGTCCACGGCGTCATCCAGGAGGAGGCCGCCCGCCTCGCCGCGAAGACCCTCATCTGGGAGGCGAACGGGATGACCTACCGCCTCGAGGGCGACTTCACCCAGGTGCAGGCGGAGCGGATCGCCGGATCGCTGCGGTGACTGGGTGACGATGCCGTGACTAGGCCGCCCACAGGCCGCGCTCGCGCAGCACGTCCCGCAGCACACCCGGGCGGTCGGTCATCAGGCCGTCCACGCCCAGGTCGATCAGCTCGCGCATCTGGCCCGGCTCGTCGATCGTCCACACGTGCACCTCGACGCCCCGCCGCCGGGCCGCCGCGATCAGCCGCTTGTCCACCACCGTCAGGTTGCCCTGGCGCACCGGCACCTGCGCGATCCGCTGATGTCCCCGCCGGCCCGACACCCAGGACGGCAACCGGCCCGCCGCCCACAGCGCGGCGATCGCCTTCGTGCCCATCGACGTCAGCACGTCCTCGCCACCGAGGCGCCGCACCCGCTGCAGCCGCGCCTCCGAGAACGACGCCACGCACACCCTGCGCAGCGCGTTCGCCTTGCGCAGCGTGTCGAGCAGCGGCTGGATCGCCGACTCGGCCTTCACGTCGATGTTCAGGAACGCGTCCGGCAGCTCCTCCAGGAGGTCCGACAGCCGGCTGACCGGCTCGCGGCCGCCGATCTTGGCCCGGCCGACCACCGACCAGGGCAGCTGCGCCACGACGCCGCTGGCGTCGGTCGTGCGGTCCAGCACGGGGTCGTGGTGCACCACGACCACGCCGTCGCTCGTGGCGTGCACGTCGGTCTCCAGGTAGCGGTAGCCCTCGGTCACGGCGCGGCGAAACGCCGCCAGCGAGTTCTCCATGCCGGCCAGCTCGTCGTAGTGCCAGCCGCGGTGGACGAACGCGCGCGGGTAGGGCCCGGAGAAGAAGGCATGGTCATGCAGGCTGTGACGCACGCCCCGAGTCTGCCTCAGCGGCGTGGCGGATGGGTGCATGGATCGTGGCCAGATAGCGTCGAGCACATGGCGCAGCGCCCCACTACTCCGTACGACCCACGATGACGGCGCCGGAACGGCTTAAATCACGCATCGAGCCACGGCACTGCGGATGGTGCGGTCTCCGCCTTCCGGAGGAGGGCCGGGTCGGTCGGCCGCGCCGGTACTGCTCGCAATCCTGCAGGCAGCGGGCCTACGAGCGTCGCTCGGCCGTCCAGCGCGGCGGCCTTCCGGAGGACGCCGTAGTCCTGTCGGCGGGTGAGTTGACCGATTTGCAGGACCGGCTGTTCCAGCTACGCTGCGCAGCCGAGGACGTGGTCACGGCAGCGGAAGACGGGGCCGCGCCCGGCGAGCTGAAAGACCTGGCAGCGCAGGTTGTCCGCAGCGCTCGTGGGCTCGAACGGCTGCGCTGAGCCAAGCTCGTCGTCTACTCTTTCGCGCACAGTTGCCGCAACAACCAACGAGGCGTCGGGAATGAGCACCGAGAGCACGGTAGGTGCCGAGGTGCTGGCTGCCGTGCTCGACTCGGCGGACACCGCGTTCGCGGTCACCGATCCCCGCGGCCGGGTGCGCTGGGTGAACAAGCCGATGGCCGAGCTGCTCGAGCTCACCGCCGAGCAGGCCGCCAACCGGTCCCTGCCGGCGCTGATCGCCGGCCTGCCGGCCGAGCCGGCGCCCGAGGGCGTGCTGCTCTCGCTGGCCACCGGCGACGGGGGACATCGCTGGCTCGAGGCGCGCTGCTCGGAGCTGCCCGGCGACCGGCTGCTGTACCGGGTGTCCGACGTCAGCCGGTGGCGCGAGCTGAGCGTCGACCCTCAGCAGCGCGGCACCTGGGAGACCGAGCTCGTCCGCCTCGCCGACGAGGACCCGCTGACCGGCCTGCTCAACCGCCGCGCGCTGACCCGCGAGCTGGAGCGCCACCTCGCCCTCGGCGGCAGCGGCACGCTGCTGGTCCTCGACCTGGATCACTTCAAGGACATCAACGACCTGCGCGGCCACCCGGCGGGGGACCGGGTCATGGTCATGCTCGCCGACGTGCTGCGCGACCATCTCGACAGCGGGCACGCGCTCGGGCGCCTCGGCGGCGACGAGTTCGCCGTGGTGCTAGCCGACACCGAGGTCGACGCCGCCGTGGGGATCGCCGACCGGCTGCGCGGCGCGGTCGCCGCGATCCCGCTCACCGGCAACGGCGGCACCACGCGCACCACCGTCAGCGCCGGCGTCGCACGGTTCCGCTCGGGCGACAGCTGGCAGGCCGTGCTCGCCAACGCCGACCTCGCGCTGCACGCCTCGAAGTCCGCCGGCCGCAACCGGGTCACGGTCTACGAGCACGGCCACTACACCGACACCGCGTTGCGAGTCACCGTGACCGACCGGGTGCGCGACGCGCTGGCCAACGGCGGACTCGCCCTGCACGCCATGCCGATGGTCAAGCTCGGCAGCAACCGCGTCGTCGGCCACGAGCTGCTGCTGCGGATGGAGGACGGCCGCGAGCCCTACCTCGGGCCGGGGGAGTTCCTGCCCGCGATCGAGCGCGGCGACCTGGTGTTCGACATCGACCGCTGGGTTGTCGGCACCGCGATCGACACGCTCGTCGCCCACCCGTACCCGGGCCTGCGGTTCAACGTGAACGTCTCCGGCCGGACGCTGGAGGACGAGGACTTCGGCGACTTCGTGCTCGGCCGGATCGCCGCCGCCGGCGTCGCGCCCGGGCGGCTCGGGTTCGAGATCACCGAGACCGCGGCCGTCACCAACCTTGCCGCGGCGCGACAGCTAGCGCAGCGCCTGCGGGCCAGCGGCTGCCGAATCTCGCTGGACGACTTCGGCGCCGGGTTCGGCTCGTTCGTCCACTTGAAACAGTTGCCGATCACCGGAGTGAAGATCGACGGCGAGTTCGTCCGCGGCATCGACTACGGCAGCCGCGACACAGTGCTGGTGCAGGGGATCGTCGACATCGCCCGCGGGCTGGGCATCTCCGTGGTGGCCGAGTGGGTCGAGCGGGCCAGCCAGGTCGACGCGCTGGCCCGGCTCGGCGTCCGCGTCGCTCAGGGCTTCCACCTCGGCAAGCCGGAGCCGCTGGCGGACCTGCTGTCGCGCCCGCACGCCGCGTGGGTGCGCCGGCCGCGGCTGATCCCGCCGGTGACCGAGGAGCGGCTCTCGGAGAAGACCGCCGCCGACTGACGCCACCGAGACGCCACCGGGCCGGCCGTGACCGTGCCGTGGCCGGATCGTGCCCTCGACAGCGGTAGTCAACCGTTACTCGAGACGCCGCGGCGACGATGGGGATTACAAGTCTCACCAGTATCACCGAGCAGGGGCGGTGCGCGATGTCCCAGTCGATGGCGAAACACGACACCAACGCCGAGATCAGCGGCCTGCAGATCTGCATCCAGAACACGGACGCCCAGATCGACGCCGCCCTCGACGCCGACGACCGCCGCGCGTTCCGGGTCTGGTGCCTGCGCCGCGCCTCGCTGATCGCCCGCGTGGAGCGCGTCCTGGTCGAGGCCGCGCACGCCGCCTGACCGACCTAGTTACGTCACGTGACGAAATAGGTGGGGTAGTCGGGGGCCGGCGGGGAAGTCCGCATCGACGCCGCAGGGCGTCTTTCGGAGCTCAGGTTCGAGCCATGTTCCGGGTGAGCCTCGTGCCATGAGGTGTTTGAGCGGCCGGTTGGCCTCCGGAACGGCTCGGCGTCGCCGGCGTCGTCTACTGAGGACTCGGCCCGCTCTCTCTGGTTCTCGCTAAGTTCGATAATCTACATTATGTCAACTAGCGGGGACCGGCTCGCTCCCCGAGGACGTCCAGGTAGTGCTGGTTGTACATGAAGCCCAGCACGTTGCCGAACGGGTCCACCACCGACGCCGTGACGAACCCGTCGCCCCGCTCGATCACCGGCTGGTGCTCGGTGGCGCCCATGGCGAGCAGCCGGTCCAGCGTCGCCCGCACGTCGTCCACCGCCCAGAACATGATCTGGCCGGCCGGCTTCTCCGTCGGGTGCGGCTGGTAGGACCGGTGGACGATGCCGAGCTCGTCCATCGAGTCTCCGATGCGGAACTCGATGTACCCGCCGGGTACCTCGAAGTACGCGTCCACGCCCAGGAACTCGGCGTACCACTCGCGTGCGGCGGCCAGGTCGTCGGTGTAGTAGTTGATCGTCGCGAAGCCTCGCAGCATCGGTTCGTTCCCTTCTCTCGGATCTCTCGAGAGCAAGCATCCAGGGATAAGTGCTCACGTACTGAGCACTTTCTTTGAGAGGATGGCTCCATGCGCGCCGACCGCCTCGTGGCCACCCTGCTGCTGATGCAGTCGCGGGGCCGGGTCACCGCCGCGGAGGTCGCCGCGGAGCTCGAGGTCTCCGTCGCGACAGCCCGCCGTGACCTGGAGGCGCTGTCCACCGCCGGCATCCCGGTCTACCCGCAGCCCGGCCGTCGCGGCGGCTGGTCGCTGGTCGGTGGCGCCCGCACCGATCTGTCCGGCCTGACCGCGGCCGAGGCACAGGCGTTGTTCCTGCTCGTCGGACCCGCGGCGGCCGTGGCTCCGGAGGCCAAGGCCGCGCTGCGCAAGCTCGTGCGGGCGCTCCCGCAGACCTTCCGCGCCGACGCCGAGGCAGCCGCCGACGCCGTGGTGATCGACCCGGTGCGGTGGGGCGACCAGGTGCGCGAGCGGTCCGGGACCGTTGAGCTGTTGCAGCGGGCCGTCGTGCGGCGACGGAAGGTGCGCTTCACGTACCAGGGCCGCGGGCAGGCCCGCACCGAGCGTGTCGTCGATCCATGGGGTCTGGTCGACAAGGACGACATCTGGTACCTGGTCGCCGGCACCGAGCGCGGCCGGCGCACGTTCCGGGTCGACCGCATCGCTGACGCAGTCCTGACCGACGAGGAGGCCGAGCGGCCGGCGGACTTCGAGCTGGCGCCGGCCTGGGAGGAGGTCGTCGCCGAGGTCGAGCGGCGCCGCTCCCCCGTGTCGGCGGTGATCTTGATCGAGGCTCGGTTCGTGCCCGTCCTGCGACGCCAGTTCGGCCGGCACTGCGAGGTCCTCGGCGAAGAGGCCGACGGCCGTGCCCGGCTCCGCCTCGCCGCCCACATGCCGCTGTCCATCGCCGAGCGAGTCGCGGGCTGGGGTGACACGATCGAGGTCGTCGACTCCCCCGCCGTCGAGGCGGAGCTGGCTCGATCGGCGCCGAGCTCAAAGCGCGGTACGGCTGAACCCGGCGTCTGGAATCGACATGTAGACACGGCGACATGTCGACGAATGGACAAGGCGACTCAGTGGGTCGCCGGTCCGCCTTCGGGAGTCGATTCCCTCTCGTCGGTCGCTTTGATCAACTGACCATAGGGCACCCGGCGCGAGCCCGCATCCCCTGCGCGCGGGAGGCACGCGTCAGGCGCCGTGCCAGGTCTGCCACAGGTGGGCGTACGCTCCCCCGGCCTCGACGAGCTCGTCGTGGCTGCCCAGTTCGGTGATCCGGCCGTCGGCCATGACCGCGACGCGGTCGGCGTAGTGCGCGGTGTGCAGCCGGTGCGCGATCGCGATCACCGTGCGGCCGGCGAGGACCGCGCCCATCGCGCGCTCGGCGTGCCGGGCGGTGGCCGGGTCGAGCAGCGCGGTGGCCTCGTCGAGGATCACCGTGTGCGGGTCGGCGAGTACCACCCGGGCGAGCGCGAGCTGCTGGGCCTGGGCGGCGTCGAGCGCGACGCCGCCGGGGCCCAGCTCGGTGTCGAGACCGGCGGGCAGCGTGTGCACCCAGTCGGCCTCGACGGCGGCGAGCGCGGCGAACAGGTCGGCGTCGGCGGCGGCCGGCGCGGCGATCGCGAGGTTGTCCCGCATGGTGCCGATGAACACGTGGTGCTCCTGGGTGACCAGGACGATCCGCCGCCGCAGCTCGTCCGGGGCGAGGCCGGCGACCGGCACGCCGCCGACGGTCACCGCCCCGGCCCGGGGTGCGTCGACGCCGGCGAGCAACCGGCCGAGGGTGGACTTGCCGGCCCCGGACGGGCCGACGATGGCGAGCCGCTCCCCCGGCCGCACGTCCAGGTCGACGCCGTGGAGCACGTCGCCGTGCTCGACCTGGTACGCGTAGCGCACGCCGGTGACCTCGATCCGGTCGTCGCGCGGCGGGTCGCCCGGCTCGACCGGGCCGGCTGTCGACAAGGCGCCGACACCCTTGATCCGGGCCATCGAGGCGCTGCTGCGCTGGAGGTTCTCCAGCCACATGAGCACCCGGGTGAGCGGGTCGAGGACCTGCATCGTGTACAGAGCCGCGGACACGACCGCGCCGAGGCTCGCGTGGCCGCCGGTGTAGAGCAGCCCGCCGACGACGAGCACGGAGCCGGTCGCGACGACGTGGGAGATTTCGATCTGCGGGAACAGGACGCAGCGCAGGAACAGTGTGTACACCCGGGTCCGGTAGGCCTCGGCGACCGTGCGGTCCCCGGCGTCGACGCGGCGGCGCTGCAGGCCGAATGCCTCCACGGTGCGGGCGCCGTCCGCGGTGGCGGCGAGCGTCTCCGACATCTCCGAGTTGGCCGCGCCCTCGGCGAGGTAGCCGTCGCGGGCCCGGCGCAGGTACCAGCGCGTCGCGAACCACATCCCGCCGAGCCCGGCGAGCATGCTGAGCCCGAGCAGCGGGTGGATCACGAACACGGCGCCGAGGATGAACACCGTCTGCAGCGTGCCGACGAACACGTTGGGCGCCGCGTCGCGCAGCGCGTTGCCGACGATCGCGATGTCGCCGGTGGTGCGGGCCATCAGATCGCCGGTGCCGGCACGCTCCACGACCGAGGTGGGCAGCGTCAGCGTGCGGTCGACGAACTCCTCGCGCAGCCGGGCCAGCGAGCGTTCGGCGAAGCGGTGCGCGAGGTAGTGGGCGAGTCGGGTGAGCAGCACGTGGGCGACCGCGAACCCGACGATCGCGAGCGCCAGCGTGTCCACTGTGGACGCCGAAGGGTGGCCACCCTCCACGTGGTTGACGATGCGGCCGATCAGCCAGGGCGCGGCGAGCCCGGCGGCGGCCGCGAGGCTGTGGGTGAGCAGCACGAGCACGGTGCCGCGCCGGTCGGTGGTGACGAGCTCCCGGTTGGCCCGCCGCACCTCGGCACGGCCGGCCACGGGCAGGCGCGAGCCGTCCTCCGGCGCCGGGGTGACAGGGGCCGTGGTCACACCAGCTCCTCCTCGCTGCCGCGGTAGGCGAGGGAGCGGTAGCCGGGCTCGGTCGCGAGCAGGTCGGCGTGGGTGCCGGTGGCGGCGACGCGGCCGTCGACGAGGAAGGCGACACGGTCGGCGCGGTCGAGCAGCAGCGGGGAGGTGCCGACGACGACGGTGCCGCGGCCGCCGCGGGTCTCGCGCAGGCGGGCCGCGACGACGGACTCGGTGTGGGCGTCGACCGAGGAGGTCGGCTCGACGAGGATCAGCACCTCGGGGTCGGCGAGCAGCGCGCGGGTCAGCCGCAGCCGCTGGCGCTGCCCGCCGGACAGGTCGCGGCCCTGGGCCTCGAGGTGGGAGTCGAGCTCGTCTGGCAGGCCGGTGACGATGTCCTCGGCGGCGGCGGTGTGGACGGCGGCGCGGATCTCGGGGTCGTCGTGGTCGCGTTCGGTGGCGACGGTGTCGCGCAGCCGCCCGGCGAACAGGTAGGCGTCGTTGTCGGCGACGAGGATGCGCCGGTGGACCTCGGCGGCGGGCATCGCGGCGAGGGGCCGGCCGCCCCAGGTTGCGTCGGAGTCGACGTAGCGGCCGAGCCGGTCGACGACGGCGAGCGCGTCGGTCGGCGACGCGGCGGCGACCGCGAGCAGCTCGCCGGGGTGCACGGTGAGGCCGGAGCGCGGGTCGTGCAGGTCGGCGGGCCGGGGCGGGCACGGCGTGGCCGCGCGGTCGGGCACCGTCGGCGCCACGTTCAGCACGCGGACCACACGCCGCGCGGCGACGAGCCCGCGGTTGACGTCCTGCGCGCCCTCGATGAGGAAGTACACCGGGGTGGCGAGTACCGCGACGTAGCCGTAGACCGCGATCATCTCGCCGACGGTGATCTCGCCGGCCGCGGTCATCCGGGCGGCGAGCCAGGTGACCGCGGCGAGGAACAGGCCCGGCAGGCCGACGGTGACGGCCACGATCCAGCTGGATACCGCGGCGACCCGGTAGCCCTTGTCGCGCAACGCGCCGGACTCGCGGTGGTAGCGGCCGGCGAAGCGGTCCTTGCCGCCGATGCCGCACAGCACGCGCAGGCCCGCGACGATGTCGCCGGCACGGGCGGCGAGCGCGCCCTGCTGCTCGCGGTAGGCGGTCTCGGTGGCACGCATCCGGTTGAGCTGCGGGCCGAGCGAGAGTAGTAAAGCCGGGACGCCGAGCAGCACGACGAGCGCGAGCAGCGGGGAGATGCCGACGAGCAGGACCGCGACCACGGCGTAGGCGGCGACCGCGCCGACGCCGGGACCGGTGGTGGTCATCGTGCGCATGATGCGGTCGAGGTCGGCGGCGCCGATGGAGACGACCTCGCCGGTGCTGACGCGGCGGGGCAGCTCGGCGCCGACGCGGACGGCGTGGCGGACCACGACCTGGACGGTGCGGAAGCCGGCGTCGAGCCGGATGAACGTCATCGTGCGGTGCCGCAGGATCCCGATGCCCGAGTTGGCCACGCCGGCGAGCACGATCATGCCGACCCAGAAGCCGAGCGCGCTCATGCTCCGCGTGCGCAGCCCGTCGTCGACGGCTCGGGCGATGAGGTAGGGCGGGACGACGAGGGCGACCATCCAGGTGCTGCCGAACAGCACGCCGAGGCAGATCCGGCCCGGCTGCTTTCGTACCAGCCAGAGCAGATAGCGAAGTTCGCCCCGGGAGTCCGGTACGCCGGGATCTGCGTACGGGACTCGCAGGCGCATGCCCTCACCTTACGAACCACCTCGCGCCGACGTAATTCAATAGTCGTCGTTTCGCTCCCGGCGTGCTGGGGAACGCGGGTTCGCTGGGGCGTCGCTCGACCGGCCGCGGAGCGGTGCGGCGGTGCGGACGCCGGTCGTGAGAGTCTGGAGTGGATGGACACGTTGCGCTGCTCGGCATGGGCCGAGCTCATCGGAGAGCCGCTGGCCGGGACGGCGGCCACGGCTCGGTCGTGGCTGGCCCTGGAGCAGCCCGGCCCGTGGGGTCGCGACGCCCTGTCCGCGAGCCACCTCGACTCCGGCGTCGCCCGCGAGCTCGCCACGCTCGCGGCCGGCACGGGCGTGCGGATCGTGCTGATCCGCCGGCCCGGCAGCCACCCCGACCGGCACCGCCCGATCCCGCGCCACGTGTACCTCGCGCACACCGCCCCCGGCAACACCTGGCTCGAGCGGGCGACGATCACCGACCCGAAGGCGCTGCTGGACCTGGACTTCCTCCGTGCCGGCGCCGGTGAGCCGGGGCTGCTCGGCGCGCGGACGCCCGATCCCCTGCTGCTTGTGTGCACCAACGGCCGGCGCGACGTGTGCTGCGCGCTGCGCGGTCGCCCGCTCGCCGCCGCGGTGGCGGCCGACCACGGCGAGACGGTGTGGGAGTGCACGCACATCGGCGGGCACCGCTTCTCCCCCACGGCCGTGCTGCTGCCGACCGGGTACGCCTACGGCCACCTCGACGCAGCGGCCGGCTCCCGGCTGCTGACCGAGCCCGGCGTGGTCACCGACGACTGCCGGGGCCGCTCGACGTGGCCGCCCGCCGGGCAGGTCGCCGAGCTCGAGGTCCGTGCGCGGCTCGGCGAGGCGGACCCGGACGCGCTGCAGGTGGTGGGCATCGAGGAGACGGGCGTTGGCACTACGCATCTCGTCACCGTGGCGGCGCCGGGCTCGGAATGGCGGGTCACGGTGGTCGAGCGCGAGGCGGGTCCGACGCGCCCGGCCAGCTGTGCGGCGGCGCCGACCCCGGCGATCGGGTTCGCGGTGGAGAGTGTCAGCCGCGGCTAGCGTCCAGCGCCTCGTCGAGGTCGGCGAGCACGCGGGACTTCGGCCGGGCACCGACGAAGGTGCAGATCGGCTCGCCGTCGCGGAAGAGGATCATCGTGGGCAGCGACAGCACCTGGTAGGCGACGGCGGTCCGCTGGTTCTCGTCGGAGTTGATCTTGCGGATGGACAGCATGTCCGCCCGCTCCCGCGCGATCTCGGCGAGCACGGGCTCGATCATTCGGCAGGGCGGGCACCAGGTGGCCCAGAAGTCGACGAGCACTGGCTTGTCGCTGCGCAGGATCTCGGCTTCGAACGTGTCGTCGGTGACCGCTGTCAGGTCGGTCATGGCTGCTCCTGGCACGGGTGGCGGGCGAGCGCGTCGGTGAGCTTGCCGGCCAGCTCTGCGCGGACGGCGGCGAGCCGCTCGAGGCAGGCGTCCACCTCGGCGAGCTTGCGCCGGTAGACCTCGATCGAGTCGCTGCACGCGTCGCCGGCGGGGTTGCCGGCTCGCAGACACTCGACGAAGGGCCGGGTGTCGTCGAGGGTGAGGCCGACGGTCTGCAGCGCCCGGATCTCGGTGACCAGGCGGAGGTCGTCCTCGCCGTAGTCGCGGTATCCGTTGGCGGACCGCTGCGCTCGCAGCAGCCCCTGGGACTCGTAGAACCGCAGCGCGCGGGTCGTCGTGCCCGCGCGGCGGGCGAGCTCACCGATTCGCATGCGGCCGAGCGTAGACATTCACGCGCACGTCAAGGCAAGAACGACGACGCCCCCGCCGGTCTGGCGGGGGCGTCGTCGGAACCGGATCTGTCAGTAGCGCGGCGGGTCGTCGGACAGCTCGGTCGACTCCGGCGGCCGGCCCGGTTGCGGCGGCTGCTGGGCCGGCGGGACCTGCTGGACGGGCGGCGCCGGCGGTGCTGGTG
>NZ_JBOHGA010000108.1:0-20102 GCF_050699915.1 Actinophytocola sp.
CCCCCGCGACGGTGCCGGCCGTAGCGCCGGCCGAGCCGCGCACTGGCGCGGATGTCGCGCAGGCGGCGGCGTCGGCCGCCGAGCCGGCGGAGTCGACTGAGCCGTCCGTCGGTGTGGACGTGGCTGCGGCGTCGGCCGCTGCGCCGATCGATCGGGCCGAACCGTCGGCCGGCGTGGATGCTATGCGGGCGTCGTCGGCCGCTGTGCCGGCCGAGCGGTTCGAGCCGCCTGCCGGGACTCCGACTGCGCGGGCCACATCGCCGGTCGACCGGGCTGAGCCGTCCGCCGACGCGGCCACTGCGCCCCCTTCGCCGGCAGCGGCGCCGGTCACCGTCGGGCGGATGGCGCGCGCGCTGTCCTACCTGGTCGGCGGCACCGCGTTGATGCTCGTCGTGATGAACCTGGCGCCGATCGTCGTCACGCCGCGCCTCGCCGGCGACGCCGCCACCGCGGCCGCGTTCGCGTCGGCGTTCGTGCTCGCGCGCATCCCGCTCTTCCTCTTCGCCCCCGTGCAGGCCGTGCTGTTGCCCGCGCTGACCCGGGCCGCCACCCGCGGCGAGCTCGGCGAGGTGCGAACGACACTGCGACGAATCCTGCTGGCCGTGGCGGTCATCGGGTGCGCCGGCGCGCTCGCCTCGTTCACGGTCGGGCCTTGGGCGGTGCAGGTCCTGTTCGGCGCGGAGGTGCGGCTCTCCGGCGCTGTCGTGGGCCTGCTCGGCGTCGGCACCGTCGGGCTGATGGCCGCACAAATTCTTCAGCCGGGACTGGTGGCCCTCGGCCGGCACCGGGTCGTCACCGGCGCCTGGCTCGCCGGAACTGTGGTGCTCGTCACGCTGCTGGCGCTGCCCGGCGACCCGATCCGAGCCGGGGTGATCGCACAACTGGCGGCCGCCGCGGTGGTCACGACGGCCATGTCGACCGTGCTTCACCGGGCGCTCGGCCGAAGGGACAGAAAGACAAAATGCCTGGTCGGAGCGGGTGTCCGATCAGGTGAGCAGTGATTAAATTGTAATCTAACGGTGACCACTATGTGATTGTGTCCGCTAACCTAAGTCCGTGAACACATCGCCCGCCTTACGACCGCTGATCGTCGTTCCGGCCTGGAACGAGGAGCTCTCGGTGGGCGAAACGGTGCAAGAGATCCGCGCCGCGACCCCGGATATTCCGGTCCTCGTAGTTGATGACGGCTCCACGGACCACACGGTTCACGTGGCCCGACTGGCTGGGGCCCGCGTTCTGGTCCTGCCCTTCCGGCTCGGCGTCGGCGGCGCGATGCGCGCGGGCTTCCGCTACGCCGTGCGGCACGGCTTCGACGCGGCCGTCCAGGTCGACGCGGACGGCCAGCACGACCCGCGCCAGGTGCCTGCGCTGCTCTCCGAGCTCGGCGACGCCGAGGTGGTCATCGGCGCCCGGTTCTGCCACCCCGCCGACGGGTATCACGTGCGCGGGCCGCGCCGGTGGGCGATGGTCGTGCTCTCCAAGATCCTCTCCCGGCTGACGAAGACCCGGCTCACCGACGCCACCTCCGGCTTCAAGGCCACCGGCGGGCACGCGCTGCCGCTGTTCGCCGAGCACTACCCGGACGAGTACCTGGGCGACACCGTCGAGTCGCTGGTCATCGCCGTGCGCGCCGGGTGCGCGGTGACGCAGGTGCCAACCCGCATGCGCCCCCGCCGCGGCGGCGAGCCCAGCCACAACCCGTTCAAGTCGATGATCTATCTCGGCCGTGCCACCATGGCGCTGCTGCTCGCGCTCATCCGCCGCTGGGACCTCTCGACGACCGCGCCGGCCCCCCTGCGGACGGTCGAGGAAGGTCTTACGTGACCGACAACAACTACCTGATCGCCCTGGTCGGCAGCGTGCTGATCCTCGCGGGCATCGTGGAGTTGTTGCGCCGCCGCCAGCTCAAGGAGAAGTACGCGGTCCTGTGGCTGATCGTCGGCCTCGTGCTGGTCGTCTTCACCGCCTTCCCCGCCCTGCTCACCCGCATCTCGTCCGCGCTCGGCGTCGCCGTGCCGACGAACCTGCTGTTCTTCGTCGCGATCCTGTTCCTCGTCGGCGTCGTGCTCCACCTGTCCTGGGAGGCCTCCCGGCTGGAGTCCGAGACCCGCAAGCTCGCCGAGGACCTGGCGATCATGCGGATGGACCTCAACGAGCTCAAGCGCGAGAAGGAAGCCTCCGAGGACGGGCTGCCGACGGACTGATGAGTACGACGGTCGACCTCCTCGTGCCTTTCTACGGCGACGCCGCGTTGCTGCGCGAGGCCGTGGCCAGCGTGCTCGCGCAGGACGACCCGAACTGGCGGCTCACCGTGGTCGACGACGGCGGCCCGGACAAGAGCCCCGACGCACTCGCGGACCGGTTCGCCACCATCGGCGACGAGCGGGTCCGCTACCTGCGCAACCCGGAGAACCTCGGCCTGACCGGCAACTTCAACCGCTGCCTCGAGCTCGTCGAGCACGAGCTGGCCGTCCTGTTGGGCTGCGACGACCGGCTGCTGCCCAACTATGTCGGCACCGTCCGCGCCGCCTACGCCGCCCACCCGGACGCCGGCATCGTCCAGCCCGGGGTGCGGGTCATCGGTGGCGACGGCGAGCCGGTGCGGACCCTGGTCGACGAGGCCAAACGCCGCGTCTACGCCCCGAAGGTGACCGGCCGGCGGACGCTGGCCGGCGAGGAGCTCGCGGTCAGCCTGCTGCGCGGCGACTGGCTCTACTTCCCGTCGCTGGCCTGGCGCGCCGACGCGCTCACCGCGGTCCGCTTCCGCCCGGAGCTGCGGGTCATCCAGGACCTCGCGCTGCTGGTGGAGCTGGTCGTGCGCGGTGAGCGGCTGGTCGTCGACGACACCCTGTGCTTCGAGTACCGCCGGCACGCCGCGAGCGAGTCGTCCGCGACCGCGTTCGACGGGTCCCGGTTCACCGAGGCCGGCGAGTTCTTCGCGGACACCGCGGTGCGGCTGGCCGAGCACGGCTGGCCGCGGGCCGCCCGGGTGGCCCGCCGGCACGTGTCGTCGCGGCTGTTCGCGCTCACGATGCTGCCGCAGGCGCTGCGCCAGCGCGCCGGCGTGGGCGCGCTGGCCAGGCACGTGTTCGGTGCCTGAGATTCAGCCGGCCGGCTGCTCGCCGCTCGCGCAGCCGGTGATCCGGTAGAGCTTGCTCGCCCCGGACGAGTCGACGAGCTCGAAGCCGTCCCCGGCGAACGGGTCGGCGAGGCCTTCGTAGTACTCCCACTTCTTGTCGGCGGTGCGGAACTCCGCGCCGCCGATCAGCAGGTAGTCGACGTTCAGGTTGTTGACCGCCTCGCACACCTCGGGCTCGGACATCAGTTCGTCGAGGTGGCCGGCGATGAGGTCCTGCTGCTCGCTGGTCGTGTTGCGGAAGTGCGGGAACAGCACCTTGCGGTCCTCCAGCGCCCACAGCAGCGAGCTGCCGTTGAACGGGTTGCCGGCCACGACCGCGTCCGGCGGGATCTCGCGGGCGATCCGGTCGTAGAACTCCCGCATCTCCTTTGTCAGCAGCACGCCGACCGGCCGCTTCGGGTCGTAGCTGATCGCGACCCGCTCGTACCGGTCGTCGGGGTAGAGCCCGCCGGTGCCGAGCACCAGCAGCAGCGTCAGCCCGATCGCCATGGCGACGCCGGGAACGCCGGCGAGGCGCCGCCGCCACCCGGACGCGGCCGGGGCGCCCTCGGCGGAGGCGGAGGCGGAGGTCGACACGCTGCCCAGGATCTTGCCGGCCAGGAACACGATGCCGGCCACCGCGAGCGGGACCCCGGTGATCGGCAGCATGGCGGCGAGCCGGTGCGCGTCGTTGTACCAGTAGCCGGTGAACTTCTGGGTGTCCATCCGGTTGATCGACGCGGTCAGCACGTAGAGGAACGTCGTCGTGACGTGCCCGGCGACGACCAGCCACAGCACCGGCCAGCGGCGCGCGGCGAAGATCCCCAGGATCACCACGACCGACAGCAGCCAGAGCGCCTCGTGCCGGTGGGTCGCGTTGAGCAGCGCGTCGCCGACCGCGTTGGCCGGCGTCTCGAACGGTGGCCAGTACTGGTCGCGGGTGCTCGCGAACTTCGGCGTGCTGGCCGCCCACCACCAGGCCACCGAGAACACCGCGATGAATCCGAGCGCCTCGACGAGCCCGCGCACCTGCCGACCCTCGCCGCGCAGCCGCCACGAGCGGGCGCCGACGCGTGCGGCGACCGGGAACAGCGCCAGCACGACGAGGGAGAACAGCACGTTCGGGTGCGCGAAGCCGGCCGCGACGAAGCCGACGACGAGCGCGAGCCAGGCGCGGACCTTGCCGATCGTGTCGTCCTTGGCCCAGCGGGTCAGCGTGAGCACGACCGCGAGCAGGGCCGGCGCGATCGACATGCCGAGCAGGTTCGGCCACAGCACGCCGAAGCCGAGCAGGTCCCAGGGGAACGCGGTGAACCCGATGCTCAGCGTCCCGGTGACCGCGAGCGCGGCGAGGTTGCGGCCGAACAGCTGGCGCACCAGCAGCAGGCAGGACAGCGGCCACAGCACCACGGTCGCCGCCATGGTGACCGCGTTCGCGGCGAGCGGGATGTCCGTGCCGCCCGACAGCATCACCAGCGACGCGACGTCGTGCCAGGCGCCGGGGTAGAAGAAGCCGGGCACGTCGGGGTTGCCGAGCGCGCTCATCGACAGCGAGGAGGCCTCGCGCGAGTCGTTGATGTAGGCGAGCGCGTTGTAGTGGAACACCGCGTCGTAGGTCTGGGACAACATGTCCGGCGCGCCCATCGCCTGCACGATCGTCGCCATGCCGAGCACCAGTGCGGGCAGCAGGCCGAGACCCGCGGCCAGGGTCAGCCGGCGCGGGTCGGGGTCGGTCGCGAGGAACGCCTTGCGGCGCAACAGGAACCCGACCACGCCGACCACGGCGACGGCCGCGGCGGTCACCACGAGCGCGAAGCCGACCGACCAGCCGATGCCCAGCAGCCCGCCGAGTACCGCGGACGAGGCGATCAGCGCGATGCCCACGACCGGGGCGAGTCCCCACGCGGTCACCCCGCGCAGGCCCAGCAGGTAGGTCATCAGCAGCCCGGGCACCAGCAACCAGGCGATGGTGACGAGCGCGACCGGCGCGGCGTCGATCCAGTTCATCGCGCGTCTTACCTCGTATTCCTCGGCCGGCGGGGCCGGCTTCCGCGGCCGTCGGCCGGCATGGCGCGGCCGATTCTATGGAGCCGCACCGGACCGGGTCGGGCCGACCTCGTGAGGGCACCTAGAGTCACCGCTCTATCGAGTGGCCGAGCAACTCTGGGTAAGAACTTTCTAACTATTTGGCAAATCAAACCCGTGACGACGAAACGTCAACCTCGGTCGGGCGATAGGGAGTCGGAGGGCTCTGCCTCAGAGTCGCCTCGGATCGTGGTGAGGAGTCGGGTGTGATCACTCAGCGTCGGCAGGTCGGGCTGTTCGTCGTGCTGGCGATGGTCGTGGGGCTGGTGGCCACGGGCGCGACACCGGCGGCCCGCGCCGCCGAGCGGGCGCTGCCGCCCGACTTCGTGCTCCGCGACATCCCGACCGGGATGCGCGCCGCGAGCGGCGCGGACCCCGGCGACCTGCTCACCGACTTCGTCTACCTGCCCGACGAGAGCGTGCTGGCGGCCGGCAAGTTCGGCAAGGTCACCTGGACGCCGCGCGGCGGCGAGCCCCGCCAGATCGCGATGCTGCCGACCAACGCCACCGGCGACCTCGGCCTCGCCGGCATCGCGGCCGCCGCGGACTACGCGACGAGCCGCACCGTCTACACCGCCCGCGCGGTGCGGGACACGGGTTCCGGCTCCGGCGCGAACGGCGTGCTGCGGCTGAGCAGGTGGACGATGACGGTCGACGGCCTCGGCCAGCCGAGCGGGCTGACCGGCGAGCAGACCCTGCTGCAGACCTCGGCGGACTCCTCCGTGCACGGCATCACCGGCCTGGTGGCCGCGCCGGACCGGACGGTCTGGGTGAGCCTCGGCGACTCGGCCGACTACCGCACCGTCGACCGGCTCGCGCTGCGCGCGCAGGACGTGAACGACCCGCACGGCAAGCTGCTGCACCTGACGGCAGACGGCGCCGGCGTGGCAACCAACCCGTACTTCGACGCGAGCGCCCCGCGCGCGAACCGCAGCCTCGTGCACGCCAGCGGTTTCCGCAGCCCGTTCCGCTTCAGCCTCGAGCCAGGCACCGGCCGCCCGGTCCTCGGCGACGTCGGCCAGGGCAAGACCGAGGAGGTCGACCTCGTCGCGCCGGGCAACAACTACGGCTGGCCGTGCTGGGAGGGCATCGACCGCACGCCCGGCTACCGCGACCTGCCCGAGTGCGCCGGTAAGTCCACCGCGCCCCCGCTGTGGACCTACCCGCACGCCGGCGGCGGCAGCGTCACCGGCGGCGTGCACTACACGGGCTCCAGCTACCCCACGCAGTACCGCGGCCGCTACTTCTTCGGCGACTACGTCTTCCGCAAGATCTGGTCGATGGCCTACGACGAGCAGGGCCGACTGACGACGCCGCCAGAGTCGGCCGGCTTCGGCACCGAGATCGGCTACCCGGTCAAGTTCGCGACCGTGCCCACCGGCGGGGACATCGTCTACGCCGACATCCGGGCCGGCGTCCTGCGCCAGCTCGTCCACACCAAGACCAACCAGCCGCCGACCGCGGTCATCACCTCGACCGCCGACCCGGCCACCCGCACGGTCACGTTCGACGCGAGCCAGTCCCGCGACCCCAACGGCGACGTGCCCACGTTCCACTGGGACTTCGGCGACGGCGGCGGCGCGGACGGCGCCCGCGTCAGTCACGCCTACGCCGCCGGCCAGGAGAGCTTCGAGGTCACGCTGACCGCGACCGACCGGCAGGGCGCGAAGGGCACCGCCCGCGCGACCGTGTACCCGGGTAACCACGCCCCGGAGATCACGCTGCAGGCGCCCGATCCCGGCCGGACCTTCGCGGTCGGCGACGTCGTGGCCGCCGACGCCACCGCCGCCGACGCCGAGGACGGTGCGGTCCAGGTTCGCTGGTCGACGATGATCGTGCACTGCGCGGACGCGGCCAGCTGCCACGAGCACCCCGGCGACGGCCAGCAGGGACCGCAGTTCCGGCTGCCGTTCGAGGGCCACCCCGGCGACAGCCGGCTCGAGGTCACCGCGATCGCGACCGACGGCCGGGGCGCCACCACGACGAAGACGTTCGCGGTCAAGCCGAAGCAGCGGCGCGTGACGATCCGGAGCACCACCGAGGCTGCCTTCACGATCGGCGACGAGCAGACCGCGTCCGGCCTGTTCACCGTGGGCACGCCGCTGACGATCATCGCGCCGGCCGAGGCCCTCGACGGCGTCGCCACGTTCGACAAGTGGGGCGACGGCAACACCGAGCGGGTCCGCCAGCTGACGCTGCCCGACGCCGACCAGACGCTCGACGTCGGGTACCTGACCCCGATCGACCGCCGCTACGCCTCCGACGCCGCGATCCGCGGGGTGCTGGGCGACCCGGTCGAGGTGGAGCAGGGCGACTCGGCGGTGCGTTGGCGGGTCTACGAGGGCGGCCGGCTGTACTGGTCGGAGGCGACCGGCGCGCACCTGATGGCCGGCGCCATCCTCACCGCGTACCTGCGCCTGAGCGGGCACCTGGTGCTCGGCCTGCCCACCACCGACGAGACCGCCGGCGCGAACGGCGGCCGGTACAACCTGCTCTCCGGCGGCCGCGGCTTCTACTGGTCGGCCGGGACCGGCGCGCACTACGTCGCCGGGTCCATCCACATCCGCTACCGCGCGATGGGCGCCGAGGGCTCCTCGCTCGGCTACCCGACCACGGACCAGGGCCGGGTCACCGACGGCTACTACAACAAGTTCACGGGCGGCGCGATCTACGCCAAGAACGGCCGGCCCGCGTTCAGCCTCAGCGGCGCGATCCTCAACAAGTGGAACGCGCTGGGCGGCGTCGGCGGCCGGCTGAAGTTCCCGGCGGCCAACATGCTGCGCACCGGCGACGGCCGCGGCTACTACTGCAACTTCGAGGGCGGTTCGATCTACTGGTCGTCGCCAACCGGCGCGCACAGCGTCACCGGCGGGATCCGCACCAGGTGGCGGGCGCTGGGCGCGGAGACGTCCTACCTCGGCTTCCCGACGAGCGACGAGTTCGCGATCACCGGTGGCACGCGGGAGAACTTCCAGCACGGGTACATCACCTGGAACCGCGCCACCGGCAAGATCGTCGACCGACGTTACTAAAGAGCCCGATTCGAACACTCCGGCAAGCGGTCTCCTGATGAACACGGTGACCGGTTTTGAATCGGGCTCTCTGGTCCGTTGTGACCTAACGGTGATCCGTCAATCCGCCGAATGTAGGCTGCGCGCCAGGGAAAGGCCCGAATGCAGGCCCACGGAGGACTGAACACGAATGCCCGCTAGCAGCCCGATCACCAGCGACGCAGCGACCGCGCAGCCGGCGGCGAAGGGTGACGAACGCCTCGTCGAGCACGTGCCGAGCGGGCGGCTGGTGGCCCAGCGCGGCCTGTTCCGCGGCCCCGACCCGGTGTGCCCGGAGGACCTGTACGCGCAGGTGACCTACGGCAGCGCGTTGCGCGAGCGGCAGCGGATGGTGGTGCACGCCGGGTCCGAGGTCACCACGGACACCTACTTCGGCCGCTTCCCGGCGAGCTACTGGCAGCGCTGGACCGTCGTGAGCTCGGTCGACATCGAGGTCACCGCGTCGGGCTCGGGCCGGATCTCGATCGTCGCCTCCGACGTCGAGGGCGAGACCCGGACCGTCGCCGCGCAGCAGCTCTCCGACCTGCGCGGCGAGTCGGTCACGCTCACCACGCCGCTGGACAAGTTCGTCGACGGCGGCTTCCTGTGGGCCGAGTTCACCGCGGACGAGGACGACCTGGTCGTCGAGCGGCTGCGCTGGACGGTCGAGCCGCCGCACCGGCTGCGCCCCACCGCGGTCGTGATCTGCACGTTCAACCGGGCCGACGACTGCACGAAGACGCTCCAGTCCCTGGGCGGCGACCCGGAGGCGCTGGATGTACTGGACGCCGTCTACGTGGTGGACCAGGGCAGCGACACCGTCGAGTCGCGGCAGGCGTTCCCGGACATCGAGAAGGCGCTGGACGGTCGGCTGCGCTACCTGCGCCAGCCAAACCTCGGCGGCGCGGGCGGGTTCGGCCGGGGCATGTACGAGGTGACCGAGGCCGGCCGGGTCAACAAGGACGCCGAGCACGCGAACCTGCTGTTCATGGACGACGACGTGCTGTGCGAGCCGGAGATCGCGATCCGGCTGACCGCGTTCGCCAACCGCACTCCGGAGCCGACGATCATCGGCGGCCAGATGCTGCGGCTGCTGCACCCGACCGTGCTGCTGGCCGGTGCCGAGTACGCCGACTTCGCCCAGCTCAAGCCGGGCCGGGTGGTGCTGAACGCGCTCGACGACGTGGACCTGCTCGCCGAGGAGGTCGACGAGGAGGGCGTGCCGACCGGCAAGGTCAACCGCGGTGACCGGCGCGTGGACGCGGCCTACAACGCCTGGTGGTCCTGCCTGATCCCGGCCGAGGTGGTGGCGAAGATCGGGCTGCCGCTGCCGCTGTTCTTCCAGTGGGACGACGTGGAGTACGGCTACCGCGCGCGGGCGGCCGGCTTCGCGACGGTGACGCTGCCCGGCGCCGGCCTGTGGCACGCGGACTTCGACTGGAAGGACGCGGACAAGTGGAACGAGTACTTCGCCGTCCGTAACTCGATGATCGTGAGCGCGCTGCACGCGGAGATCGATCCGAAGCACACCGCGCGGGTGATCACGTCCCGGATCTCGCGGTACCTGCTGACGATGCAGTACGGGCTCGCCGCCACGATCCTCAAGGCGGTCGAGGACTTCCAGCGCGGGCCGGAGTTCCTGCACGACGGCGGCGCGGGCGCGGTGAAGGAGATCTTCGCGCTGCGCAAGCAGTATCCGGACACGGTGATGCACAAGGCGGCCGACGTGCCGGGCCTGAAGTCCGGCCGGATCCCGCTGATCCAGGCAGGCCCGAAGCCGACCCGCAACCGGATGGTCATGGTCAAGCGGCTCGTGTACCTGGCGCTGGGCCGCACGGTGCACCCGGTGGGCGCGGTGTCCAAGAAGGACGCGACCTGGTGGCACGTCTCGCAGTTCGCGACCGCGGTCGTGACGGACGGCTCGCAGGAGGGCGTGCGGCTGCGCAAGCGGGACCGTCAGACGACGATCCGCCTGACGAAGCAGACCGCGCGGGTGCTGCGCCGGCTGGTCGCGGACATGCCGCGGCTGCGCCAGGAGTACCGCGCCGCGGTGCCCAAGCTGACCAGCCGGGACAACTGGCGCCGGCTGTACGGAATGGACGAACGCCGCGGCTGATTCCCGCCAGCGCACCGCCCGCGACCTGGGCAGACTTGGTGTCATGCATCGAGTCGCACCGCTCAAGGTCCTGTACTTCGGCACGCCGGTCGTACTGATCAGCTCCCGCAACGAGGACGGCTCGGCCAACCTCGCGCCGATGTCGTCGGCGTGGTGGCTGGGGCAGACGTGTCTGCTCGGCCTGGCGGAGACGTCGCAGACGGCGGCGAACCTGCATCGCGAGGGCGAGTGCGTGCTGAACCTGCCGTCGTCGGCGCTCGTGGACGCGGTGGACAGCATCGCGCTGCTGACCGGTCGCCCGGAGGTGCCGGCGCACAAGGTGGCGCGCGGCTACACGTTCTCGCGCACGAAGTTCGCCGCGGCCGGCCTCACGGAGCAGCGGTCGGACCTGGTGTCGCCGCCGCGGGCGCGGGAGTGCCCGATCCAGCTGGAGTGCACGCTCTCCGCCGCGCACCGGGTGGAAGACGGGCTGACGGCGTTCCAGGTGTCGGTGGCGCGCACGCACGTGGCCGAGGAGCTGCTGATTCCCGGCAAGGACTACGTAGACCCACTGGAGTGGGACCCGCTGCTGATGAAGTTCTGCGAGTACTTCGGCGAGGCGGAGAACCTGCAGCCTTCGCGACTGGCAGCAGGTTGGCGCATGCCGCACTCCCTCCCGGCTGCCTGATCCGGGAAGAAGGGCCCCGGACCCGGACACTCGAAGCGAGCCAGGACTGGTGCGTCCGAACGGGCCAGCGGCCGGTGGCTACCATGCCCAGCATGGCTTCCCGTGATGCGAACGAGGGCGAGTACGACCACAACCGCGTGCTGCAGCGGGTCATCCTGCCGCGCGACTCGGATCCGCTGGACGTCCGGCCGCTCTACCTCGACGAGCCGGAGGGCACGCACAGCCACGTCGCCGGGCGGCGCGACGTCGTGGTGCCGGCCTCTGCGCGGGTGTCGTTCGCGTCCTACTTCAACGCGTTTCCGGCCTCCTACTGGAAGCGCTGGACCCGCGTCCAGCACGTCACGCTCCACCTGAGCGTCCGCGGCGGCGGACGGGTCGAGGTGTACCGGTCGAAGCCGAACGGCGACATCGCCCACGTCACCGGCGAGGCGGTGCACGCCGGGGACGAGTGGCGGACGCTGGAGTTCCGCGTCGACCTGGCGCCGTTCGAGGACGGCGGCTGGGTCTGGTTCGACGTGTTCACCGAGGACCGCACGCTCGAGATCGCGAACGCCGTCTACCTCGCCGACGAGCCGCTGGCGCCGCAGAAGGTCGCGGTCGGCATCACCACCTTCAACCGGCTCGACGACTGCGTGGCCACGCTGATCGCGCTCGGTGAGGACCCGGCGGTGCTGGACGTGGTCGGGAAGGTGTTCGTCGCCGACCAGGGCAGCCGCAAGATCCGCGAGCACGAGCGGTTCGCCGAGGCGCGGGAGGCGCTCGGCGGCCGGCTCGAGGTCATCGAGCAGGCCAACCTCGGCGGCGCGGGCGGGTTCACCCGCTCCCTGTACGAGTCCGTCGAGCACACCAAGCCGGGCGTGATCGACCAGGTCCTGCTGATGGACGACGACATCGCGCTGGAGCCGGACTCGGTCCTGCGCTCCAACGCGTTCGCCCGGGCCCTGAAGAAGCCGGCCATCATCGGCAGCACGATGTTGAACCTGCAGGTCCGCTCCCGGCTGCACACCAACGGCGAGGTCGTGGACCTGGCTTCGTTCGTGTGGCGGCGGCCGCCGGGCGCGGTGTGGGACCACGACTTCGCGACGAACTCGCTGCGCGATACCCGCGCGCTGCACAAGCGCATCGACGCCACCTACAACGGCTGGTGGATGTGCCTGTTCCCGCGCGAGGTCATCGAGCGCAACGGGCTGCCGCTGCCGCTGTTCATCAAGTGCGACGACGCGGAGTACTCGCTGCGCGCGCTGGCCAAGGGCATCCCGACGGTGACGCTGCCCGGTTCCGCGGTCTGGCACGAGCCGTGGACGGACAAGAGCGACACCAAGGACTGGACCGTCTACTTCCACCTGCGCAACCGGCTGATCATGGCCGCCCTGCACGCCCCGCACGACATGCGCAAGATGCTGCTCGCGCAGGGCGCCCGGACGACCGCGCGGCGGCTGCTGTCGATGGAGTACTCGACGGTGGCGCTGGAGATGAAGGCGGTCGAGGACTTCATGGCCGGCCCGGAGCGGCTGTTCGACATGCTGGCCACCGCGCTGCCCGAGGTGCAGCGGATCCGCAAGCAGTACACCGACGCCCAGTTCCAGCCCTCGGCCGGCGACTACCCGCCGCCGACGTTCGACATGGCGCGGGCCGAGGCGATGCTGCGGCCGCCGGCCAGCGCGCGCAAGATCGCGCTGCGGGCGGGCAAGGCCGTGCTGCACAACCTGCGCTCGCCCGCGCCGGACACGAGCGAGCGCCCGCAGGTCAACATCCCCGCGCACGGCGCGCGCTGGTTCCTGCTGGGAAACCTCGACAGCGCCACGGTTTCCAACGCGGACGGCAGCGGGGTGGCGTTCCGGCGCCGGGACCCCAAGCTGTTCCGCGAGCTGTCCGCCCGGGCCGCGCAGAACTACCGGCGCCTGGCCACCGAGTGGCCGCGGCTGGTCGAGCAGTACAAGGCCGCGCTGCCCGAGCTCTCCTCGGTCGAGGCGTGGCGCAAGTACTTCGAGAGCTGAGCGGAAACACTGAGGGCCACCTGGTCGGATGACCCAGGTGGCCCTCAGTGGTGCGAAGTCCAGACTTGAAAAGTCAGACGGCGCGGACTCCGGTCGCCTGCGGGCCCTTCTGGCCCTGGCCGATCTCGAACTCCACGCGCTGGTTCTCGTCCAGGCTACGGAAGCCCGAACCCTGGATCTCCGAGTAGTGCACGAAGACGTCAGCGCTGCCGTCGTCCGGCGCGATGAAGCCGAAGCCCTTCTCGGAGTTGAACCACTTCACAGTTCCCTGTGCCACTACGTTCTCCTGAACACCAAAAATTGCAAGCCGCCGCGGTTGCGACAACCCCTGGCCGCGTTCCGCGAGCGTGATCGAACACGAACCCAAAATTACGACCAGGGCACAGTGAACCACACGCAAGCCAGTCGCCGCACCAGAAGGGTTGCGGCCGATCACGCACTGGGAGACGCTCATCAGGTGAGCGAGCTCGCTAGTGACCAGCCCCAATCCATCGCCCTCGACCTCGACGAAGCCGGAGTATCGGTCGACCTGCCCAAGCCCTCCCACCAGGAGGATCAGGTCTACGGCGTTCCCTATCGCCCGGTCGAGTTCCGCGACGACGACCTGCCCACCGCCCTGGAGCGATCGGCCGCCTGGCTGCGCCGGACCCAGGAGTGGCTCGGGGAGCCGGTTGACGTGATCGCCATCCACCTCGACTACGACGACAGCGACGGCTCCCCGTACTACGACGTCAAGCTGCTCTGCAACGAGGAGGACCTCGCCGGCGCGCCGATCGCCTTGCGCACGGTCAAGGACAGCTAGCTTCCTGCCTTCATCCCCTGGGCGTGGCGTGTGCGACAAGCGCGGCGCGCCGGGTCCACACGTCCGCCCAGGTTCCCTGCCACCGCACCACGGCGACCGACGAGGTCTTCATCTCGACGCTCTCGTTCGTGAGCGTCTCGACGAGCTCCGTGAGCCCCGGATTGTGCCCCACCAGCGCGGCGGTGCCTACCTCCTCGCCGATCTCGTCCAGCACGGCCATCAGGCCCCGCGGCTCGGCGGCGTAGACCCGCTCGTCGTAGCGCGTGGTGACCTTCGACCCGGTCTTCTCCGCGGCGAGCCGCCAGGTCTGCCTGGCCCGAGTGGCCGACGAGCAGATGACGAGGTCGATTCCGTCGACGTTGTCGGCGAGCCACCGTCCCACGGCCGGTGCGTCCCGGCGGCCGCGCTCGTTGAGCGGCCGTTCCTCGTCGGGCACTCCCTGTCCCCAGTCCGACTTGGCGTGCCGGATCACGACGAGTGTTCGCTGATCGGCCATTCAGAACCACCGTTCCAGTACCTGTGCCAACCCGTCCTCGGAGTTCGGCGCGGTGATCTCGTCCGCGGTGGCCAGCACGTCGTGGTGGGCGTTGGCCATGGCGACCCCGTGCCCGGCCCACCGCAGCATCTCCACGTCGTTGGGCATGTCCCCGAACGCGACGACCCGCGAGGCGGGGACGTCCAGCCGCTCGCACACCTCGGACAGCCCGGTCGCCTTCGTGACGCCGGCCGCAGACAGCTCGATCAGCCCGCGGTTGGTCGAGAAGGTGATCTCCAGCCTCGCGCCGTTGAGCACCGACCCGGCGGCGTCGGCGAGCTCGTCGCTGGACAGCTCGTGGTGGCGGATCAGCAGCTTGGTCGCCGGGTGGCCCAGCACCTCGGCGGTCGGCACCTCGTTGTTCTCCCCGTCCATGCCGCCTTCCGGGGCGTCCCTCGGGTTGCCCCACGGGTTGCGGAACCCGGGCTCGGTCGCGAACGCCGCCGGCACCCCCGCCGCCGACACCGGGCCGACCGCGGTCCGCTCGGCGGCCACCCGGATGTCGGGCAGCAGCTTGCGCAGCGCGTGCGTCACGTCGTGGAGCTGCATCGGCGAGAGCCCGCGCACCGACAGGATCTCCTCGGCGCCGATGTCGTACACCGTCGCCCCGTTCGCGCACACCGCGTAGCCGGTCAGCCCGGCGGCCCGGGCCACGGGCGGCACCCACCGCGGCGGCCGGCCGGTGACCAGGACGAACGGGGTGCCGGACGCGACGACCCGGGCGACGACGCCGGCTGTCCGCGGGGTCACCTTCTCCAACGGGTCGAGCAGCGTGCCGTCCACGTCGGAGGCCACCAGCTTCGGTCTGTCCACGTGCCCCATCTTCCCTGCTGAGTGTCGGTCCCTTCGACTACGGTTCGTGCGTGAGCTACGGACCACAGCCCGGCTACCCGCAGCAGCCCAACTACGGGCCCCCGCCGGGCTACCCGGGACACGGCTACGGGCCGCCGCAACGATACGGGCCGCCCAGCACCGCCCTGGCCTACGTCAGCGCCCTGCTGTTCCTGATCTGCGGCATCCTGGCCCTGGTCATCGCGATCGTCGGCTGGGACGGCACCACGGACAACGTCGACCTGCTGGTGGCGCTCGTCGGACTCGCGTTCTCCGACGACCTCACCGGCAACATCGACTTCGCGGTGGCGGCGACCATGACGGTCGCCTGCTCGACGCTGACGTTCGCGCTGGCCCTGTTCGCGCGGCTGGACTTCCTGCGCTGGCTGCTCGCGTTCGTCGGCGGCGTGGTCACCGTGTACTACGTCTACGCGATCATCAAGACGCTCGCCGACGGCGGCGGCGAGTTCATCGCGATGATCATCGTGTCGTTCCTGCTGTGGGCCGCCGCGACCGTGGTCGTGCTGCTGCCGGCGACCGGCCGGGCCATGCGCGGCTACCAGCGCAAGCTCGGGCAGTACCCGCCCCAGCAGATGGGCTACCCGTACTGATGCGGGACGGCATGCGCGTCGGCATCGTCATCCTGCCGGAGTACCGCTGGCTGCTGGCCGAGCCCAAGTGGCGGGCCGCGGAGACGTACGGCTTCGACCACGCGTGGACCTACGACCACATCGGCTGGCGGTCGCTGGTCGACGGCCCGTGGTTCGACGCCGTCCCGACGCTGACCGCGGCGGCCATGGTCACCCGCCGGATCCGGCTCGGCACCATGGTCGCGTCGCCTAACTTCCGCCACCCGGTGCCCTTCGCCCGCAGCCTGCTCGCACTCGACGACGTGTCCAGCGGCCGGTTCACCCTCGGCGTCGGCTCGGGTGCCATCGAGGGCTACGACAACGTGGTGCTCGGCGGCGAGGCGGCGACCACGCCGGGGCGGGTCGAGCGGTTCACCGAGTTCCTCACCCAGCTCGACTCGCTGCTCACCGAGAAGCGCACCACGATCCGCGGCGAGTACTTCAGCTCCGTCGACGCCCGCTCGGCGCCCGGCTGCGTGCAGCACCCGCGACTGCCGTTCGTGGTCGCCGCGAACGGGCCGCGCTCGATGGACCTCGCCGCCCGCTTCGGCCAGGGCTGGGTCACCACCGGCCGCCGCAAGGACCGCGGCGAGGACGCCGGCGAGGCGTGGTGGCGCGGCGTCGGCGAGCTCGCCGCACGGTTCGACGAGAAGGTCGCCGGCCGCGCCGACGTGCACCGCTACCTGTCCGTCGACGCCGGGCCGGCGTACGCGCTGTCCAGCGTGGAGTACTTCCGCGACGTGCTGGGCCGGGCAGCGGAGCTGGGCTTCACCGACCTGGTCACGCACTGGCCCCGGCCCGACGGCGTGTACGCGGGCCGGCTGCGGGTCCTGGAGGACGTCGCCGCGAACGTCCTGGCGCGGCGCTAGGTCCCGGTCCCAGGTCCATGGCCGGCAACCCGTGGTCCAAGGTCGCGCTCGGCGCGCTCGCGGTCGTCGCCGCGGCCGCCGTGCTGGTCGTCGCGACCGACGAGCCGGCGCCCGACCCCGCACGCCCCGAGCCGACCCGCTCGGCCGACCCCGACGGCGCGACCGAGCTGCTCGGGGACGGGCCCGCGTGGACCCAGCCCGGCAGCCCGGTGGCAACCCCGGGCAGCCCGGGAGTGCGCAACGGGCTCGTGCTGCTCCAGCGCGAGGAGGGTCGCGGCGAGCTGGTCCTCGTCGATCTCCGCACCGGCGAGCCGCGCTGGTCGCTGCCGTTCGACTCCGCGCTGGCCGGCAGCGCGGAGCGTTTCGCGGGCGGCGGGATCCTCATCGGGAACGGCGTCCTGGTCCGGACCCGGACCGGCGTCGCGCTGCTGTCGCTGGAGACGGCCAGCCTGCGGTGGCGCGCGGACGTCCGCTCCGGCGCGGGCGAGCGGTACGTGCTCGCGGCCGCGAACGACGAGACCGTGCTGGTCACGGTCGGCCCGACCCGCGGCGGCCCGCCGCGCGTGCTCGCCCTCGACGCGGGCACCGGACAGCGGCGCTGGGAGCGCGCCGGCCTGATGCCGCACGGGATGGCCGGCGGTGTCGTCGTGGGCGAGACGGCGCCGGGCGGCACGGTGGCCGCGTGGTCGACGGCCTCCGGCGCGACCGCGTGGACGCTGGCCGGCTTCGCCTCCGCCCGAGTCGCGCTGACCGCGGACGACGACGTGCTCGTGGAGGGCCGCACCGACGCCGGCGAGCCGGTCCGGCGGGTGTATGAGGCCAACGACGGCGAGCAGCTGGTCGAGCTCGGCGATCCCGGTGTCGGCGCGTGCGCGACCGACGGGGTCAGGCTGATCGCCTGCCCGCGGGCGAACGGTCCGCGCGACCGCGTGCTCCAGACGTTCGACGTCGCGGACCGCCGCACGCGGACGCTGTCCGGCGAGTTCCGGCCGGAGTTCGTCTGCCTCGTCGGGCCGGACCACGTGTTCGCCGCGAGCGCGGAGGCGTACTTCGTCGTCGCCCGCGGCGGTGCCCTCGTCGCCCCCGACCTGCCCGGCCGGCCGGTCGCGGCGACCGAGGACCACCTGCTCCTGCGCAGTGACGTCGCCGGGGACACCGCCGACCCGCCGCTGACGTCCGCGTACCGGCTGAGGAAGTGACGCCCGGCGTGGAACCCCCGGGGGGTCTCGGGCGTCTGTCTAGTTGAGGCGACAAGCCGGAGGAATCAAGGGGAAAGCAGGACAAGGGGAGCAGGGAGCCAGAACCCCCGCACAGGGATGGTGCGGGGGTTCTCGCGTGTTCGCGCCTCGCGCGGGTAACCCAGGCGCATGGCGACACAGAAGGACACGGTGCGCAGGCTGCTCGACCGGGCCGGCCGCACCTACGCCGCCGAGGCCGGCATCAACCTCGCCGACAAGCCCGCGCCGCTCTACCGGCTGCTCGTGCTCGGCGTACTGCTCTCCACGCGCATCTCCGCGGACATCGCCGTGGCCGCGGCCCGTGAGCTGCGCGGGTACGGCACCCCGCGCAAGATGCTCGACGCCACCTGGCAGCAGCGGGTGGACGCGCTCGGCCGGGCCCACTACGTCCGCTACGACGAGAGCACCGCGACCGCGCTGGGCGATGGCGCCCGGCTGCTGATCGACGAGTACGGCGGCGACCTGCGCAAGATCCGGGACGGGGAGGTCCGCGAGCAGCTGCGGAAGTTCCCGCGCCTGGGCCCGGTCGGCGCCGACATCTTCTGTCGCGAGGCACAGGCGGTCTGGCCCGAGCTGCGGCCCTACCTGGACCGCAAGACCCTCGACGGCGCCCGGCGCGTCGGCCTGCCCGCCGACGCCGCCAAGCTCGCCCGCCTGGTCGACGGTCCGGACCTCGCCGGGTTCTCCGCCGCCCTCGTTCGGGTGAGCCTTGACAAGAAGCTTGCCGACCAGGTGCGTGAGGGGTGACCGGAGCGCGCAGGTAACCTGGCTGCCCGTGAGCGCACCGGTGAACGACGCAAGCAGCTACTCCGGCTACGACCTGGTCATCGTGGGGTCGGGGTTCTTCGGCCTGACCATCGCCGAGCGGGTCGCGACCCAGCTGGACAAGCGGGTCCTGGTGCTGGAACGCCGGCCGCACATCGGTGGCAACGCCTACTCCGAGCCCGAGCCGGAGACCGGCATCGAGGTGCACCGCTACGGCGCGCACCTGTTCCACACGTCCAACAAGCGGGTGTGGGACTACTGCAACCAGTTCACCGAGTTCACGAACTACCAGCACCGGGTGTTCGGCAAGTACCAGGGCCAGGTCTACCCGTTGCCGATGAACCTGGCGCTGATCAACCAGTTCTTCGGCAAGTCGCACACCCCGGACGAGGCGCGCAAGCTGATCGCCGAGCAGTCCGCGGAGATCGACACCAAGGACGCGCAGAACCTCGAGGAGAAGGCGATCTCGCTGATCGGCCGTCCCCTGTACGAGGCGTTCATCCGCGGGTACACGGCCAAGCAGTGGCAGACCGACCCGAAGGAGCTGGGCGCCAACATCATCACGCGCCTGCCGGTCCGCTACGACTTCACGAACAAGTGGTTCAACGACACCTACGAGGGCCTGCCGGTCGACGGCTACACCGCGTGGCTCGAGAAGATGTCCGCCCACCACAACATCGACGTCCGGTGCGAGGTCGACTACTTCGACGTCCGCGAGCACATCCCGGCCGGCACCCCGACCGTCTACACCGGACCGCTGGACCGCTACTTCGACTACTCGGCGGGCCGGTTGTCCTGGCGCACGGTCGACTTCGAGCAGGAAGTGCTGCCCACCGGTGACTTCCAGGGCACGTCGGTGATGAACTACAACGACGAGGAAGTGCCCTACACCCGGATCCACGAGTTCCGGCACTTCCACCCGGAGCGCAAGCACTACCCGGACGACAAGACGGTCATCTTCCGCGAGTTCTCCCGCTTCGCGAAGGACGACGACGAGCCGTACTACCCGATCAACACGCCGGAGGACCGCGCCAAGCTCGAGCAGTACCGCGAGCTGGCCAAGCGGGAGGCGAAGGACCGCAACCTGATCTTCGGCGGCCGGCTGGGCACGTACAAGTACCTCGACATGCACATGGCGATCGGCTCCGCGCTGTCGGTGTTCGACAACAAGGTCGCCCCCCACCTCACCGAGGGCGCACCCCTCGACGGCTCCCTGGACGGCTGATGACCACCACCGCCGAGCGCGTCCGGCAGCGCAGCGTCGAGCCGGGCACACCGCCGCCCGAGCCGGAGCGGTCCGTCGAGGTCGCCGCGCTCGCCCGGGTCCAGCGCACGATCGGCCGCGAGCCGGTGGTGCGCGCGGCGCGCGGGCTGTCGCTGTTCGGCGAGCACGCCGGCGG
>NZ_JBOHGA010000109.1:0-20022 GCF_050699915.1 Actinophytocola sp.
GGTTCTACAACCGCCACCGCCGACACTCCACCCTGGACTGGATGAGTCCCGTAGAGTTCGAAACCATCACCCGCCCGTCGACCCTCATCTCCTCACTGGCGAGTCCGTGAAACGGGGTCAAGATCAAACATCGCGAGCCCGACCGCGACGCTGCCGACGATCGCGAGCGCGTGGTGCGCGTGCGCACGATATCCAGCGACCGGCGCCGACCATGGCGCCGGTCTGCCAGGACAGCCAGCCGAACGTGTTGTCCACGAAGGACACCCGGATCAGCAGAATGCTCACACCGGCCGCGATGAGCGCCGCGCCGGCATAGTCGATCCGTAGTCCGGGCGGCGGATCGTCGGCTGCCCCAGATCGGCGTGCTCGCTGTCGCGGTCAGCAGGGTCGCGGTGACCACCCAGCTGTACTGGGTCTGTGAGCCGTCGAGCGAGCCGATGATCAGCGGCAGCGCGGTGGACTCCACGGTCGAGCTGATCATCGCGACGAACAGCACCAGCAGCAGCCCGGACAGCGACTCCAGCACCTGCCGGTGCGGCATCGGTTCCGCGGTCGCATCCCCTCGGTCATGCGCGTCCCCTGAACAACTATTGCTCAATGTGCAAAATTGCACAACAGGAACCTAGCACGACCGTTAGGGTGAGCGCCGTGGAGTCCGTAAGCACCCTGCGTGAGCGCAAGAAGGCGGCGACCCGGCAGTCGCTGCACGCCGCCGCGCTGCGTCTGACGATGGCGAGCGGGCTGGACAGCGTGACCGTCGAGGACATCGCGGACGAGGTCGGCGTGTCCCGACGGACCTTCTCGAACTACTTCGCCAACAAGGAGGACGCGGTCCTGCACGGCGACCGCGAGCGGACCAGGGCGCTGCTGGACCTGGTGCGCGCGCGGCCGGCGGCCGAGCGCCCGTGGCCGGCGCTGCGGCGCGGTGCCGCGCAGCTCTACGGCGAGCTGACGTTGCCCGACCCCGCGTGGGTCGGCCAGCTGCGGCTGCTGCGCCGGCACCCGTCACTGCTGGCCCGGCAGGCGGCGGACCAGATCGAGCTGGAGCGCGAGCTCGCCGGCGTGCTGCTCGCTCGCGGCGCCGGGGACGATCAGTCCGACCAGGAGCTGGCCCGCCTCATGGCCGCCACGTTCCTCGCCGCCATCCGCACCGCCGGCGCCCTGTGGTTCGACTCGGCCGGCGAGCGCCCACTGCCCGACCTGGTCGACGGGCTGCTGGACCGGGTGCGCTTCCGCTAGCCGACGACATCCCGGTCACCAGGACTTTCGCAACCTCAGGCGATGTCCTCGTCCGGCCGGCGGTGGTAGCTGTCGACGTACTCCTGCTGGGACAGCTGGCGGATGGCGTCCATCACCTCGTCGGTGACCGCGCGGCGGGCGCGCAGGTTGCGCTCGGTCACGCGGGAGAAGTCCAGCGGCTCGCCGAACCGGACGCCGACCGGGGCGTGGCGCGGGATCCTGCCGCCGCGTGGCATCAGCCGCTCCGTGCCGAACAGCGCGACCGGCACCACGGGCGCGCCGGCGGTCAGCGCCAGCACGGCGACGCCGGTGTGCCCGCGGTAGAGCCGGCCGTCGAGCGACCGGGTGCCCTCGGGATAGATCGCGAACACGCCGCCGTCGTTGAGCACCTTCTGACCGGCGTTGAGCGCGGCGAGGCCGGCGTGGGCGTTGCCGCGCTCCACCGGGACGAAGCCGAGCGCGTCCACGAACGCCGCCATCAGCTTGCCGCGCACGCCACGGCCGGTGAAGTACTCGGCCTTGCCCAGGAACCGGACCTGCCGGCGGACGACCAGCGAGATGACCGCCGTGTCGAGCACCGCCCGATGGTTCGCCGCGATGATCACCGGACCGGTGGCCGGAAGATGCTCGAGGCCCTCGACGCGTGGCCGGTACACCACCCGCGCGAGCGGCGCCAGGACGCGGCGGACGAACTGGTTCAGCAAGGCCCTCTCCCGGTCTCGTGGAACCGGGTCAGGATAGGCCGACACCTACCAGGTTCACTGCGAAAACGGGTCGTCCGGCGCGCGGGATGCTCGCGGGGGTGCGCCGCACGCCGGACGACGGCGGTGGGCTCTGGGGCTCAGGACCGTTCGGCACGTGGGTCGATGACCTCACGCGTCGGGGCGGTCCTCCTCTTCGGACGGCACCGGCATGTTCTGCTCCTGCAGGTCGGCCGGGTCCGCCTCGACGTCCACATTGGGCGTCACCACCGATTCCGGCTCGTCGCCCAGCTCTCGCCGCTGCTCCAGCACATCCGCTTCGTCGGCGAGGTCCTCCGGGTTCACCGCGGCTCCCCGGACCACTGCAGCAGCGCGATCGTCATCGTCAACGCGCGCCGCACGGTTTCCAGCCCGGTCAGCGGATCCAGCTGTCGCACGGCGAGATCCAGCTGGATCTGCGCGTCCTCCGGACAGCCGTTGAGGTCCGCGAGCAGCGCGCGGATGGTGGCGCGCACCTGCGGTTCGAGCTCGTCGATCGTCACCGAGTCGTTGGTGCCGTCGCGCAGGTCCACAGCGAACGCCGGCTGCTCGTCCGGGCCCACGCTCTCCCGCACCGCGTTGGCGCCCACCTGGATCAGCTCCGCGACCACGCCGCGCACGTACGGCCTGAGCCCGTCCTCCTGCTGGTCCACCACGCTCTCCAGCGCGTCCGTCAGTCCATCCGAGTCGCTGTCGAGTACACAGTGGACGAGTCGGTGCGCGGTCACCTGTGCCGTGGATCCGTCGCTGCGCATCGGTCGTGCTCCTTCCCGTGCGGTCCAGTGCGGAGTGCCCGCCGGCGCGGGTACCGAAACCGTATGGCGCGGCACCCGGCGCCCGGCAGCGCCGTTCGTCGGTCGAAACGGACACACCGCCCGCCGGGTCCAAGATCAGGCACAAACACGCCCGGTCGCGGGTTTCGTTTCGCCCGCCACGGGCTACTCACGGTCTGTAGTCCCGGTCCTTCACACCGGACGAGAGGTGCAAGCCGTGGATACCAACAGCTACGTGACGTTCTTGCTGGTCGGTGCTCTGCTCGTGCTCGTCGACGGCCAAGTCATCTACCGCAACGGCCGCAGGTTCCTGCAGCAGTCCGCGCCCAACGCGTCCGCGGAGTCGCTGACCAGGCTCGTGACGGTGCTGTTCCACCTCGTGGTGCTCGGCGTGCTGGCGCTCATCTCCACGGTCGACGTGCCAGCCGACACGCCGGTCGAGAGTGTCGTGGTTCGGCTCGGCGTGGTGCTGATCATCATCGGTATCGCGCACTGGGTCGCCGTGGTCGCGCTCGGCAGGATCCGCGACCGCCAGGAGTTCGACGAGTTCAACCACGAGCGGGAGGCCCGCCGGATCGCGAACGAGCACGCCAACGCGGCTTACCCGGCGCAGGCGACCGACGCGGCCAGCTCGCCGTACATCGACAGCCCGTCCGCCTCGGTCCACCGCCAGGATCCGTATCCGCCCCGCGTCTAGAACTAGAACAGCGCGCTGACCGACTCTCCGTTGTGGATCCGGCGCATCGCCTCGGCGAGCGCGGGCGCGATGGAGAGGACGGTCAGCTTCGCTGTCTGTTCGGCGACCGGCACGGTGTTCGTGCTGACGATCTCGAGCACGTCCGGCTGCTCGCCGATCCGCTTGAGCGCGCCGGCGGCGAACAGGCCGTGCGTGCACGCGACGCGGATCGAACGCGCGTTCTGCTCGCGCAGCCGGTCGAGGAGCTCGAGCACCGTGCTGCCCCGGGCGATCTCGTCGTCGAGAACGATCACGTCGCGGTCGGTCACCTCGCCGATGATCGAGCTGATGGTGACCCTGTCGTCGGCGAACCGCTGCTTCGCACCGGCCGCGACCGGGACGCCGAGCAGGTTCGCGAAGTGCGCCGCGGGCTTGGCGTTGCCCAGGTCGGGCGAGACGACGACGGTGTTGGTGAGGTCGTAGCCGCGGAAGTGGGCGGCGAGCTCGCGCAGCGCGTGCAGGTGGTCGACCGGGACGCTGAAGAACCCGTGCACCTGCGGGGAGTGCAGGGTCATCGCGAGCATCCGGTCGGCCCCGGCCGCGACGAGCAGGTCGGCGACGAGCCGCGCACCGATGGAGATGCGCGGCGCGTCCTTCTTGTCCGACCGCGCGTAGGCGAAGTGCGGCATGACGACCGTGGTGCGCGCGGCCGACGCACCCCGGGCGGCGTCGAGCATGAGCAGCAGTTCGACGAGGTTCTCCTGCACCGGCACGACGAGCGGCTGGATGATGAACACGTCGCGCTCGCGGCAGTTCGCCTGGAGCTGCACCTCGAGACAGTCGTTGGCGAACCGCGTCACGCGGACGGGCTCCAGCGGCACCTCGAGGTGCGCGCAGATCTCGGCTGCCAGCTCCGGATGCGCACTGCCGCCGAACACCGCGATCTCCCGCACCCGCACTCCCCTGCTCGACGCCCAGCCGCCGAGCAGATGCTACTGGTCGCCTTGACCAGCGCGTTCAGAACGAGGTCGGCAGGGCCGGGTGGCGTTGGACCTGCAGCGCGGTGCGCACGACGAGCTCCTTGTACAGCGCGGCGAGCCGGCCCGTCAGCACCGCCTCCCTCGGGGTGTCGTCGGCTCGGACGAACTGGATCAGGCCGTCCTTGCGGCCCAGGCTGATGCACTGGTTCACGTACCGGAAGCGCATCGGCTTCGGGTCGCGGCCGATGGCTCGGGCCCGGATGGCGCGGACCGCGGCCTGCGCGACCGGCAGTCCCGTCGCGCACGCCATCCGCAGCTCCTGACCGCTCGGCAGGCGCACCGCGGCGGCGTCGCCCACGCCGTAGACGTCGTGGTGGGACACCGAGCGCATCGTCCCGTCGACCAGCATGCGGCCGTGCTCGTCGACCGCCAGGCCGGTCTCGCGCGCCAGCGCCGGCGTGGTGAAACCAGTTGTCCACACGACGAAGTCGGATGGCACATGCTCGCCGTCGGCCAGCACGACGCCGTCCGCACGCACCTCGCCCACCTGCGACGAGTCGCGGATCTCGATGCCCAGCCGGGCGAACGTGCCGCGCAGGTGCCGCCGGCCCCGCTCGGACAGCCGCGAGCCGAGCTCGTCCGCGGTCAGCAGCCGCACCTTCAGGTCCGGGTGCGACTCCGCCAGCTCGGTCGCCGCCTCGATCCCGGTCAGTCCGCCGCCGACTACCGTGACCGTGCCGCCCTCGGCCACCCGCTCGCGCAGCCGCGCCGCATACTCGGCACCCGCGACCGTCAGAGCGAGCTCGGCCACGCCGGGCACCGACTCCAGGTCCGCCTGACTGCCCAGTGCGTAGATCAGCGTGTCGTACCGGATTGGCTCTCCCCCGGCCAGCTCGACCGTCCGCGCGCCGGCGTCGATCCGGGTCACGCGGTCCACCACGAGCCGCACGCCGGTGCCGCGCAGCAGGTCGGTGAGCTTGCGCTCGCGCAGCTCCTGCCCGGCGGCGACCTGGTGCAGCCGCACCCGCTCGACGAACCCGTCCCGCTTGTTCACCAGCGTCACCTCGGCGTCCAGCCGGCGGGCGGCGAGGTTCGCCGCGAGCTGTCCCGAGTATCCGGCGCCCAGCACCACGATGTGAGTCATCGCGTTCTCCCTCCTGTGCTCGCCAGGTTGACTGCGCAGCGCGCCGGTTCGTGACATCACATGACGGCGACGCCCGTCACACCGGTTCGGTACGGTCGGCGGGAGATGTGAGGAGGACGCGACCATGCGAGTCGTCACCGACACCGCCCGCTGCGTCGGCTCGGGGCAGTGCGTGCTCACCGATCCCGCCGTGTTCGACCAGAGCGACGAGGACGGCACGGTCCTGGTGCTCGTCGAGCACGTCGAGGGCGAGCGGCTCGCGGCCGTCGAGGAGGCCGTCGAGATGTGTCCGAGCCAGGCGATCTCCCTCGCGGACGACTAGAACCGCACGATCGTCCGGCCGCCCTGGCCGAAGTGGTCGAACGCCTCGTTCACGCCTCCGAGGTCGGTCGTGTCGGTCGCGAGCGCGGCGAGGTCGAGCCGGCCCGCGGCGACCTCGCCGAGCAGCCGCGGGATGTCGACGTCGGGGTCGGACGAGCCGAAGACGCAGCCGTGCAGCGTGCGGCCGAACCAGTACAGCTCGAGCGCGTTGAACTCGACCTGGCTGGTCCTGCTGCCTACGCCGATCACCGTGACCGTGCCGCCGCGCCGGCTGCTCCCCCACGACGCGCGGATCGTGGCCGGCAGGCCGACGCAGTCGAAGGCGTGGTCGGCTCCGCGGCCGCCGGTGAGCCCGCGGACGGTCTTGCTGGTCTTGTCGTCGGCGACGATGAAGTCGGTGGCGCCGTGCACTCCGGCGAGCTCGGCCTTCGACTCGCTGATGTCCACGCCGATGATCGGCCCGGCGCCGGCCGCGCGCGCCGCCTGCAACACGGACAGCCCGATGCCGCCGAGCCCGATCACGACCACGGACTGGCCGGCCCGGACCTCGGCGGTGTTGTGCACCGCACCGTTGCCGGTCAGCACCGCGCAGCCGAGCACGGCGGCCTGCTCGAGCGGGATGTCCCGCGGGATCGGCACGACGCCCTGCTGCGGCACGATCGTCTCCTCGGCGAACGCGCCGGTGCCCAGCCCCGGATAGATCGGGGTACCGTCGCCGAAGGTGCCGTACGGGTGGGTCGCGCGCTCCTCGGCGTGCACGCACAGCCACGGCTCGCCCTGCTCGCAGAACCAGCACTCGCGGCAGGCAGGCGCCCAGTTCAGCACCACCGGATCGCCGACCGAGACGCGGTCGACCCCCTCCCCGACCGCGACGACCGTGCCGGCGCCCTCGTGACCCAGCACGGCCGGCATGTCCAGCGCGAGGGTGCCGTTCGCGAGCGAGAGGTCGGAGTGGCACACCCCCGCCGCCGCGACCCGCACCCGCACCTGGCCCGGGCCGGGTTCCCCCAGCTCGATGTCACGTACTTCGAGCGGCGCACCTTGGCGCATCAGTACCGCAGCCTTCACCATCGGATGTCCCCTTCCCCAGTCGCCACCTTCGCAGCGTAAGGCCTGCCGCGCTCACCTCGATCCTCGACGTTACTGGAGGTTCGAATGGAAGACCCTGGTGCGGCCGGCGCAAACGGAGCACCCGATCGCGCGAATTCGAAGTCGCCCTCTGAATGGCAACCCCTGCCGGCACGTCTCCGTTCGGCCCGCTGCTCGCCCCGAAGGACCTAGCTCGAAGTCGGCCGGGTTGTGGACAACCTAGGCGGCGTCGTGGAAGACCAGGCCCAGTGTGTGGCGGCGGCCCGACCGGATCACGGACACGCCGTGGCGCATCGGGGCCGTGGACCAGCCTCGGGACGAGCGGACCGGGCGGTCGCGGGTGGTGAAGACCAGGCCGTGGCCCTGCGGGATCAGCGTCGAGATCCCGCGCGACTGGGCCCTCGGCCGCTGCTCGACCATCAGGAACTCGCCGCCCGTGTGGTCCTCGCCCGGGGCGTTCAGGTTGATCACCACCTGCAGCGGGAAGACCTTGTCTCCGTACAGGTCCCGGTGCAGCGCGTTCCAGTCGCCCTCGGTGTAGCGCAGCAGGATCGGCGTCGGTCGGGTCTGGCCCGCCTGGTGACACTCGGCCAACCACTCCGACAGCGTGTCCGGCCACCGCGCGGACCAACCCAGCTTCGCGGCCCAGTCGCGCGCGATCGGCAACAGCCGCGGGTACAGCTCCGCACGCAGTGACTCCACGAGCGGCGGCACCGGATACGCGAAGTAGCGGTACTCGCCCCGGCCGAACCGGTAGCGCGCCATGTCGATCGTGGCGCGGAACCGGTCCGGCTCGTCGTACAGCGCCGCGATCGACGCGCACTCCTGCTCGCTCAACAGCCGCGGCAGCAACGCACACCCGTGCTCGTCGAGCTCCGCCGTCACGGCCGCCCAGTCGGCGTCCACCCTCACGCCGCCTCCAAGGTCAGCAGGGCCTGCTTCGCCGCCGCGCCGCCGACGTAGCCGCCCGACGTACCGTCCGACCGAACGACCCGATGGCAGGGCAGCACGACCGGCACCGGGTTCGTGGCGCACGCCGTCCCGACCGCCCGCACCGCGCGCGGACTCCCCGCGGCGGCGGCCACCTCGGCGTAGCTCTCGGTCCGCCCGTAGCCGATGTCGGCCAGGTGGCTCAGCACGGCCCGCCGGAACCCGGTCGCGAGCCGCAGGTCCAGCGGCACGTCGAACGTCCGCCGCCGGCCGGTGAAGTACTCGTCCAGCTGCCGAACCACGGCGTCGAGCCGGGCCGGCGCGTGCAGGATCCGCGGGCTCACGCGCTCGGCCAGGTCGGCGAGCGCCGCGTCGTGGCCGGTCGTCGAGTACACGATCCGCAGCAGCCCGGCCGGCGTCGCGGCCAGCAGCAGCGAGCCGACGGGCGTGTCGACGGTGCGGTACGCGACGTCCAGGATGCCCTCCCGCTCGGCGTCCGTCACGAGCCGCGCACGCAGTCGCGCGGGCACGTCTGCCGGCAGGTCGGCGAAAAGCTCAGTCATCGTCCTCTCCCCTCGGGTACGTGGTGCGCAGCCGCTTGATGCCGTCGGCCGCGGCCCGCCGGGCGGCGTCGGTGCTGCCGCCGGTGATGGCCGCGACCTCCTGGTACGGCAGGCCGGCGAGGTGGTGGTAGGCCACCGCCTCGCGCTGCTTGCGGGGCAGCGCGGCGAGCGCGTCCCACAGGTCGCCGTCCCAGTCCTCCGGCCGGCCCCCTCGGGTCGGCCGGTCCGGCACCTGGCCGACTGCGACGGGTCGCCGGGCCGCAGCCCGGTGCACGTCGACGGCCTTGCGGTGCGCGATGGTGACCAGCCAGGCCTCCACGTTCGCGTCCGCCGGCAGGTCCGGGTAGGCGCGCAACGCGGAGAGGAACGTCTCCGACCAGGCATCCTCGGCGTCCGCCCGGCCGAGCACCGCCCGGCACACGCGCAACACCATCGGCCCGTACTCGGCGACGATCTGCTCGAAAGGTCTCACACCACGTAGACGCCCGGGTCCCACGAAACGTGAGACTGCCACGTCATGTCCACAGTGGAGCAGCTACCGGGGTACGCCGAGGCCGCCGGCGATGTCCAGCTGCTGGCCGGTGAACTCGCCGGTCAGCATCGGCATCGCCGTCGCGATCGCGGCCTTGGTCTCGGGCAGCTCCAGCGACGCGGTGTGGTGCTCCTCGCTCAGCCACACCTCGTACACCCAGACCAGGTCCGGCTCGTCCGCCGAGGTGCCCACGACGTAGAGGTCGCAGCCGGCCGCGCGCAGCCCGTCCTCGCCGTCGAGCAGGAGGGCCACCACGTCGTCGCGGTGGCCCGGTTTCGTCCGCATGGTCGCCAGATATCCGTATCGCACCCGGCCACCCTGCCATGCTCCGACCGCGTGCGATTGGACGAACCCGTCAGGTGAATGATGCGCAGGAATATCCGATTTTGCTCACCGAGAAATGCTTGCGCCCGAATTCACAATGTCTCGTCGAACAGCGCCAGCTGGATGTCGCGCGCCTCGGTGAAGTGAGTGATGGCGCTCTTCTCCGCGCCGTCACTGTCCCGAGCCTCGATCGCGTCGACAATTGCGCGGTGCTGGTCATTCGAGCGTTCCCAGCGTCCCGGTGCCTCCAGCGTGCCGGCCGGATAGCGGACCAGGTGCAGGTCCAGCCGTTCGAGCAGGTCGATCAGCGACGTGTTGTGGCTCGCCCGCCAGACCGCGGTGTGGAACTGCCGGTTGGCCCGGACCATCGCGTCGATGTCCTCGGTGGTCAACCCGTCCAGCCGGCCCATCGCGCGGCGCAGCAGGATCAGATCGTGTGAGTTGCGTCGCTCCGCCGCCATCCGCGCCGCGGTCCCCTCCAGCGCGATCCTGGTCTCGTAGATGTCCAGGACCTCCTCCGGACTGCGCTCGCGGACCACCAGGCCCCGGTCGTTGCGCTCCACCAGCCCGTCGTGCTGCAGCTTCGACAACGCCTCCCGTATCGGCGTGCGGCTCACCTCGCACCACTCCGCCAGCACCGACTCCACCAGTTGTTGACCCGGCATGAGATCGCCCGCGCGAATCGCTTCCTTCAGACGCTGGTACGGCGTGATCTTGTGGACCGGTTCTGGCAAACGTGCGGCGGAACGGCCAGATCTCGCGTTGGCCATGACCCGATCTCCCCATTCCCCAGTTTTTTCCCACTCGTCGGCGACGACGAGTAACCCAGTACGGGCATTGTTTGCCTATTTCCGCTAGTCGTCAACGTGCACGCTCACTGACCGTACTCCGACAAGGCACAGATGCCGCCCAGACGAGGGGTTGAGAGAGCGACCGGCACCCGTGCGCAGACGGACAGTAGAACGGGCTCGCCGGTAGCGTCCGGGTCGTCGGCAACCGACCATGAGGAGAAGCGATGACCCGAATCGCGTTCGTCGGGCTCGGCACTATGGGGCTGCCGATGGCCGCCAACCTCGTCCGGGCCGGGCACGAGGTCGCCGGGCACAACCGAAGCCCGGGCAGGACCGCCGCGTTCGCCGAGGCGGGCGGCACCGCGGCCGACTCGGTGGTCGACGCGGTGCGCGACGCCGAGGTCGTGGTCACCATGCTGCCCGACTCCCCAGACGTCGAGGCGGTCGTCCTCGGCTCCGACGGCGTGCTGGCCGCCGCCGGACGGGGCGCCCTGCTGATCGACATGAGCACGATCGCCCCGGCGACCGCGCGGACGGTCGCCGAGCGGGCCGCCACGGCCGGCATGCGCGCGCTGGACGCCCCGGTCAGCGGCGGTGAGCAGGGCGCGGTGGACGGCACCCTGTCGATCATGGTCGGCGGCGCGGAGGCCGACTTCGAGGCCGCGCTGCCGCTGCTGCGGGCGATGGGCTCGACGGTCGTGCACGTCGGTCCGGCCGGCGCGGGCCAGACGGTGAAGGCGGCGAACCAGCTGATCACGGCCGGCAACCTGGGTCTGCTCGCCGAGGCGGTGGTCTTCCTGGCCGCACACGGCGTCGACCTGGCTCCGGCGATCGAGGTGATCGGCGGCGGGCTGGCCGGGAGCAAGATCCTCGACCGCAAGTCGCCGGCCATGCTCGACCGGGACTTCGACCCGAGCTTCCGGATCGACCTGCACCACAAGGACCTCGGCATCGTGCTCGAGTCTGCCCGCGCGGCCGGCGTGGTGACCCCGCTCGGCGCGACCGTGGCCCAGCTGATGGCCGCCGCGAGGTCCCAGGGCCACGGCGAGCTCGACCACGCCGCGCTGCTCCTGGTGATCGAACGACTTTCCGGTCGATAGTCCACTGTAGACATCCGGAACACGAGATCAACCGCCGTCCCGGCCCACGGTGCGGCGACGGTGCTGGACGGCCAACACGACCACGCGCAGCGCGATGCCGAGCAGCAGGAGGTTGCCGACCATCTGGACGGTCACGAGGACGCGGGCCGCCTGCGTCACCGGCGCGATGTCACCGAAGCCGACGGTCGCGAAGACCGTGACCGTGAAGTACAGGGAGTCGGTACGGGTCAGCGGGTCGGTGAAGCTGTCGGGGACGTTGTGCGCCACCAGGAAGTAGACGTTCGCGAACGTCAGCAGGAACAGCGGGAGCGTGATCGCCAGCGCCTGGACGCCCTGGAGCGTGGGGTGGTCCGAACGCAGGATCGCCCCGCCGGCTGCCGGGTCTTCGCCCGCGCCGGGTGATCTCAGAACACCTCGAGGCAGCGCGGCTCTTCGTCGTGGAGGAAGGCCAGTGACGCCCGGGCGAGCGTGCCGGGGTGGCATTCGCGGACCCGGCCGGCGGCGGCCAGCGTGCTCAGCCGGGCCCCGCCGAGGTAGGCCGCGCCCAGTGTCGACACGTCCAGCGCCAGGTCGGCGTCGTCGTCGGTGCGGGTGACCTCGGCCCGCCCGTCCGGTCCGACCAGCAGCCGCCACCGGCCGGCGTTCCACGGACACAGCTCGTCGTCCACGGCCAGCACGACGTCGAGTGGCATGAGGAACCTTCTGGCCATCAACGCCTGGTCGACGTCGACCAGGCGCACCCAGAGCGCGTCGAACATCGTGCGGACGGCCGCGCGCGGGTCGGCGAGCATGTGTACCAGCGGCTCGTCGACGCCCAGCCGCAGCACCACCTCGCCCACGAGGTCGATGTCCAGCAGGTACCTCAGGATCGCCGCGTACGCCTCCGGGGTGGTGGCCGTAAGGGTGTGCACGTACACCGTCGAGCGCGGCCCGCGGTCCTGCCAGTTCAGCTTCGTGCGGTAGACGGCGAAGGCCTGCGGGTGGACCGCGAAGCGGTACCCGGTCTGGCCGTCCCGCCGCTCCGGCCCGTCGAACAGGTAGTACTCCCAGGAGGTGTCGGTGCGGTCGAGGTGGCCGGCGCGGGTCTGCCACACCTTGTCGTAGATGTCGCGAACGAGGGGCAGCGCCCGCTCGCGCGGCAGCTCCCGAACCGGCGTGGGGTCGACCGCGACGTCACGGCGGAACGCGGTGCCGCGTGGTAGGGCCAGCCGGGCGTACTGCGTGCCGAGCCCGTAGCCGTACCGTCCGTAGATCGCGCCTTCGGACGCCCACAGGATCGCCAGCGACTCGCCGGTCTCGTGCAGCAGCTCCAGCTGTGCGCGCATGATCCTGCTCAGCACGCCCCGCCGGCGATGTCCCGGCGCGACCCCGATCGACGTCACCGCGCCGGCCCGCACCGGGTCGGCACCGGGCAGGGCGATGCGGCGGCTCAGGAGCTCGCCGGTGCCGATCATGGTCTCGCCGTCGAACACCGCATGGCTGCGGGACGGCTCGAACACGACGCGTTCCTCGTTCAGGAACTCCTCGCTGGAGTCGGTCAGGAACGCGCTCGCGAGCACCTCACTGAACGCGGACAGATCCTCGTCGGTCAACGTGCGGATCGTGAGCTGCTCGTCCCCTTGGGGCGGTTCGGCCATTTCGCCTTGATACGCGGGCACGGTCGATCGCGCGACCCAATTTGTCGTGTTCGAGAGGAGGTCGTCAGCCGTCCTGGGCGAACTGCTCCGAGCCGACGACTCGCAGCAACTCCAGGTAGTCGATGCTCGGGGTGCCGGGCGGCGCGGTGTAGACGAGCAGCCGCTGGTCCTCGCTCGGCGTCAGCAGGATCTCGCAGTAGAGCGAGATCGGCCCGAACTCCGGGTGCAGCACCCGCATCCGGCTGTGCCGCGGTACGGCGACCTCTTGCAGCTGCCAGAGAGCGGTGAACTCCTCGCTGCTCGCGCTGAGCCGTTCGACCAGCGCGGTGGCGTCGGCGTCGTACCCGCGGCGGGCCACGGCCGCGCGCAGGTCCGCCCACCAGGACGTGGGCCTGGTGGTCCCGCTCGTTCGCGGTCAGCCGCAGCGCGCGGGCCAGCGCCGCGAGCACCTGGGTGGACGGCTGCGGGCCGCGAGCCTGTTCCAGGCGCATCAGGTAGTCCGCGGAGATCCCGGCGAGCTGGGACACCTCCTCGCGACGCAGGCCCGGGGTGCGCGGCCGCGGCCCGCCGGGCAACCCGACCTCGTGCGGGCGCAGCCGCTCCCGCGATCGGCGCAGGAAGTCGGCCAGTTCGCGACGGTCCATGACAGCAATGGTCTGTCCGCCGACCACGGTGCCGGCCCGCGCGGCGCGGTGCCAGCCTTCCCGTCCGGACAGGGCAGCGACCTCGCCGGGGTCGTGGCCGCGGGGGTCTACCCACTCGCGCAGGTGCGCGACGCCTTCCGTGAGCTGGAGCGCCGGCACACCCATGGCAAGATCGTGCTGCATCCTGAGCACCCGGCTACGACGTCGGCTTGTCCTCCATGACGGGAAGTTCGGCCATGACGACGGTCCCGCCGCCGGGCGGACTGACGACGTGCAGGCGGCCGTGGAGTGTCTCCACCCGGTCGGTCAGGCCGCGCAGACCGGAGCCCGCGGCGGGGTCCGCGCCGCCGACGCCGTCGTCGGTGATCTCGATGACCGCGGTCGGGCCGGTGCGTCGCAGCCGAACGGTCACGGCACTGGCGTGGGCGTACTTGGCCACGTTGGCGAGCGCCTCGGACGCGACGAAGTAGGCGGCGAACTCGACGGCCTGAGGCAGCCGGGAGCCGGGGTCGCACTCCACCGTGGTCGGCACCGCCGACCGGGTCGCCAAGGCGTCGAGGGCGAGGTCGAGGCCCTGGTCGAGGGCGGCGGGATGGATGCCGCGGGCGAGCTCCCGCAGCTCGGCCAGCGACTGCGCCAGCTCGTCGCTGGCCGAGGTGACGAGTTGCTCAGCACCGTCGGGGTTCTGCCGGATCTGGCGCTGGATCAGGGAAAGCTGCATCGCGAGGGTGACCAGACGCTGCTGGGCGCCGTCGTGCAGGTTGCGCTCGATGCGCCGTCGTTCGGCGTCGCCCGCGGCGATGATCCGCTCCCGGGATCTCTCGACCTCGGCCAGGCGTTGCTGTGCCTGGGCATGCAGATGCTGGTTCTCCAAGGCGATCGTCGTCGCCGCGCTGACCGCGGCGACCAGTTCGGGGTCGTCGTCCAGCGAGCTGTCGTAGCCGAGCACGGCCACCTGCCGGCCGTCGCGCTCGATGCGGGCGACCGACCGGTTCTCCGGGCCGGGCAGGCTGACCGGGCGGCCGTCCAGGTCGGCGTAGCCACCGCCCGGTGTCGGGTAACCCACCACCAGGTCCGGATCGCCGATCGCCTTGGCCAGCGCGCCCCGCAGCTCGTCGGTCCGCATCGTGCGCAGGCTGTGGAACAGGTCGGCCAGCCCGCCCCGCGCCAACCGGGAGCGCAGCAGGCCGAACAGGAACACGACGGGCACGGTCAGCAGCGAGCACAGCGCCACCCACAGCAGCAGCATGGACTTCTCGCCCGTCAGGAACTGGTCGACGAGCAACCAGCCGAACAGCAGCAGGCAGCCCGCGCCGGCGGCGGCCGGGGCCAGCGCTCGCCGGCCGGGCGCGGAGGCCGATCGCCATCGCGCGGCCACCACGACGGCGGTGCCGACGACGGCGCCGAGCAGGGTGACGCGCTGCGCGATGTCGATGATCTCGGCGGTCCGCGCATGGGGCCAGATCGGGACCGGGTTGCCCTCGGAGTCGGCGAACACCACGTACAGCGAGGCGAGGAAGGCCAGCTCCACCGCGACCGCGCCGGCGAGGATCCGGTCCGCCCAGGTCCGCACCCGGCCACCGGTCAGGAACGTCAGCACGAGCAGCACGAAGAAGAAGATCCACAGGTCCGGCATCCAGTGCGCGACCGCCTGCGCGACCGGCCAGTCGAGCTGGCTGGTCAGCGGGCTGACGAAGAAGGCGAAGCCGGTGAGGGTCATCAGCAGACCGCTGCGACTGTCCGGCCGACGGCGCCAGGCGACCAGCCCGCACGCCGCGAAGGACCCGCCGATCAGCCGGAACGCGACGTCGATCGCCGCGACGACGGCACCGTTCGGGAACAGGACCGGCACGAGCGCGCCGAACTCGGCCGCGACGACGAGGACCCACAACCCGATCCAGAAGGCGGGACCGTGTTCGACCCCGGCGAACCAGCGGGTATGTCGTCTGGCGACAGCGGCACCGGCGGTTTCGGCGACCATGACCCGTCCTGGTGGGTGTCGACTGGCTCCACGCCCCCGAACTCACCACGGTAGCCCTTTGTGGACCCCGAAGACGAGGGTTGACCCTGTAGTGGCCGAGAACGTTCTGCTGCGACGATCGCGACATGGTCCCTCGGGTGCTGATCGTGGACGACCACGCCGCGTTCCGGTCGTTCGCGCATCGTGTCCTGGTGGCCGACGGGCTCGCCGTGGTCGGCGAGGCGGCGGACGGCGCGGCGGCGATCGAGGCCGCCCCGCGGCTGCGCCCGGACGTGGTGCTGCTGGACGTGCAGCTACCGGACATGGACGGCTTCGCCGTGTCCGAAGCGCTGGTCGCGCAGGACGACGCGCCCGCGGTGGTCCTGGTGTCCAGTCGCTCCCGGGCCGACTACGGGGCACTCGTCGACACCTGCGGCGCGGTCGGGTTCATCGCCAAGGCGGCGCTGAGCGGTGACCGGGTGCGCCGGCTGCTCGCGGGCGGAGCCTGACGATGCCCGACCCGGAGCTCGTCGAGGTGCGTGCCTCCCGCGCCCGGATCGTCGACGCGACCGACGCCCTGCGCCGCAAGCTCGAGCGCGACCTGCACGACGGTGCCCAGCAGCGGATCACCTCGGTCGTCCTGGCTCTCGGGCTGGTCGGCAGAACGCTCGACGGCACCGCACCGGGCGACACGGCCGAGCTCGTCGCCGAAGCCACCGCCGAGCTGAACCGTGCCCTGGCGGAGCTGCGGGAGCTGGCCCGCGACCTCTACCCGGTGCTGCTGACCGACGCCGGGCTCGGGCCGGCACTCGCCTCCCTCGCCGACCGCTGCCCGGTGCCCGTCGTCATCTCCGACGTGCCGCCGGGACGGCTGGCCGGCGCGGTGGAGCGGACCTGCTACTTCGTCGTGTTCGAGGCACTGAGGAACGTGGCCGTACACTCGTTCGCTACCCGAACCGAGGTCGCGGTGCGCGAGCTGGGAGGTCAGGTGAGGATCCAGGTGTCCGACGACGGCGTCGGAGGTGCCGACCCGGGCGGACCGGGCCTTCGCGGCCTCGCCGACCGGGTGGCCGCACACGGCGGGCGGCTGTGGGTGGACAGCGAGCGCGACGGCGGTACCCGAGTGATGGCCGAGCTGCCATGCGCGTGATGATCGCCGACGACGCGGTGCTCTTCCGCGAGGGACTGGCGCGGGTGCTCACCGACGCCGGGTTCGAGGTCGCGGCCCAGGTCGGGGACGCGGGGTCGCTGCTGGACCGGGTGCGCCGGGACCCGCCGGACGCGGTCGTGGTCGACATTCGGATGCCGCCGACCCACACCACCGAGGGCCTGGACGCGGCGCGGACGCTGAACGAGCACCACCCGGACGTCGGCGTGCTGGTGCTGTCGGCACATGTCGAGCCGCACTTCGCGCTGCAGCTGATCGAGTCGGGCGCGCACGGCGCCGGGTACCTGCTCAAGGAGCGGGTCGCCGACCTCGACGAGCTGACCGACGCGGTCCGCCGGGTCGCGGTCGGCGGGCTCGTGGTCGACCCGTCCGTGGTCGCGCAGTTGGTCGGCCGCAAGCGCACCCGTAGTCCGCTGGACGAGCTCACCGGGCGCGAGCGGGAGGTGCTGCAGGTGATGGCCGAGGGCCGCTCCAACCAGGCCATCTGCCAGCGCCTCTACCTCAGCCCGAAGACCGTCGAGGGCTACGTGCGTTCGGTGTTCACCAAGCTCGGCCTGGAGCAGGGCTCCGACGACAACCGGCGGGTGCTCGCCGTCCTGACCTATCTGCGTGGCTGAGCCGGACAGCCGGACAGCCGGATGGCCGGACCCGTTCCCGGGTCCGGCCACCGACATCTCGAGTGATCAGGCGTCGCGCCGCCTGGCCACCGCGATCGCGATCGCCAGCAGGCCGCCGCTCACCGCGGCGAAGTAGCCCAACGCCAGCCACGGTTGTTCGGTGAGACCGAGACCTTCCGGCGTCTGCCCGGCGAGCACGAACTGCTTGGCGGCCTGGAACGGCAGCCAGGTGACGATCGACTCGAACCCGGGGATCAGCGCGAGCAGCTGCTCGACCATCATGGCCCACGTCAGCACGATCGCGACCGCGCCGGCCGTATGGCGGACCAGGACTCCCACCGCGACGGCGAAAACGGCCGCCACCAGGTAGACCAGGCCGGCCCCGCCGGCCTGGCGCCATTCGGTCGCGCCGTGCAGCGCGAGGTCGGCGCCCGGCATCAGCACCAGGCCGGCCGCCCAGCTGCCGAACGCGGTGACCAGGCCGATGAGTCCCGCGACGGTCGAGACGACGACGGTCTTCGCCAGCAGGGCCACGGTGCGGTTCGGCACCGCAAGGAACGAGGTCCTGATCATGCCGACGGAGTACTCCGAGGTCACCGCGAGGGTCGCCATGACCATGATCACGGCCATGCCGAGGCCGTAGCCCAGCTGGGTCGACGTGATGCCGGAGAACCCGGCCTCCTCGCTCATGGCGATCGACGCCACGCCGATCGTGGCGACCACACCGAACGCGGCGCACCACCACGGGGACCGCGTCGAGGTCAGCTTGATTCGCTCAGCAGCGATGACGGACATGACGGGTCACCTTCCTGTGCCGGCGAGTGCGGCGGGTCGGGTTCGGTTGCCGGTGGTGTATTCGACGTCGTGCCCGGTGATGTGCATGAACGCCTCCTCGAGCGAGCCCTGGTGCTGCGCGAGCTCGTGGAGCGCCAGCCCGTTGCCCGCGGCGAGGTCGCCGATCCGGTCGGTGTCGGCGCCGGCGACGATCAACACCTGCTCGCCGTTCGATGCCGCCTGGACATCCATCCCGTGCCGGATCAGGACCTCGGCGAGCTCGAGGAGCTGCGGGCTGCGCACCCGCACCGACGAGCAGGTGGCGCTCTGGACGAACTCCGCCGTCGAGCTCTGGGTGATCAACCGGCCGCGCCCGATGACCACGAGCTCGGTCGCCGACAGGGCCATCTCGGGCAGCAGGTGACTGGACACCAGCACGCTGCGCCCCTCGCCCGCCAGCCGCTGCATGAACTCGCGGATCCACACGATGCCCTCCGGGTCCAGCCCGTTGACCGGCTCGTCGAACAGGAGGATCCCCGGGTCGCCCAGCAACGCGCCGGCGATGCCGAGCCGCTGGGACATGCCCAGCGAGTACGCGCCGGCCCGGCGGTCGGCGACGTCGGTCAGGCCGACCAGGTCGAGCACCTCGTCGACCCGGCCCGGTGACAGCTTGTTCGACCGGGCCATCCAGCGCAGGTGAGACCGCGCCGATCTGTTGGGATGCACCCACTTCGCGTCGAGCAGGGCACCGACCGTCCGAAGTGGATGGTCGAGGTCCTGGTAGCGCCTACCGTCGATCAGCGCGTGACCCGAGGTCGGGCGGTCCAGCCCGAGGATCATGCGCATCGTCGTGGACTTGCCGGCGCCGTTCGGGCCGAGGAAACCGGTTACTCGCCCGGGGTGGATGTTGAAGGACAGGTCGTCGACGGCGAGCGTCGGCCCGTAGCGCTTGGTGAGGCCGCGGGTTTCGATCATGAGCTCCTCCTCTTTCGGATCGCGGTGCGTCGGTGTTCTCCACTGTCGGCATCGCGTTCCGGAGAGGGCAGCGGGCCAGCCCTGTGTCGCACGGGGAAAACCCTGACGGGACATGGGGTTCGCCCGCTGTCCGCGGCACCGGACCAGGTCGCACCGTTGACGGGATCCCGGCCCCTCAAGGAGGACCTCATGTCAGCCATCGCCGCGTGGACCCGTCAGCACCGCCTCATCGCGTTCTTCGGGCTCACACTCGTCCTGTCCTGGTGGTCGTGGCCGTTCTACGCCGTCGGCCTCGCCCCGGTGCCGTTCTTCGCCTGCGGTCCGTTGGTCGCGGCACTCGTCGTCATCGGCCTCGCCGAGGGCCGGGCCGGCTACCGCGACCTGCTCTCCCGGCTGACGCGCTGGCGGGTCGGCTGGACGTGGTGGGTCGTCGCGCTCGCCACCCCGCTCCTGGTGCTGGCTGTCGCAGCCGCGGCGAACGTGACGTTCTGGGACGCGCCGGTGCCCGATCTGGCGAGCATGGCGTGGGCCGACATCGGGTTGCTGTTCGCGCTCCGGTTCGTCAACCCGCTCGACGGGCCCCTGGGCGAGGAGCCGGGCTTCCGCGGCTACGCCGTGCCGCAGCTGCAGCAGCGGTGGTCCCCGCTGCGCTCCGCCTGCCTCCTCGGCGCGTTCGCGGCGCTGTGGCACCTGCCGATCATCGTCGTGGGCGAGCTGCAGCCGATCGCCATCGTGGTGACCTTCGCGATCACGTTCGTGTACGTGTGGTTGTTCAACCACACCCGCGGCAGTGTCCTGCTGGTCCTCGCCTTCCACGTGGCGCAGGGCACGGTCAGCTACGCGGCACTCGGCTTTACGGGCGCCGACGCCGACCGCATGGACTGGCTCGCCGGCGCCCTCTGGCTCGTGATCGCCATCGGTCTGGTGACGCTCGACCGCCGAGCGTGGCGGAACGCGCCGCCGGCGGCGATCCCGTCCGTCTCCGCCGAGCGAGTGTCGGTCTGACCGGCCGGTCTCACGGACCCGCCCGCCACCGGATATCCGG
>NZ_JBOHGA010000110.1:0-19869 GCF_050699915.1 Actinophytocola sp.
GCCGAGCGGTTCGCGCTGGAGGCGAACCCGCCCGCGGCCGGCGCGGCCTGCTACCAGGTCGCCGAGCTGCACCGCCTCGCCGGTGAGCTCGCGCCGGCGGAGGAGCAGTACCGGCAGGCCAACCGCTGGGGACGTGCCCCGCAGCCCGGCCTCGCACTGCTGCGCCTCGCCCAGGGCCGGGTGGAGACCGCGCACACCGCGATCCGACGGGCGCTCGAGGAGGCGCAGGACCCGCCGACCCGGGCCCGGCTGCTGCCCGCGCATGTCGAGATCGGCCTCGCCGCGGGCGAGGTCGACGGCGCCCGGGCTGCGGCCGACGAGCTCGCGCGGCACGCGGAAGCGGTCGACTCTCCCCTGCTGCACGCCGCCGCCCGGCACGCGAACGGCGCCGTGCTGCTTGCCGAGGGCGCGACCCGCGACGCCCTCGCCGAGCTGCGCCGGGCCTGGGTCGCCTGGCAGGACCTGGACGTGCCCTACGAGGCCGCGCGGGTGCGGGTGCTGCTGGGCCGCGCCTGCCGGGAGCTGGGCGACACCGACACCGCCCGGATGGAGCTCGACGCCGCCGACTGGGTGTTCCGGCAGCTGGGTGCGGCCGTGCGAGCGAGCACCGCGGCCGGCGCTCTAACGGCGCGGGAGGCCGAGGTGCTGCGGCTCGTCGCGGCCGGGCGGACCAACCGGGCAGTCGCCGCCGAGCTGTTCCTCAGCGAGAAGACCGTCGCCCGCCACGTCAGCAACATCTTCGCCAAGCTCGGCGTCTCCTCGCGCAGCGCCGCGACGGCGTGGGCCTACGAGCAGGACCTGGTGTAGGCAGAACCACCCACATCGCCGATCTACACAGTTCGCCCGACGCGGCGGGGACCGGCGCGAACCTAGCGTCGCCGGCATGGACATCGACACACTGGTGATCGGCGCGGGGCAGGCGGGGTTGGCGACGAGCTACTGGCTCTCGAAGGCGGGTGTGGCGCACCTCGTCGTGGACCGGCGGGACCGGCTCGGGGGCAGCTGGCCGGACCGCTGGGACAGCTTCCACCTCGTCGCACCGAACTTCACGATCCGGTTGCCCGGCAAGGAGTACGCGGGCCCGGACCCGGACGCCTTCATGCCGCGCGACGAGATCGCCGGCTACGTGGCCGACTACGCCGCCGACATCGACGCACCCGTGCGGCTCGGCACCACCGTGCGCCGGCTCGGCGCCGCGGGCGACCGGCTGCTCGCGCACATCGACGGCGACGTCATCGAGGCGCGCAACGTGGTGCTGGCCACCGGGCCCTTCCAGCGCCCGCGGCTCCCGGCGGCGGCCCGCGGCCTCGCCGACCACGTCCACCAGCTGCACTCACAGGGCTATCGGCGTCCGGGGCAGCTTCCGGACGGCGGTGTGCTCGTGGTCGGCACCGGTCAGTCCGGCGCGCAGCTCGTCGAGGACCTGCACCGGACCGGGCGCGAGGTGCACGTGGCGGTGTCGATGTGCCCGGCCGCGCCGCGCCGGTACCGCGGCCGCGACATGATCTGGTGGCTGCTGCAGACCTTCCTGCACGGCGCCGAGGTCGGCGTCCCGTTCCCCACGGTGGCGGACCTGCCGACCCCGGCCGCCCGGTTCGCCTGCATCCCGCATCTGTCCGGTGTGGACGGTGGACACGACGTCGACCTGCGCTGGCTCGCGCGTGACGGGGTCCGGCTGTACGGGCAGCTGGTTGCCGCGGACGGCCCGGTGGTTCGGTTCAGCGACGACCTGGACAAGCGGCTAGCGTTCGTCGACTCGGCGTTCGACCGGGAGTTCCGCCCGCTGTTCGACGCCTACATCGCGGCCGCCGAGATCGACGCGCCACCCGACGACCGGCCGCCCCGCGACGACTACGTGCCGCCCACGAGCACCGAGCTGGACCTCGACGCCGCCGGCATCACGACGGTCCTGTGGGCCACCGGCTACCGTCTCGACTTCGGCTGGCTCGACCTGCCCGTGCTCGACGAGTGGGGCTACCCCCGGCACGTCCGCGGCGTCACCGAACATCCGGGGCTGTACGCGGTCAGCCTGCCGTGGCTGCACACCGAGGGATCCTCGGTGCTAGCGGGCGTCGGCGCGGACGCCGAGCACGTCGTCGCGCACCTCGCCGCTCGCAACGCTCAGCGGAAGTTCGCCTCGTAGCGCGCCTGAGCCAGCGCCTCGGCGACCTCAGGTCCGCGCTCTCGGTCGCCTCGCGCAGCGTGATCGCGATCTACCGACCGCTGCTCGAACCGCACGGGCTGACCCACCCGCAGTACCTCGTACTGCTCGCCCTGTGGGAGTCCTCTCCCCGCTCGGTGCGCGACCTCGGCGAGACGCTGCGCCACGAGCGGCGGCCACCCTCTCCCCCATGCTCAAGCGCCTCGAGTCGCTCGGATATGTCACGCGCCGGCGGGCCCGCGCCGACGGGCCCGCGCCGACGAACGGCAGCTCGAGGTCGAGCTCACCGACGCCGGCCGGGCCCTGCGTGCCGAGGCCGAGAAGATCCCCTACCGAGTGGTCGAGCGGCTCGGCATGTCACTCGAGGAGCTCGAGGTCCTGCACAAGGCGCTGTCCCGGGTCATCGCGGCGACTGATCGATGACGCCGGGCGCCACCAGCCCCGACTCGTAGGCCGCCATCACCGCCTGGGCCCGGTCGCGCAGCGCGAGCTTGCCGAGGATCCGGCCGACGTGGGTCTTCACCGTCTGCTCGGCCACCACGAGTCGCGCGGCGATCTCCTTGTTGGACAGCCCGCGCGCGATCAGCACCAGCACCTCGCGCTCCCGCGGGGTGAGCGCGTCGAGCGCGGGCGGCGTGCCGACCATGCCCGGCTGGCGGGCGAAGTGCCCGATCAGCCGGCTGGTCACCGTCGGCGCGAGCAGCGCCTCGCCGGCGGCGACCACGCGGACCGCGGACACCAGCTCCTCGGGTGTGGCGTCCTTGAGCAGGAAGCCGCTCGCGCCCGCGCGCAGCGCCGAGTAGACGTAGTCGTCGATGTCGAACGTGGTCAGCATGACGACCCGGGCCGGCGTGGGCGTCGCCAGCAGGCGGGCGGTGGCCTCGACGCCATCGAGCACCGGCATCCGCACGTCCATCAGCACGACGTCCGGCTCGGTCGCGGCGCACACGGTCAGTGCCGTCTCGCCGTCCGCGGCCTGCCCGACGACCTCGATGCCGTCTTGCGCGGCCAGCAGCGCGGCGAACCCGGCTCGGACCATCTCCTGGTCGTCGACGACCACCACCCTGATCACCGGCCGGCTCCGGGAACCGGCAGGGTCGCGCGGACCCGCCAGCCGCCGTCGGGCTGGTCGACCTCGAAGGTGCCGCCGAGCAACGTGGCCCGCTCGCGCAGCCCCACCAGCCCGTGTCCCTCGCCGTCCCGCGTCGTGGGGTGGGCCGGTCGCGCGTTGACCACCTCGACCGTCAGCTCCCCGCCGACCGAGATGTCCACTGTGGTCGGTGCGCCGGCGGCGTGGCGGACCACGTTGGACAGCGCCTCCTGCACGATCCGGTACGCGGTCAGGTGGAGCACGTCCGGCAGCCCAGTCGAGTCCCCGGTGACGCTCAGCCGCACCGGGGTGCCGGCCGCGTTGATCCGGTCGACCAGCTCGTCGAGGTCGGCGAGGGTCGGCTGCGGGGCGAGCGCGGGCGCGTCCTGGTCGTCGCGCAGCGCGCTGAGCAGGCCGCGCAGCTCGGTGAGCGAGCCACGGGCGCGGGACGCGATCCCCGTCAGCTCGTCGACGGCCGGCTCCGGGAGGCCCTCGAGCCGGTAGCGCGCGGTCTCCGCCTGGACGGTGATCATCGACATGTGGTGGGCGACGACGTCGTGCAGCTCGCGGGCGATGCGGGTGCGCTCCTCGACCAGCGAGCGCCGGGTCCGCTCGGCCGCGCTGACCTGCTTCTCCTCGGCCAGGTCCCCGGCCACCCGCCGCCGGGAGTGCACGAGGTCGCCGATCAGTGCCGCGGCGCCGACCAGGGCCGTGCAGATGAGCACGTTCTGCACCAGCCAGCCGGAGAACCCCAGGCCCAGCGCGAGGCTGGGCACGGCGACGAGCGCGACCGCGACCACGGTGCGGCGCCGGACGCCCTGGGCGGCGAGGATCCCCGTCGTCGCCGCGAGCAACGCCATGCTGCTGTACGCCCACGGCCAGGTGTCCGGATGCGGGAACCCGAGGAACAAGGCCGTCACGGTCGTGGCGACGGATGTGCCGTACGCCAGCCACCACGCCAGGTACGGCCGTCGGCGGTAGAGCAGGATCGGCACCGAGCGCGCGGCGCTCAGCACGAGTGCGACCCCGCCGTGCACCTCGGTGAACAGCGCCAGGTCGGCAGAGCCGAGAACCATCATCGCCAGCACGGCGAACCCGACGCCGATGCGATGCAGCCAGATCGTGTTCATCGTCATCAACCCTATTTCGCCGGCCGGTAGATGGTCTGCAGGATGACGAGGCAGATGGCCTGCAGCCCGACCGCGATCGTGGCGTGCACCGCCCACGCGCCCGCGAGCGTCGGCCCGCCCCACGCGCCGTCCAGCGACGGGTCGCTGACGAAGAGGTGGCCCATCAGGCCGATGGTGTCCGGCCAGAGTGGGTAGAGCCAGCCCCGCGCGACGAGGTAAGCGGCGAGCAGGGCGAAGGGGAGAGCCACGAGAGCCCTGGCGGTTCCCGGGCGCGGCTCGATCCGCAGCCGGGTGAGCAGTGTGTTTGTCATGATCGAGACGCTAGGGACGCGGCGCGCCCGGGTCGTCGGACCGCGGAGCCAACCTCGGCGTCATACCCAGGTGCTAGCCCGGGTGCTAGACAGGGGGCATGGCCGACCAGTCCGACGTCCGGCGCATCGCGTTGTCGCTTCCCGAGGTGGCGGAGGCCACCGACGGCTTCGGGTTCTCGGTGCGCGGCAAGGGCATCGCGTGGGTCTGGCTGGAACGGCTGGAGCCGAAGAAGGCGCGCGTGCCGCAGCCTGCCGTGCTCGCCGTCCGGGTGGCCAACGGGCAGGAGAAGGAGGCCCTGCTGGCCGCGGCCCCGGAGAAGTTCTTCACCGAGCCGCACTACAACGGCTACCCGGCCGTCCTGGTTCGCCTCGCCGCCGTGGACGAGGAAGAACTGCGAGAGCTGCTCACCGACGCGTGGCGCTGCCGGGCCCCGAAGCGTCTGGTAAAGGAGAGCGGCTTATAGGACCACCTACAGCGCTTCCTCGATCTTCTGCCGGAGGAACTCGTAGGGCGTCTGTCCTACCGACGGGCTGGAGACGAGGGCCGGACTCTCCTGGCCGATCTGGGTTCGGACCTGCGCCGAGTCGAGTCGGGTGAGGTCCCAGTTCGCGCCAAGCGCGATGTAGATGCCGCGGGCGGCGGCCAGGGCCGCACCGGACGCGGGGTGATCGCCGTGAGCGGCGAACGCCATCCCTGCCGCCTCCAGCGCCTTGGCCCACGGCAGGGGGCGCTTGGCCTCGGCGAACGACCTCGCCGCCGACATCAACGCGTCGGCGTCGCCGTCGATCAGACCTCGGCAGTACGCGGCCGCACCCAACCGATGCGGCACGTTCGACCGTTCCGCGAGGCTCCGCACCCGCTCTGTCAGCCCGGCCGCGGTGATGAGGTCGCCGATCTCGACCGCCAGCCGCACGGCGTCCGGCAGGAGGTCCTCCACCTCGTCGAGCTCCTCCGCCTCGTCTGTCAAGCAGTCTGTCAACACCGCCAGCGCCTCCTCGCGCGAGCCGTCGAGCTCTCGCTCCAGGCTCCTGGCGAGCGCGAGTGAGCCGATGACCCGGCGCCCGATCTGCTCCGAGTCCGACGCGACCAGCCCGAGGTGCCGCCGAGCGGAGGTCAGCCGACTCCGATGCAGCTCGATCACCGCCGCGATGCCGTGACTACAGCACGCCACCGACGGATCCGCCGCGTAGTCGGCGATCGCGTCGACCGCGGCGAGCGCGTCGTCCCAGTGCCCCATGTCGAACCGCAGCTCCGCCAAGACACTGTGTGCCTGAGCCAGCCGGATCAGACTGCCTGTCCGTTCGGCCAGCGCTCGGACCTGGTTTGCCGTGGCGATGGCTTGGTCGTACCGGTCGAGATCGCCCAGCACCACGGCCTGGTTGATCAGGACGAGCATCCGGAGATCGGCCAGGGTGACATCGCCGTCCGTGACAGTGAGCGCTCGTTCCATGAGCGGCAGCGCTTCGCTCACCTCGCCTCGCATGACCGTGCCGATGACGAGAACGTGCAGCGCCCAGCCCATCGCCCACCGGTCACCGACGACCTCGGCCTCGGCGAGCGCCCGGTCGGCCGCCTCCACGGCAGTGCCGACGTTGCCGAGGTTGCGTTGTGTGCGCGCCGTCAGGACGAGCAGTCGGGCGTGGTGGCGCGACTCGAGGCCGGGCCGGCCGAGAGCACGCTCCAGGTCGGCGAGCGACACCTGCGACCGGCCGGTCAAGGCCCGGCACTGGGACAGCGTCCACTGGAGATCGACCATCAGGTCGGGGTCGGTGACCGAAGCGGCCAGCTCCGCCGCGATTCGCTCGGCCTCCGCCGCGTCGCCGCTTCGGTAGAGGGCGTCCGCCAGGTGACAGGCCAGCACCGTGGCCTCGTGGTCGGCTCGGACCGGGCCCGTCACCGCGGCGCGGAGGAGCTCCACGGCCAGCGGCGGGGAAAGCGCGACCAGGGACGGGGCCGCGCCGACGAGCCAGCGGGTCAGCCACTCGTCCAGAGACCTCAGGTGCGAGCCGTGTGCGGCGGCCAGCAGCTGCCGCGCCACGTGGTGGACCGGGGCGCCCGACTCGGCCAGGGCACGCGCCGCGTCGAGGTGCCACGCCGTGCGCACCGTGGCCGGGATGCTCTCGTACAGCACCTGGTGGATCAGCGGGTGGCGGAACGCCAGCTGCTCACCCGCGTCACGCAGCACGCCCGCCGCCATGGCCTCGCCCAGTGCGACGGTCAACGCCGGCATCCGGCTGCCCAGCACGACGGCGAGCTCGGCGGCCGAGAACTCGACTCCCAGCAGCGCCGCCGCCCGCAGCATTTCGCCCACCCGGCCGGCCGCGAGCTCCAGGCGGCTCTCGATCGCGGCCACCAGTGACCCGGGCACCCGGTCGCCGGCCAGCTCGGCCACGCCGGACTCCACTCGCAGCGCGTCGTCCCGGCGCAGGGCGTCCACCAGCTCCGTCAGGAACAGCGGGTTGCCCGCGGCGCCGGCGGCGAGGGTGAGCAGGCCCTCGCCCGGCGAGGCGTCCACCGCCGCCGACAGGAGCTGCCGGACCGCCGGCGCGGGCAGCGGGCCGAGGCTCAGCCGGACCGCCGCCGCACGGCGCAGGGCGCGCAGCTCCGGTGTCCGCGGCACCGGACGGGCCATGCCGATCAGCAGCAGCCGCAGGTCACCGGCCGCCTTCGCCAGACGCGACCACACCGTCAGCGTCGGCCGGTCCGCCCAGTGCAGATCGTCGACGACGAGGACGACCGGGCCGGCCGCGCACAGCTCACCGACCATCGCCAGGATCTGCTCCGACGCCGCCGCGACCGGATCCGCCCCGCCCAGCGGCACCTCACCTCGCAGCAGCCTCGCGATCGCCTCGCCGCGCTCCCGGCTGCCCACCCCGCGCAGCGCGTCGAGCAGCGGCAGCAGCGGGAGCGCCTGACCCAGCTCGTCGCCCGCACCCCACAACACCGCACACCGCCCGGTGGCCCCGACGCAGGCCGCGGCGACCAGCGCCGACTTGCCGATCCCGGGCTCGCCGTCGACCAGCACCGCGCGCCCCCGGCCCGCGCACACCTCCGCCACCAGCCCGGCCAGCCGGGACAGCTCGGCATGTCGGCCGATGAGCGCCGGCACGGAGACGGGCGCCGCGGCGACCGGCGGTGCCATGTGGCTCGGCCGGCCCGAGAGCACCCGGAGCAGCTCGGCCGCGCCGTTGGCGGTGAAGTCCGCGACGACGTAGCGGCTCGCCGTGTGCGGCTGCAGGAACAGCGGGATCTCGCCGACGCCGTGCCCCGGCAGCACAACGGGCAGGATCTTGCGCAGCCAGGTGGCGCGGTCCCCGACCAGCAGCTCCCGCAGCAGGGCCGCCTCGGACTGGATGCCGCGGTGCTCGTCGGGCACGCCGAGCCCGTCGGCGGCGCGGCGGAACTTCTCCGACGCCACCACGATCACGTAGTCCACCGCGGTCAGCTGGCCGATCGCCCAGGAGTACCAGTCCCGGCGGGCCTCGGTGGACCAGACGTCGAGCACGGCCTCGACGCCCTGACCTCGTAAGAACGTGGCGAACTCGAGCACCTGGTCCTTGTGCTCGGCCGAGTCGTGGGCGTATGAGATGAACACCGTCGGCGCCACGCCGTCAGATCCTAACCCTCGGTCGCCCTCGCCGTTATCGATTCGTGAACTGCCGCCCCGTTCCGTACGTATGGGGTGATGACACCGAGAGAACGGGGCGTGATCGCGTGGGACAAGGCGTGGACGCGGGGCTGTTCCAGCAGAGTGCGCACAGCCCGTCCATCTTCGAGCTCTCCCGGCGGATGGGCGGGGACGGTCGGCAGCTGATCGACTTCTGCATCCCGTGCAACCCGTACTTCCCGACACCGGAGATGTTCGACGCGCTGGCCGCGAACCTCGAGGCGGTGCTGAAGTTCTACCCCAGCGACGCCGACACGATCTCCGGGCAGCTCGCCCGCGTGCTCGGGCTGAACCCCAGCACGATCGCGATGTCGAACGGCTCCACCGAGCTGATCACGTGGATGGACCACCTCTGGGTCCGCGAGAGCGTCGCCATCCCGATCCCGACCTTCGGCCGCTGGACCGACCAGCCGCTGGAGACCGGCAAGCGCGTGGACATGTTCCCGCTGCGCGAGGTCGACTGCTTCCAGCTCAACATCGACGAGTACATCCGGTTCATCCGCGCCCGCAAGTCCCGCGTGGCCGTGCTGTGCAACCCGAACAACCCCGACGGCGGCTACGTCACGCGTCGCGACGTCATCCGGTTCATGGACGAGCTCGCCGACCTCGACCTGGTCGTCATCGACGAGTCGTTCATCGACTTCGTGGAGGCCGAGCGGGACCCGTCGGTCGCGATGGAGGCGGCGATCCGGCCCAACGTCGTGGTCCTCAAGAGCCTCGGCAAGAACTTCGGCCTGCACGGCATCCGCTTCGGCTACCTCGTCGCGAACCCGGGTCTCGCCGGCAAGATGCGCCGCACGCTGCCGAAGTGGAACCTCAACTCCCTCGCCGAGACGATCGTGTTCATGCTGCGCGACCACGGCCCCGAGTACCAGCGCAGCCTGCAGCTGCTGGCCCGCGACCGGTACAGCATGGCCATGCAGCTCGCCCAGCTGCCGGAGCTGACGGTGTTCACCTCACAGGCGAACTTCCTGCTGGTGAAGCTCGCACCCGGCCTGGACGGCACCGACATGCGCGACTACCTGATCAACAACCACCAGGTGTTCATCCGCGAGTGCGGCAACAAGCTCGGGATGAGCAAGCAGTACCTGCGCCTGGTGGTCCGCCCGCAGCAGGACGTGGCCCGCCTGGTCGCCGGCATCCACGAATACTGCCGCCCCCAGTGGGGCGGCGAGGACGAGCTGTCCCGCCGCCGCAACGCCGAACGCTCCGCCTGACCTTCGGCACGTCCGCCCCAGACGGGGCGGGGCCGGGTGGCGGCGCCACCCGGCGCGGCGCGGCACAATGGAGAGATGGCAGAGAACCCGGAGCCGATCGACGCCGAGCTCGTCGAGGACGGCACCGCCCCGCAGCCGGCCGCGCCGCCGCCGGCCTTCGACTACACCGAAGCGGGCGTGCCGACGTTCGACTACGTCCGCGACCGCATCGAGAACCGGGCCGCGACGTCGACCGGCTCGGAGGAACTGGCCGGCGCGACCCCCGAGGGCAAGGCCGTCGAGGACCAGTTCGAGGCGCGCGAGCGCGCCGGCCGCGACAAGCTGGAGGAGATCCGCCGCCAGATGCGCGGCGAGTAGTCAGCCGACCGGGCGGCGCAGCGCCGTTTCGGGACGGCGGGGCGCGGGCGACCCGGCGACGACGGACACCGCCAGCCACACCAAAGCCGCGCCGGCGACCACGTGCAGCGCGCTCGTCGCGAGCGAGTCCGGCAGGCGCGCCGCGACCGCGAGCACCGGCAGCGCCACGATGTAGGCGACCGCGGGCACCCGCGGGTGGATCCCGGCGCGCACCATCGAGACGCCGAACAGCACAGCACCGACCGTGAACACCAGCGCGCTGCCCAGCAGCGCGACCATCGTCGGCCCGGCGACCAGCTCCTTCACGACGGGCTCGTCGAGGTAGAACAGGACCATGTTGAGCGCGAACGCCGCGCCGCCGAACAGGCCGAGACCGACGAGATTGACCGTGTAGGCCGCCGCGCCGAACGGGCCGGCCGCCTCGCTCTGGCGCAGGTGCAGCACGACCAGCAGCGGGATCGCGAGCGCCGGGGACACGCCGAGGACGAAGCTGGTCGCCGCGGTCTCGCCGGTGACGGCCTCGACCGCGGCGGGCAGGGCGAGGGTCAGGCCCGCGGCGACGCCGCACCACGAGCCGAGCCGGGCCATCGTTGCGGAGAGCATGAGAACTCCAAGCTGTACAAGGGAATCGGGCTCTCGAACGGTAGGAACGGCGGCCGCGGCGGCGGAAGTGGCGACCGGCCAGGACGCCGGCGCCGTTCGGCACGTGCCCTCCGGCCAGACATCTCGCCGGGGTGGCGCACCGCGTCGTAGTCTCGCTCCGTGAGCACGCACCCCGCCCGGATCGTGCCCTGGGTGACCGGGGCCGTGTACGCGATCGTGCTGGTGGCCGGGCTCTACTACGTCCTCGCCGGGCTCGGCACCGGCGGACACCAGCCGGCCCGGCTCGCCGGCTTCGTCGCCGGGATCGCGCTGCTGGTCGCGCTCGACCAGGTCGAGCTGCGCCGCCCGTCGACCCGGCGCGCGGCGGTCGTGTTCCTCGCCGCCCGGCTGGTCCTGTTCTTCGCCGTCGTGGCGCTCGACGAGTCGAGCCTGTCCCGCGTGCTGTTCGTGCTGGTGCCCTTCGGGGCGTACCTGACGTTCGGGCGCGCGGTGGGCCTGACGCTCGGCGGGCTGTGCCTCGGCCTGCTGGTCGCCGGGTTCGCGGTGTGGGTGCCGGGCTGGTACCGCGACGCGAACTACGTGTCCGACGTGCTGATGTTCGGCCTGGGGCTGATCATGGCGCTCGCGATGGCCGACGTCGCGGCGCGGGAGGCTCGCTCGGCCGCGCGGGTCGCCGAGCTGTCCGTGGCCACCGAGCGCAACCGGATGGCCCGCGACATCCACGACAGCCTCGGCCATCACCTGACCGCGATCTCCGTGCAGCTGGAGAAGGCCTCGGCGTTCCGGGACCGGGACCCGGCGGTGGCGGAGCAGGCCCTGGCCGACGCCCGCCACTCGGCGCGGCGCGCGCTCGAGGACGTGCGCACGTCGGTCGGCACGCTGCGCTCGCCGGTCTCGCTGCGTACCGCGCTGGCCTCGCTCGACGTGCCGGTCACCGTCGAGGGCACCGAGCGGGACACCGCCCCGGCGACCGTGACCGCGCTGTACCGCGCGGCGCAGGAGGCGATCACTAACGCCCGCCGCCACGGCGGGGCCGGCTCGGTGTCGGTCGCGGTGACCTTCGGCCCGGCCGACACCCGGCTCGTGGTGACCGACGACGGCGCCGGGTTCCGCCCGGACGACGATCACGACGACCACGACGACCACGCCGGCCACGCCGGGTTCGGGCTGCTCGGCATGCGCGAGCGCGCGGCGCTGCTCGGCGGTGTGGTCGACGTGTCCAGCGAGCCGGGCACCGGCACCCGGGTCGCGGTGACGATCCCGTCATGACCGTCCGCGTGCTCGTCGTCGACGACCAGCGGCTGATCCGCGAGGGCATCGCGTCGCTGCTGGACCTCCAGGACGGCATCGCGGTGGTCGGCATGGCGGCGAACGGCAAGGAGGCCGTCGAGCAGGCGCTCGCGCTCGAGCCGGACCTGGTGCTGATGGACGTGCGGATGCCGGAGATGGACGGCGTGGCGGCGGTCGCCGTGCTGCGCCGCGCGGCCCCGGGTTGCCGCGTCGTCATGCTCACCACGTTCGACGACGAGGAGTACGTCGTGCAGGCGCTGCGCGCGGGCGCGGCCGGCTACCTGCTCAAGGACCTGCCCGCCGCAGAGCTGGCCGACGCCGTCCGCCTCGCCCACGCCGGCGTGACCCAGCTGGACGCCACCGCCGCCCGACATGTGGCCGCCGCACTGTCCACTCGGGACCCGACGCCCGGCGAGGTGCTGACCGCCCGCGAGACCGAGGTGCTGCGCCTCGTCGCCGCGGGCGCCACCAACCGCGAGATCGCGGCCCGGCTCTACCTCAGCGAGGGGACCGTGAAGAACCACATCTCCCGTATCCTCGGCCGGCTGGGTCTGCGAGACCGCACCCAGGCCGCGATCTACGGCCGCGACCACGGCCTGCTGTGAGTGGAGGACCCGTGAGACCCAGGCGCCGCGGAGCGCTCCTGGCCGTCGTCGTGCTGGCCGGGCTGCTCGTGTCGGGCTGCGAGAAGCGCGCCGGTCTGCTGGCCGCACAGCGCAGCGCGACGGCCGGGCCGACCTCGTCCGCGCCGAAGCAGCCGCCGGCCTGGCGGCTGGCCGAGGCCGCGGAGACCGAACCCAGCGGCGTGCTGTTCGACGTCGCCGCGGTCGACGCCACCCACGCCTGGGCCGTCGGCCACGAGTCCTACGACCCGACGCAGCCCGACACCACCGGCGTACCCATCGTCCAGCGGTGGGACGGCCGGACCTGGTCCAAGATGGACCTGCCCGGCGTGACCTGGCGCGGCGGCCTCTCGCAGGTGGCCGCGGGGTCGCCGACCGACGTGTGGGCGGTCGGTGGCCAGGCCGGCCAGGACCCGACCCGGACGGTCACCCGCCTGCTGCGCCACGACGGCACCGCCTGGGCCGAGGTGCCGTTCCCGCCGGGCCAGGGCGCCACCGTCACCGACCTGGCCGTCGCCGACGGGCACACCTGGGTCGTCGGGTCCAAGGGCGGCAGCGTCCTGGTCCACGAGTGGGACGGACAGGCCTGGCGGCAGCACCGCCCGCCGGCCGAGTGCACGCAGGAGGGCGCCTCGTTCGGCGGGCTACCGACGTTCTGCAACTTCACCGGGATCGCCGCCTTCGCCGCCGACGACGTGTGGGTCGCCGGCAACGCGGCCTGGCCCGGCTTCAAGGGACCGCTGCTCTTTCACTGGGACGGCAACGAGTGGTCGCCGGTGAACGTCGGCGTCACCAACGCCGAGACCGCGTTCAGCGAGATCGCCGGCGAACCCGGCGACGTGTGGGCGGTCGGGCACCGGGCCGGCTACGGCGGGCCGGTGGCGGTGCGCGGCGACGGCCGGACCTGGCGGCTCGTCGAGGGCCTGCCCGTGGCGAGGTACCCCGACCTCGCGATCGACGAGGCCGGCCGCCCGTGGGTGCTGGAGAACTTCCCCGCGCCGAGCGCCACGCTCGCCACCTACCGTGACGGTCGCTGGGCGGACACCGCGGCACCGCGGCCGCCGGACACGGTCGGCGTCAGCCTGCACGGCGTCACCGCGGTCCCCGGCACCCCGAACCTGCTCGCGGTCGGCAACGTGGACCTGCCCGGCGACCCCCGCCTGCTCGCGCCGGTGGTGCTGGAGTACCGCGGCTGATCACTCGCCCTTGTCGGCCTGCTCCTTGGCGATCGCCTCGCGCACCTCTGCCATGTCCACGGCCCGCACCTGGTCGATCAGCTCCTCGAGCGCGACGGCCGGCAGCGCGCCCGGCTGCGCGTAGAGGACGACGCCGTCCCGCACGGCCATCAGCGTCGGGATCGAGGAGATGTTGAACGCCTGCGCCAGCTCCACCTGCGCCTCGGTGTCGACCTTGCCGAACACGATGTCGTCGTGGGTCTCGGCGGCCTTCTCGAAGACCGGCGCGAAGTTTCGGCACGGGCCACACCACGACGCCCAGAAGTCGACGAGCACGGTGCCCTCCGCCCCCACGACGTCGTTGAAGTTCTCGGTTGTCAGCTCGACGGTGGCCACCTGTACCGCTCCTTCGTCTCGGATGCTTTGGTCAACACCGGGGCCGCCCGCGTTTGTTCCGGACATGCCGCGGGCGGGTGGCCCGAGGACCACCCGCCCGCGAGCACACGCGTCAGCACATGGTAGTTGCCATCACGTCCGACGGGCTCGCCCAGGATGCGCAGCCGTTGAAGGAATGGCCGTACCAGTTGTGGCCGAATTCGTGCGCGGCCAGCAGGGCCGCGTCATTCACCGCGCCGGGGAACAGCTTGATGAGCTGACCCGCGCCGTAGTTGCAGCCGACAACGATCAGTCGACCGTCCTGGGTGACCATTTCGACCGCCTCGTAGAATCCGCAGTCGGTGATCGCGGAGTTCTGGCATTCGACGGGCGTGCCGCCGCCTTCCGAGGCGCCACCCCAGTAGTTCGCGCCGGTGCGAATCGGGGACTCCCACCCGGAGCAGGACGGCCGGATGTTGTAGGACCAGGCGGGTGCCGCCTGCTCCGTGACCTTCTCGACCTTCTCGGCCTTCTCGGCCGGCTTCGTGCTCGCCGCGTCGGCGGTTGTCGCACTGGCGAGCGGCGCGCCCAGGAAACCGAGGGCGAGGGCCGCGGAAATCGAGACGGCCAATTTGAGGGCAAGCTTGGACATCGCATCTCCTGTCGACATTTGACATTCGGAGGAAACACTTCAGTTGCAGGGGTTACTGGGTGAACAAATGCGATGGAGAAAATTCGGGAAAGCGCTTTCCTTCCCGTAATTCGAAGCTACTGGCTGCCCGAATTGACGTGCAACCTACGAAAGTAGGGTTGCTCGCGTTCGCAAATGCCGTTTATCCGCGCGTGCGCAGTCGGCGGCCGACCGTGTCGCCGCCGGCCGCGCCGGAGCTACCGTTTCCTCGTGGAGCCGACGATCTCGCTCAGCACGGAGGTGGCCGCCGACCCGCTGACCGTGTGGGCCATGGTCGCCGACCTGCCCCGGATGGGCGAGTACAGCCCTGAGAACGCCGGCGGGCGGTGGGTCGACGGCGCGACCGGCCCGGCGCTCGGCGCGCGGTTCCGCGGCGTCAACCGCAACGGCGATCGCGAGTGGTGGACCAGGGTGCGCGTCGTCGCCTGCGAGCCGGGCCGCCGCTTCGCGTTCGACGTGCGCACCCCGTTCGGCGTGCGGGTGTCGCGCTGGGCCTACGAGATCACCCCGACCGCGGCCGGCTGCCGGTTGACCGAGCACTGGTACCGGGTCGGCAGCTGGTTCATCCGCCGCTTCATGGGCCCGCGGGTCACCGGCCGCGCGGACCGTCCCGGCTACAACGTCGGCTCGATCGAGCACACCCTCGCGGCGGTCAAGGCCGCCGCCGAGGCCAGGCAGGCGGCCTGACCTACCGAGACTCCTCTTGAGACTCGGCGGCCCGCGCGTGCAGCCGTTCCCGGATCTCGTCGGGCGTGTACGCCCGCCGGCGTCGCTCGGCCCGGGCGACCACCGCCCCGGTCGCGGCCACCCCGACGAATCCCGCCACGCCCAAGATCTTCCACCAGCGCATGCGCATACGCTACAGCGATGGCAGGCATGCAGCTCGGTCTGGACGACGCGGTCAACCTCACGCGCACCGGCGACATCTGGCTCTTCCGCGGCCACACCGTCGCCGACCGGACCATCCGGATCACCACGAACAGCCCGATCAACCACGTCGGCATGTCCGTGGTCATCGAGGACCTGCCGCCGCTGATGTGGCACGCGGAGCTGGGCCGCGCGCTCACCGACATGTGGACCGGCGGACACCACCGCGGCGTCCAGCTGCACGACCTGCGGGCGGCCGTCGACCTGTGGACCACCCGGTACAAGCAGCGGGGCTGGCTGCGCCAGCTCGACCCGCCGGTCTCCGGGGAGATGGAGGACGCCGTGCTGAAGACGATCGCGCGGCTGGACGGCACCCCGTTCCCCTCCACGGCGAAGCTGCTCTCGGGCTGGGCCTACGGCCGGGTGCCGCGACTGCGGCGGGGCGTGTCCGGGTCCAAGAACGAGGCCAAGCTGGAGACGGCCTACTGCGCGGAGGTCGTCGCGATCACCTACCAGGCCATGGGTCTGCTGCCGACCGCCCGCAAGCCCAACTGGTACGACCCGGGCCGGTTCTGGAGCGGAGACGAGCTGCGCCTCGACACCGGCCGCCAGCTCGGCGCCGAGGTCGCGATCTCAACGGCGTGACGCAGTCTCGGCGTGGACCCACTTGTGGCCCGCCCGCGCCGCGCGTTTGAGGGCGGACCGCTCGCCGAAGTAGTCCCCCGCCATCCCGACGACCGGCAGCTTGCCAAGCGCGCGGTGGTAGAACCGGCCGTGCGGGCGCTTCTCCAGCTCTTCGGTGATCGCCATCAGCATGCGGCCCTGCCGCCACAACCACTTCGCCGCGGCCGTCAGCCCGAACCGCCTGCCGCTGGGCGCCTCCGGCGCGGGCGCGTCGTCGGTGAGCTCGGCGACGACTGCCTCGTCGGCCGCTTCGTCGCCCTTGCCGGCGGCCACCGCCGGGTCGATCTTCCGGTCGAACAGCACCGACCCGAGCAATCGGACCCGGGTGCCGAGGTCGTCGACGCCGTGCTCGGAGGCGATGGCGCACAGCAGCAGGCCCTGGCCCGCCGAGCCGAGAATGTCCTGCAGCGGCAGCTGATCGCCGAGCGCGCCGGCCAGTCCGGTGACCGACGCGGCGAGCGCGGTCAGCCGGCCGACCCGGTTGACCCACCAGTCGGACCGCTCGTCCACGGTAAGCCGCGCCCAGCTCGCCGAGCCCGGGTAGCGGATCTCCGCCAGCTTGCCGCGGATCCCCGCCAGCAGCTTGCGGTCCACCTCACGGTCGTCCTCGGGGACCTCGAGGTTGTCCTCGTCATGGCGCAGCCGGGTCAGCATCGGGCCGCAGCCGCGGACGAAGGTCCGCAACACGGCCGCGACGCGCTCGTCGGTGATCGGATCGGCCACCTGCATCCACCTCCGCTCGCCGGGTACCACCCGAGCCTGCTGGTTACCCCACGCCGGTAGCGTGGGTTTCGATGGCAGAGCTTGAGTCAGGTACCGAGTCACCCACCGACGAGCCGGAGCGGATCGCGCGGCCGCGACGCCGGCTGACGTTCCTCGGCATCGTCGTCGCGGTGCTCGTGCTGCTGTTCGGGATGCCGTGGTGGGCACTCGTGGTGTCCGGTCCACAGTGGCCGGTCCCGGTCTTCGTGGCCGGCACTGTGGTGATCCTCGGCGCCGCTCTCGCGCTGCCGGTGTCGATGATCCTCGGGCACGGACCCCGCACGCTGGATTGGGCGGCGCGTGTCGGCGACACCACCCTCGGGGTGGCGTGGGTGCTGTTCACCTGGACGGTGCTCGGCCTCGTGCCGCGGGTCGTGCTCGCCGTGGCCGGGGTGGAGAACCCGCTGCGTGCGCGGATCGTCGCCGGGTTCGTGGTCGGCGTGGCGCTGGTCCTGGTCGCGTGGGGTGTCGTCGAGGCGATGCGGGTGCCCCGGGTGCGGGTCACCGAGGTGGTGCTGCCGCGGCTGGGTCGGGGGCTGGACGGGACCCGCGTGGTGTTGCTGGCGGACACGCACTTCGGGCCGATCGACCGGGCGCGCTGGTCGGCCCGTACGGCGGCCGCGGTCGACGCGCTCGAGCCGGACGTCGTGTGCCACGCCGGCGACATCGCCGACGGCACGGTGGCGCGCCGCCACGCACAAGCCGCCCCGCTGGGCGACATCCGGGCCCGGCTCGCGCGGGTGTACGTGACCGGCAACCACGAGTACTTCGGCGAGGCGCAGGGCTGGCTCGACCACATGGCGGAGCTGGGCTGGACGCCGCTGCACAACCGGCACGTGACCGTCGAACGCGGCGGCGACGGCCTCGTGCTCGCCGGGGTGGACGACGCCACCGCCGGCGCCTCCGGCCTGCCCGGCCACGGGGCGAGCGTCACCGGCGCGCTCGCCGGCGCCGACCCGCGGCTGCCGGTGCTGCTCCTCGCCCACCAGCCCCAGCAGGTCCGCGCGGCGGCCGCCGCCGGAGTCGACCTGCAGGTGTCCGGCCACACCCACGGCGGCCAGATCTGGCCGTTCCACTACCTGGTCCGGGTCGACCAGCCGACGGTCCAGGGCCTGTCCCGCCACGGCGAGCGGACCCAGCTGTACACCACCCGCGGCGCCGGCTTCTGGGGCCCGCCGCTGCGGATCTTCGCGCCGAGCGAGATCAGCCTGCTGATCCTGCGCGCGGGCTGAGTTCAGCCGTCAGCCGGCGCGGTTCCAGGCGGCGGCGAACTCGTGGAACGAGATGCGGCCGTCCCGGTCGGAGTCGGCGTCCGCGAAGATCGAGGCGATCTCCGCCTCCGAGACGGCCTCGCCGCGGGCCGACATCGCGCCGGCGAACTCCTGCATGGTGATCTGGCCGTCGTCGTTCATGTCCAGCTCGTTGAACGTGCGGGTCAGCTCCTCGTTCGTGGACATGCGCAGCGCCTCCTGGCTCGGGACCGGACCGCAGCATAGTGTCCAACCATGCCACTGCTGCAGGATCTCCTGGAGGCCATCTCCGCCAACCGCGTAGAGATCGTCGACCTGACCGCGCCGCTGTCGAAGGACACCCCGATCCTCCAGCTGCCGCCGCCGTTCGCGAACACGATCAACTTCTCTCTCGAGCAGATCAGCCGCTACGACGAGGCCGGGCCGAACTGGTACTGGAACAACATCCACACCGGCGAGCACACCGGCACCCACGTCGACGCGCCGGTCCACTGGTCGTCCGGCAAGGACGGGGTCGACGTCTCCCAGCTCGCGCTGCGCACGCTCGTGGCGCCGGCGGTCGTCGTGGACGTGTCCGACCGCGTCGCCGCCGACGCCGACTTCCTCCTGAGCATCGACGACGTGCGGCTCTGGGAGGCGGAGAACGGCCCGCTGCCCACCGGCGGCTGGCTGCTGCTGCGCACCGGCTGGGACCGGCGCTCGCACGACTCGAAGCAGTTCCTCAACGCCGACGAGACCGGCCCGCACACCCCGGGCATCTCCGCCGCCTGCGCCCGCTGGCTCGCCGAGGACACGAACTTGGTCGGCCTCGGCGTGGAGACCGTCGGCACCGACGCGGGCGGCGCGCACGCCTTCGACCCGGCGTTCCCGTGCCACCACTACTTCCTGGGCGCCGGCAAGATGGGCCTCACCCAGCTGCAGAACGTCGCGAACCTGCCGGCCACCGGCGCGGTGCTGGTCGTCTCGCCGCTGCCGATCGTCGGCGGCTCGGGCAGCCCGGCACGCGTGTACGCGTTGGTCGAGAGGTGACGCGCGCCGACGTACCCTTCGCCGCGGAGGCGCCATGACGACGGCCGAGCTCGTCGGCTCCACGCTGGCCGGGCTCGGTGTGGCGCACGCGTTCGGCGTCGTCGGCAGCGGCAACTTCGTGGTGACCAACGCGCTGCGCGCGGGCGGCGTGCCGTTCGTCGCCGCCCGCCACGAGTGCGGCGCCGCGACCATGGCCGACGCCTACGCGCGGATGAGCGACCGGCTCGCCGTCGTCACCACCCACCAGGGCTGCGGGCTGACCAACGCGCTCACCGGCATCGCCGAGGCGGCCAAGAGCCGGACCCCGCTGCTCGTGCTCGCCGCCGACACCCCGGGTGCGGCCGTGCGGAACAACTTCCGGATCGACCAGGACGCGGCGATCGCCGCGGTGGGCGCGGTGCCCGAGCGGGTGCACTCCCCCGGCTCCGCGGTCGCCGACACCGTGCGCGCATACCGTACGGCGGTCCACGAGCGACGGACCGTCGTGCTCAACCTGCCGCTCGACGTCCAGGCCGCGCCGGCTCGGCCCACGCCGGTCGTCGCGCTGCCACCGCCGCGGCCCGCCCGGCCCGACCCGGCCGCGGTG
>NZ_JBOHGA010000111.1:0-19852 GCF_050699915.1 Actinophytocola sp.
GCGTTGGCCGACGCGGGGGTACCGGCGGCGCGGGTCGCGCGGCAGCTGGCCGCCGCGCCGGCGGCGACGCCGTCCTGGCTCGTCGAGTGGCTCGGCGCGCACCACCGGGTGCTGGTCAACCGCGACCCGGAGATCGCGGCGGACCTGCTCGACCGCGCGGTCCGCCGCGTCGACGGGCACGACCCGCTCCGGGAGGAGCTGCTGGTGGCGCTGGTCCGCGTACTGGTCCGACTGGGCCGCGCAGCGGAGGAGCCGGCCCGTGCGGCACTCGCCGAGGTGACCGACCCGGAGCTGCGCGTGCGGGTTCGGGAGCTGCTGGCCACCGTGGTCCACCGGCGTGGCGACACGGTGGCCGCGGCCGAGCTGCTGGAGCCCGCGATGGCCGGTGCCGCGGACGCCACGCGAGCCCGGCTCCGGCGGCGGCTGGCGGAGCTACGCCTCGGCGGGCCCGACATGTCCACAATGGAACGCGCGGCGCGGGCCGCGCTCCGGCGCGGTGCGACCGACTCGTTCGCCGCGGACGCCCACCAGGCACTGTGGACGGTCAGTTCGGCGCGCGGCGACCATCGCCGGGCGCTGCGCCACCTCGACCGCGCGCTGAACCTGACCCGCGACGATCCCGCCACCCACCTCGGCCTGCTCGAGAATCGCGTGCGCACCCTGCACGATCGCGACGAGCTGGCCGAGGCGGCGCGGACGCTGGCCGAGACCGTCGAGCCGACGGCCGGGCTGCGGGTGGCGGCGGCCGCGCACCGCTACTGGACGGGGCGTTGGGACGAGGCACTCGTGGAGCTCGACCAGGTGTCCGAGGACGGTGCGCCCGGTGCCGCGATCCTGTTGCGGCACGGCATCGCCGCCCTGATCGCCGCCCGGCGAGACGACGCCGACCGCGCCACCGTCCACCTCGAGGCCGCCGCGGACCACGCTCCACCGGCCGAGCGGGACGCCGTCGACTTCCTGCTGGTGGCCCGCTCCGCGCTGGCCGAGCGCGACGGCGACGTGTACTCCGCGCTGCGGCTGCTGATGCCGCTGGTGCGACACGATCCGGCCCGGCGGACCGCGGCCGGCCCGTGGCTGCCGCGGTTCGTCCGGCTGTCGCTGAGCGCGGGCGACGCGGACCTGGTCGCCCGCGCACTGGCGGTGTGCGAGCAGGAGGCGACCCGCGAGGTGCCCGCGGCGCGGTCCTTCGCGGCGGCCGAGTGGTCGCGCGGTCTGGTCCTCGGCCACGCCGCCGGTGTCCTGCGGGCCGCCGAGCGTTACCGGGCCGCGGGCCGGCGACCGGACCTGGCGAGCGCGCTGGAGGACGCGGCGGTGCTGCTCGGCGCGACCGGTGCCGAGGGCAGCGCCGCCGCGCGGGACGAGTCGCTCGCGATCCACGCGGAGCTCGCGGCCGGGCTGGACCTGCGGCGGGCTCGGGAGCGGTTCGGCAGCGGCCCGCACGCGCGGCCCGTGCGGGCGGGGGATGCCGTGCGGACACACGTGGCCGCCGTAATCGACCGGCTCGACCGGCTCGACGGCGGCGTGGACGGCGGCGTGGACGTCGCCGAGGGCACGCGCCCGTGAAGGGTCCACACAGGACTCGACTAGGCCGTCGGCGCGTCGGCCAGGTAGCTCGCCATCTCCTTGGCCGTCTTCGGGCGCTGGGCCGGGTCGGGGTGGATGGCCCACTGCAAGATCCGGTCGAACTCCGGCGCGGGCTCGGGCACGCTGCCGTCCGCACCAGCGGCCAATGCCTCCAGGGTGCGTCCGACGGAGTAGATGTCCGAAGCGACCGTCGCGCCGATCTCGCCCAGCTCCGGTGCGGCGAACCCGGCGGTGTGGACGAGCGGGCTCTTCGTGTCGCCCTGCCGGCGCACCCCGCCCAGGTCGATGAGCTTGACCCGGTCGTCGACCTGGATCACGTTGCTGGGCTTGAGATCGCAGTAGAGCAGGCCGACGTCGTGCAGGTAGGCGAACGCGCGCAGGATCTCCAGGCCGTAGGCGATCACGTAGTTGACGGGCAGCGTCGTGCCGTGTGTGTGGAAGTGGTGGAACGCCATGTCCCGCAGGGTCGGCCCGCCGAGATACTCCATCACCAAATAGTTGGTCCCGGCCTGCTGGTGCCAAACGAAGTCGAGTGTCCGGACGATGTTCGGGTGCTCGACCTCGGCGAGGAAGCGCTGCTCGGTGACGGCGCCGGCGGCCGCTTCGGGGTCGTCGACGTGGATGATGCCCTTCAGCACCACCCACTGGCCCTGCTGCTGGTAGTCCTTCGCCAGGTGTATCCAGCCCTGCCCGCCGTGGCTGATGCAGCCGTACACCTCGTACCGGGCGCCGACGACCTCACCGCGGCGCAGCCTCGGCACGAACGAGAAGGACGTGCCGCACGACTGACAGCGGCCCTGCGCGGCGCCGGGACGGGTGCCGTCGCCACGCCCGACCGGCAGGAAGCACCCGGGGCAGTACCGTGCCTCCTCCGCGACGACGGGGTTCTTCATGATCGCGGACACCGGGTCGCGGTGGGGCGCGGGCGGCAGGGCGAGCTTGCGGGTGCCCTTGCGGTGCTTCCCGGGCTGTCGCTGCTCGCGCTGTCGCTGCTCGGGCACCGGGGCGGGGGACGGCGCGGGAGTCTGGTGGGCCTCGTCGGTGCCAGGAGAGTCGAGCAGGTCGCCTCGTGCCCCGAAGAACCGCGTCGGCAGTTCGTAGAGCCACTCGACGGGCGTGTCGAGGCCGGGCAGGTCGCTGCAGCCGCACACCACACAGATGTGGTCGAGCATCTTCCCCGGACAACGGGGGCGCTCGCAGTCCGGCAGCGCGTGGCGCGACCGGGCTTCGCGAAACACGGAGGCCGTCATGCCTGAAGTGAACACCGCGACGGGCCCGCATTCCCGTTGTTCGGTGCCGGTATGGGGGTTCTACCAGTGTTGAGGACGAGCTATTCCGCCGGTATTCGCGAATCGCGAACCCGCGCATAACCGGAGCGCACTGGTGTTTCCGCCAGGAAACAATTGCCGTTGCCTGGTCAGAATGGCTACAGGAAATCGCCGCTAGGCCGGGAGAAGGTCATGTCGACACCTGTGATGGAGCCAGCGATCGCGTCACCGGCGGCACCAGCGCCGCCACCTGAACGGCCGAAGAGCCTGCGGCTGTTGTGGTCGTTCCTCGGCCCGCACCGCAAGACCATGGCGCTCGGCATGGTGTTCGGGATCGGGTCCGCCGCGGCCGGTCTGGCGCTGCCCATGAGCATCAAGGCGGTGCTCGACACACTCGGCACCGACACGTCGATCATGAGCGTCATCCTGCCGACACTGTGCCTGGTGGCCGTCGCCGCGCTGCTGGGCTACGGCCAGGGCGTGCTGCTCGGGCGCCTCGGCGAACGGATCGTACTGTCGACCAGAGCCATGATGGTGCACCGGCTGTTGCGAGCGCGGACGACGGCGCTTTCCAAGCACTCCAGCGGCGAACTGGTCGCCCGCGTGACGTCGGACTCGACCCTGCTGCGGCGAGCGGCGGCGAGCAGCCTGGTCCAGCTGACCAAGGCCGTGATCATGCTCCTCGGCTCCGTCGTGCTGATGCTGGTGCTCTCCCCGCTGCTGCTGGCGGTGACCGCGGCGGGGATCACGGTGATCTTCGTGCTCGTCGGCATGCTGATGCCGCGCCTCGGCCGCGCCAACGAACAGGCCCAGGACGCGGTCGGCCGGCTCGGCGGCGTCCTCGACAGCGTGCTGCGGGCGATCAAGACGGTGAAGGCCAGCAGCTCGGAGGACCAGGAGAGCGGGCGGGTGATCGCCGAGGCCCAGGAGGCGGCCGACCAGGGCATCCGGGCGGCGAAGATCCAGACGATGTCCGGCGTGGTCGCCGGCGCCGGCTCGCAGCTGGCGATCATGATCGTGCTGGCGATCGGCGCCTGGCAGATCTCCGAGGACGTCATCACCGTGTCCGTCCTGGTGGCGTTCCTGCTGTACGCGCTGCAGCTCGTCGACCCGGTGACCAACCTGATCGACGCCGTGGCCGAGCTGCAGGTCGGCATGGCCGCGGCGGCCCGGATCGCGGAGCTCGACGAGCTCGAGACCGAGCTTGACTCACCCCACGCGATGCCGGTGCAACGCAGCCAGGACCCGTTCATCGTGCAGTTCCGCAACGTGATGGCGACCTACGACTTCTCGAAGCCGCCGGTGGTCAAGCACCTCGACCTCTCGATCCCGCGCTACGGACACACCGCGATCGTCGGCCCGTCGGGCGCGGGCAAGACCACGATCTTCACGCTGCTGCTGCGCTTCCTCGACATCTGCGGCGGCGAGCTGTTCGTCGAGGGTGTGCCGGCGCGCCGGTGGTCGCTCGAACAGCTCCGGAACAAGATCGTCTACGTCGAGCAGGACACGCCGCTGCTCCCCGGCTCCCTGCGGTACAACCTGGGCTACTTCCGCCAGGAGGCCACCGACGGCGAGATCTGGGACGCGCTGCGCCGGGTCCGGCTCGACCAGAAGTTCGCGGCGGTGCAGGGTGCGCTGGACGTCGACCTGACCGCGACCACGATGTCCGGCGGCGAGCGCCAGCGTGTCGCGCTCGCCCGGGCGCTCGTGGCCAGGCCGGAGATCCTGCTGCTCGACGAGGCCACCGCGCAGTTGGACGGCATCACCGAGGCGGCGGTGCAGGAGTGCATCAAGGCGGCGGGGGAGACCGGGGCGGTGGTCACCATCGCGCACCGGCTGTCCACCGTCATCGACGCGAAGTCGATCGTGGTGATGGAGCGCGGCCGGGCCCGCGCGGCGGGCACCCACCAGGAGCTGATGGCCCGCGACGAGCTGTACCGGGACCTGATCGCCGCGCTGAAGATCGGCCCCGCCCAGCCGCACATCCCACAGCCGCCCCCGCCGATCGAGCGTCCCGACCCGCGCAGCCGCGGCCGGTTCTCCGGCCAGCTGCTGCCCTCACTCGTCGGGTTCTCGTGGCTGTCCACGAAGCGCCGCCCCTCCGGGGCACGCGAGGGCCAGTCATGGATGGCGGTCCCGACGCGGCCGGCCGCACCGAGCCGCCGACGGTACTGACGACGAAAAGAGAGGAGAAACCCATGGAAACAACGGCGGATACCACCCCGGAGCCGACTCCGGAAACGCCTCCGGACACGCCGAAACGGAAGTATCTGGGCCCCGTCCTCGCCAAGGTCCTCATCGACGTGGTCATCCCGATCGCCGGCTACTACGCGCTGCGGGGCATGGGCGTCGAGCAGGTCGTCGCGCTCTGCCTGACCTCGATCCCGGCGGTGGTGTACTTCCTCTACCGCAAGTCCCGCGGGCAGAAGATCGACGCCTTCGAGATCTTCCTCCTCGTGATCATCGGGATCTCGAACTCGGCCACGCTCATCAGCGACAACCCGCGGGTCTTCCTGTCCATGGACGGCTGGGTGTCCTACGGGATCGCGGCGGCCTGCTTCGTCTCCCTGCGGACCCGTCGTCCACTGGTCTACCTGCTCATCCAGTCGCTGCTGGACAACACCCCGCTGCGGGTGAAGCACAAGACCGACCAGTGGGACGACCTGTGGGACAGCGACCCGACGTTCCGCCGGCCGTGGCGCGTGTCCACGGCGGTGTGGGGCGGGCTCAACATCGTCACCGGCGCGGTCCGGCTCGGCATCGCGTTCCTCGCGCCGGTCGACCTGGCCCCGATGCTGCTGGGCATCATGACCTTGGAGATCGTGGTCGTGACCCAGGTGTGGCAGATGTGGTACCTGCGCCGGGCGTTCAAGGCCAGGGGCGGGTTCGTCCCCGACGAACAGCCCGAACAGCCCGAACAGCCCGAACAGCCCGAGCGGCCGACGGCGCCGGTGCCGCTGCTGCCCGCGCTCGTCGAGGAGATCTCCCGTCCGACGATCGCACCGAACCCGACCTGACCGGCATACGTGCGCACCGACGCCCCCGCGGCAACTCGCCGCGGGGCGTCGGCGTGTGTCTGGCCGCCGCGCCGTACCTCCACCAGTGTGAAAAAAACAGTGCGAACCGTTTTTACTGTGGTTTTCCAGGTTTCGGCCGCTTCGCCATGAAGGTTCCGTGGTGAGCGCGTGAAGACGCCTCGTTCAGGCTGGATGCCGGTCAAAGAACTCTCTCTTTGTCGGATGCGGAGGAATCGAAATGACTGTGGACCTGGCCACTGCCGCCTTTGCCACTCAGGTGTCCATTCCCACGCAGCGCACCACGGTGAACCAGAACATCTTCGACTCCTTCTTCGAGCGCTCGGGTCTCTGTGTCGCGCATTTCGACCACAGCGGCCGGGTCGTCCAGGCCAACGGCGACTTCTGCCGCCAGTTCGGCCGGACACCACGGGAGGTGCACGGCCGAGAGTTCGGCGAGCTCCTCCATCCCAGCGTTCGCGAGAAGATCACACAGCAGCTCGGCCGGCTCGTCTACGGCCAGCGCGCGCGGTTCACCGACCGCATCGTCGCCCTGCGCCCCGGAGACGCGGCGTTCACCGCGGAGCTCACCGGCCTCGCGATCAACGGCGACGGCGGCCAGGTGGACGGCGTCATGGTGCTCGTGCGCCCCGAGAAGGGCGAGCAGATCGGCCGTGGCGTGGCCACCAGAGGCAAGCTGCTGACCAAGATGGACGCCCAGATCCTCGAGGGCGTCGCCGCCGGCGTCACCACCCCGCAGCTGGCCACCCGGCTGTTCCTGTCCCGTGGCGGCGTCGAGTACCACGTCGCCGCGCTGCTGCGGAAGCTCAAGGTCAAGAACCGCGTCGCGCTGATCTCCCGGGCGTACTCGAAGGGCGTCTTCGATGTCGGCTCGTGGCCGCCCAAGGTGCTGCCCGAGTACATCAAGGACTCCAGCGCCGAGCCGGCGACCCGGTGACCGCGAGCACCCACGAGATCGGATGAGTGAGCCTCGTGTCCGTCCTGACGAAACTCAGCCTCGCCAACCGCAGCCTGATCGGGTTGGGTGCCCTCGCCCTGACCGGGTTCGGCGCGCTGGTGATCCCGACCGTGAGCCAGGAGCTGCTGCCGTCACTGCGCCAGCCCGCCGCGGTCGTCGTCGCGCCCTATCCCGGCGCCTCGCCCGACGCGGTCAGCTCCCAGGTGACCGAGCCGATCGAGGAGAGCCTCGAGGGGACGACCGGGCTGAAGGACATCAGCTCCCAGTCCGTGGCCGGCCTGGCGTCGATCCAGCTGCAGTTCGACTTCGGCACGGACGTCGAGAAGGCCGTCCAGGAGATGGACGAGACGATCTCGGGGCTCGCTGACGAGCTCCCGCCCGACGTGACGCCGAGCGTCTCGGCGGCCGGCGGCACCGACGACATCCCGGCGGTCGTGCTCGCGGCGAGCAGCGTGGCCACCGAGGCAGAGCTCACCGCCCGGCTGTCGAGCCGCGTCCTGCCGGAGCTGTCCAAGATCGACGGGGTACGCCAGGTCTCCCTGACCGGTGCGCGCACCCGGGACGTGCTCGTCACGATCGACTACGCCGCGCTCGCCGGCGCGGGGCTCTCGCCGAACGCCATCGTCGAGGCACTCGAGCGCGCGGGCACGACCACGCCCGCCGGCACCGTTACCGAGGCCGACCGAACCATCTCGGTCCAGGTGGGCGACGAGCTCGAGTCGATCGACACGTTGCGCGAGCTCTACCTGACTCCCAACAGCCCCAAGGCGAAGCCCGTGCGGCTGGCCGACGTCGCGAACGTCAGGTCCGTGCCGGGCGCCCAGACGACGATCACCCGGACGGACTCGAAGCCGAGCCTGGGCATCAGCATCGCCATGAAGCCGGACGGCAACGCGGTGTCGGTCTCCCACGCGGTGCGCGACGAGCTCGCCTCGCTCGGCAGGTCGGCCGGCGCCAACCTGACCGTCATCTTCGACCAGGCGCCACAGATCGAGGCGGCCATCGACGGGCTCACCAAGGAAGGCCTGCTCGGCCTGGGCTGCGCCACGATCGCGATCCTCGTCTTCCTCCTCTCCGTACGGTCCACCGTGATCACGACGGTGTCGATCCCACTGTCGGTGATCCTCGCGTTGATCGCGCTGTGGATCGGCGACCTCTCGCTCAACGTGCTGACGCTGAGCGCGCTCACGATCGCCGTCGGCCGCGTGGTCGACGACTCGATCGTCGTGCTGGAGAACGTCAAGCGACAAGTGAAACCCGGCGCGCCGAAGGCCCGGGCGATCCTGCACGGCGTCAAGGAGGTCAGCGGGGCGGTGACCGCGTCGACGCTCACGACGGCCGCCGTGTTCCTGCCGATCGCGTTCGTCGGCGGGACCGCGGGACAGCTGCTCTCGCCGTTCGCGATCACGGTCGTGGTCGCGCTGCTCGCCTCGCTCGTCGTGTCCCTGACCGTGATCCCGGTGCTGTCGTACTGGTTCCTGCGGCCCGAACGGCCGCCCGCCCACGGGGGAGGCGGCGAGGAGGGGCACCGCGACCGGCTGGGCGGCCTGTACGTGCCGGTCGTCCGGTTCGCCGTCGGCCGCAAGGCGATCACGCTGGTCCTCGCGCTGGCCGCGCTCGCCGGCACCGTCGGCCTGATGGCGCAGCTCGAGACGAACTTCCTCGACGACAGCGAGGGGGAGAGCCTGAGCATCACCCAGGCGCTGCCCGCCGGGTCGAGCCTGGCCGCGCGCGACGAGGCCGCCAAGCGGATCGAGCGGCTGCTGGACTCCTCGCCCGAGGTCGAGCTGTACCAGGCGACCGTGGGCAGCGACCCGGCCGAGGGCGACGTCGAGGGCCACAGCACGTTCCAGGCGACCGTCCACAAGGGAACCGACATCGCGGCGCTGCGGAAGCGGCTGCGCGACGAGGCGGGCGACACCGAGGGCACGGGCGAGCTCTCGTTCGGCTCGCAGTCCGGCGATGCGGTCTCCGACGCGCTGAAGGTCGTCGTCACCGCGCCGGACCAGGAGGACCTGGCCAAGGCGACCGACCAGGTGCGCAAGGCCATGGCCGACAGCGGCTCGGTGAGCGACGTGTCCAGCGACCTGACCCAGACCACCCAGCGCGTACAGATCGACATCGACGAGCGCGCGGCCGCCAACACCGGCATCACGCCGGACACCGTCGGCGCGCTCACCTCGCAGGCCCTGGGCGGCATGTCCGTCGGCGAGATCGTGATCGCCGGGGAGCGCCAGGAGGTCCTGCTGCGGTCCGGCACCCGGACCGACGACGTGCCCGCGCTGCGGGCACTACCGGTCGCCGGCTCGGGCGAGGTCGTCCCGCTGTCCCGCGTCGCCGACATCCGCAAGGTCGAGGTGCCGGTCAAGATCAACCGAACCGACGGCGAGCCCAGCGCCACGATCACCGCGAAGCCCGTCGGCACGGATCTCGGTGCGGTCAACGAGAAGCTCGGCACCGTCCTCGACGGACTGGAGCTGGCGGGCGGCGCGCGCTACTCCCTGGGCGGCGTGAGCGCCGACCAGCAGGAGGCGTTCGGCGACCTCGGGCTCGCGTTGCTGGCCGCGATCGCGATCGTCTTCGTGATCATGGTGGCGACGTTCCGCAGCATCGTGCAACCGCTGATCCTGCTGGTGTCCATCCCGTTCGCGGCGACCGGCGCGTTCGGCATGCTGGTGCTCACCGACACGCCGCTCGGGCTGCCCGCGCTGATCGGGCTGCTGATGCTCGTCGGTATCGTCGTGACCAACGCGATCGTGCTGATCGACCTCGTCAACCAGTACCGCGCGCAAGGCATGGACGTGCGGACGGCCGTGGTCGAGGGCGGCCGGCGCCGCCTGCGACCGATCCTGATGACCGCGCTCGCCACGATCTTCGCGATGATCCCGATGGCGATCGGATTCACCGGCGAGGGCGGGTTCATCGGGCAGCCGCTGGCGCTCGTGGTGATCGGCGGCCTGATCAGCTCCACGCTGCTCACGCTGCTGCTGGTGCCGACGCTCTACACCGCGGTCGAGAACACCACCGAGCGTCTGCGCGCCCGCAAGCAGCACCGCGTCGCGCGTGCGGTTCCGTGGCCGCCCAAGGATCCCGACATTCGATCGAAGAAGACGCCGCCGGCCGTGCCCCCGCACCAGCCGCGCGCACACCGACAGGAGAGGGTGCCACATGTCCAAGCGCGCGCTGGTCACCGGGATCACCGGCCAGGACGGGTCGTACCTGGCCGAGCACCTGATCGCCGAGGGGTACCAGGTATGGGGCCTCGTCCGGGGCCAGGCCAACCCGCGCCGCCGATGGGTGAGCCGCCGACTGTCCGAGATCCGGTTCGTCGACGGTGACCTGATGGACCAGGGCAGCCTGGTCTCCGCCATCGACACGATCCAGCCGGACGAGGTCTACAACCTCGGCGCCATCTCGTTCGTGCCGATGTCCTGGCAGCAGGCCGAGCTGGTCACCGAGGTGAACGGCATGGGCGTGCTGCGGATGCTCGAGGCGATCCGGATGGTCAGCGGACTGTCCGGGTCCACGCCGGTGCCGTCCGGGCAGACGCGGTTCTACCAGGCGTCGTCGTCGGAGATGTTCGGCAAGGTCGCGGAGTCTCCGCAGTCGGAGTCGACCGTGTTCCACCCACGCAGTCCCTACGGCGCGGCCAAGGCGTACGGGCACTACATCACCCGCAACTACCGGGAGTCCTACGGGCTGTACGGCATCTCCGGGATCCTGTTCAACCACGAGTCGCCGCGGCGGGGCACGGAGTTCGTCACGCGGAAGATCTCGCTCGCCGTCGCCAGGATCAAGCTGGGGCACCAGGACAAGCTGTACCTCGGCAACCTGGACGCGGTGCGGGACTGGGGCTTCGCCGGCGACTACGTGCGTGCCATGCACCTGATGCTGCAGGAGGACGAGCCCGTCGACTACGTGATCGGCACCGGCCGCACGCACTCCATCCGGGACGCGGCCCGGATCGCGTTCGAGCACGTGGGACTGGACTGGGAGCAGCACGTGGCGATCGACCCGGCGCTGGTGCGTCCCGCGGAGGTGGAGACGCTGTGCGCCGACGCGGGCAACGCGCGTCGCGCGCTGGGCTGGGCGCCGAGCGTGGAGTTCCCCGACCTCATGCGGATGATGGTGGACTCGGACCTGCGATCGGTGTCCCGCGAGAGCCGGTACGAGAGCCCGGAGCTGGTCGCCGGCTGGTGATCAGGGGGAGGGTCTGTTCGACGCCCCAGCGCGCCGCCCGCCCCGGTTCCCGTGACTCCGTCACGGCTGGTGTGACAGAAGTTCGCCGGATACCATCCTTGGTTGGCGTCTGGGGAGGTGCGTCACAACATGAGAATTCCTGGGGTGATAGCCGTCGTCGTGGCGGCTCTGCTGTTCGCTTCGCCGGCCTCGGCTGCGCCGGGGGCGCCCGGCGCACCGGGCCTTGGCGACTCCTACTACCCGCTCGACGGCAACGGCGGCTACACCGTCTCCCACTACGACATTCGGCTGAGCTACCAGCCGGAAAGCGACCTGCTGTCCGGCACCACCACCATTCTCGCGCGCACCACCCAGGAGCTGTCCCGCTTCAATCTGGACTTCCTGCTGAACGTGTCGTCGATCCGGGTGAACAACACGCCGGCCAGGTTCGGCACCGCCGGCGGCGAGCTCACGGTGGTCCCGAAATCGGTGCTGCGAAAGGGACTCGACCTCACGATCGTGGTGCGCTACAGCGACACCCCCGAGCCGTACCGGCTGTACGGCCTCGCGGGATGGCAGCGGACGCCGACGGGCGCGCTCGCCGTGGGCGCGCCGCAAATCGCGCCGTGGTGGTTCCCGAGCAACGACCACCCGAGGGACAAGGCGACGTTCGACGTGTCGATCGCGGTGCCGGCCGGTGTCGAGGCGTTGTCCAACGGCACGCTTCTCGGTGTGCGCCAACAGGCTCCCGGCTGGGTGCGGTGGAGTTGGCGCAGCGCGCGGCCGCAGGCGCCGTATCTGGCGTTCCTGGCCATCGGGCAGTACGAGGTGCGGGCGGCGACCGCGCCGAACGGGCAGCCGTTGATCACCGCGTACGGCGACGACCTGGGACCTGTCGGGCCGGCCGCGCGGGCGTCGGTGGAGCGCACGCCGGAGATCGTCGAGGTGCTGGCGGGCTGGTTCGGGCCGTACCCGTTCGAGGCGCAGGGCGGTGTCGTCGACACGGGGCTGGGTTGGGCGGTCGAGACACAGACGCGTCCGGTGTATGACGACGGGTTCTTCTGGTTCGGTGCGAACACCTATGTGGTCGCGCACGAGAACGCCCACCAGTGGTTCGGCGACTCCGTGTCCGTTCGCCAGTGGCGGGACGTCTGGCTCAACGAGGGCTTCGCCTCGTACGTGGAGCTCCTGTGGTCGGAGTACCAGGGAGAGGGCACGGCGGCCGAGATCGCACGGTACCGCTACGACCAACACCCGGCCGACGACGAGTTCTGGCAGGCGTTGCCGGGCGATCCCGGCCCGGACAACCAGTTCCACGTCGCGGTGTACCAACGTGGCGCCATGACACTGCAGACACTGCGCGCGACCGTCGGCGACGACGCGTTCTTCGCGATCCTGCGTACGTGGGCGGCCGAGCACAAGTACGGCAACGCGACCACGGCGCAGTTCGTCGCGTTGGCGGAGCGGATCTCCGGTGACCAGCTGGACAACCTGTTCACGACCTGGCTCTACACCAAGGGAAAACCCCCGACCGGCCCAGACGGTGCGCCGGCGACAACGCGGTTCGAGACCGCGTCGCCGCCGGCGAAACCGAAGTCGTACGACCAGATCGAGCGGACGGTCGACCTGCTGGCGGCAGCGAGGTGACGCCACCCCTCAGGGCATGACCGAACGGATCTCCTTGGCGATCTCCGCGCGGACCGCGGTCTGGTGGTCCTGGAGGAAGAAGTGGCCGCCGGGGAAGACCCGCATTCGGAAGTCGCCGTGTGTGTGGGCGCACCAGGCGCCCGCCTCGGCCAGCGTCGTCTTGGGGTCGGCGTCGCCGGTGAGGACGGTGATCGGGGCCTTGACGCTGCGCTCGGCGGGGCAGCGGTAGGACTCGATGGCCTCGTAGTCGGCGCGCAGTGAAGGCAGGGCCATGCGCAGGATGTCGTCGTCGGCGAGCAGGGACGAGTCGGTCCCGTTCAGCTTCTTGATCTCCCGGATCAGGGCCTCGTCGCTCTCCTCGGACACCCGCTCGGTGCGCTCCGTCGCCGGGCCGCGGCGGCCGGAGACGACCAGCGCGTACGGCCCCGGCCCGTGGTCGCGCTCGAGGCGCCGGATGGTCTCGAACGCGACCACAGCGCCCATGCTGTGTCCGAAGAAGACGGTCGGCAGGACGTCCAGTGCGGCGACCTCCTCGGTGACGCGGTCGGCCAGGTCCCCGATGTCGGTGAGGCACGGCTCGTGGCGCCGGTCCTGGCGGCCGGGGTACTGCAGCGACGCCACGTCGATGCCCGGAGCGAGCCGGGCCGAGAGCGGGTGGAAGTAGCTGGCCGACCCGCCCGCGTGCGGAAAGCAGATCAGCCGGGCGACCGCGGCGGGCGCCGAGTGGTACCGGCGGATCCACAGCGAGGTCGTGCTGTCGGTGACGGTCACAGTGCTGCTCCTTGTTCTCTAGAGGGGAATGTTGCCGTGCCGGCCGCGACCGGCGGGTGCCGCCGCGAGAAGCTCGGCGAGCCGCCGGCGGGTCAGGATGGGGTCGACGACCTCGTCGACCATGCCGACGTCGATCGCCTCGTCGAGGCCGCTCGCCCCGGTGGAGGTGTCGACAGCCATGTCCGCGGCGAGCTCGGCACCGGGCCACGCGAGGACCGCGGTCGCGCCGAGCGCCCGGGAGTTCATCGCGACGGCCGCGTCGCCACCGGCCCGCCGCGTCACGAGCGTGACCCTGGGGACCTCGGCGCCGGCGAACGCGTGCGGCAGCTTGACGTCCCGGCGCGCGGCACCGTCCCGTTCCCGGTCGACGCCGGGCAGGTGGCCCGCCACGTCCGCGACGACCACCAGCGGGACGCCGAACGCGTCGCAGGTGCGCACGAACCGGGCGGCCTTCTCCGCCGCCGGCGAGTCGAGGCAGCCGCCGTCGTGGGCAGGGTTGTTCGCGACGACGCCGACCGTTCGGCCGCCGAGCCGGCCGAGCCCGACCACGATGTTGGCCGCCCAGCCGGCCTGCAGCTCGGTGAACGTGTCGTGGTCCAGGACTTGCTCGACGAGCGGGTGGACGTCGTAGGCCTGCCGCGGTGAGCCGGGCAGCAGCGCGCTCGGGTCCTTCAGCGACCGCAGCCGCGCCAGGTCGTAGTGGCCCGGCTTGGTGAGCAGGGCGACCACCTCGCGGGCCTGGCGGTACGCGGCCGCCTCGGAACCGGCGGTGAGATGGGCGACGCCGGACCTGCCGTGCACCTCCGGCCCGCCCAGCCCGGCCGCGTCGACCACCTCGCCGGTGACCGCCCGGACCACGTCCGGGCCGTGGGTGAACAGTCGGCCGGCCTCGGACATGACCACCACGTCCGACAGCGCCGCCGCGTAGGCGGCGCCGCCGGCGGCCGGGCCGAGCACCAGCGAGAGCTGCGGGACCCGACCGGAGGCGCGGACCATCGCCGCATACACCTGGCCGAGACCGTCCAGCGCGGCGACGCCGTCGGCGGGCTTCGCGCCGCCGGAATGCCACACCCCGACCACCGGACAGTTCTCCGCGACCGCGAGGTCGATGGCCTCGACGATCCAGGGACACTCGGCGACCCCGAGCGCGCCGCCGCCGCGCGCGCCGTCGGTGCAGTACGCGACCACGCCGGCGCCGTCGATGCGGCCGCGGGCCACGAGAATCCCCGAGCCCTCCCGGCGGTGGACCGCCTCGAACGAGCCGCCGTCGAGCAGCTGGCACATCCGGTGGACCGGGTCGCGGTAGTCCGGCTCGACCGAGGTCTGGGCCGCGATCGCGACCGCGGCCTCGATCGACGTCGCTGTTCGGGTCATCACTCACCTCACAGGTCTCGTCGCGACCGCGCCGTGTGCCGGGCCGCGTGGTCTGCACCTGGTGAGGAGAACCGATCTCGAACCGGGAAAGCCCTAGAGATCTCGGCGACACTGACAGTTTCCCGAGACACTTGGCCGGATCATCTTGCGCATGACGGTAGGGATGGATGTGGTCGTGGCGATCGGCAACGACGTCGTGCGCTTCGGCGTCGAACGGATGCTGCAGGCCCAGGGCGTCGAGACGACGCACCCGGACACCCTGCGCGAGGCCGGCCCGGACTCGGCCGTCCTGATCGTCCTGCTGTCCGAGTCCGATGAAAACTCGGTGCGCTCGCTGCGGACAGCCGAGGAGCGGGGTCTGCGGATCCTGGTGCTGGTGGACGAACGGGAGGCGGCGGAGCTGTCGCGCATGTCCCGCCTGTCCGGCATCCGCGGCGCGGGGTTCCTCACGCTCGGCGACCTCAACGCCCAGGCCCTGCTCGACGCGCTGCGCCAGATCGCCGCGGGCGACATGCCGATGTCGACAGGGCTCGCCCGCGACCTGCTCACGCTGAGCCCACGGCCCCGGCTCACGCCCCGCGAGCGCGAGGCGCTGCAACTGCTCGTCGAAGGGCTCAGCAACAAGCAGATCGCCCGCCGGCTGAGCATCTCCGAGCATGGCGCGAAGCGCCTCGTGGCCAATATCCTGTCCAAGATGGACTGTTCAAACCGGACGCTGGCGGTGGCGAAGGCGCTGCGGGAGGGCGTCGGCGGCGACGGCGTGGGCGACCGCGTGGTGATGTGAGCGGCAGACGAGCGCACCCCGCGCACCTCTCGGTGCCGCGGGGCCGCTCGTGTGTCAGCTGTCCGGCGTTGTCGTCAGGCGACCGTGCCCGCCGCCGGTGCGCCGTTCACCCGGTCGGCCGGCTGCCTGCCCGCCGGCGCGGCAGCCACCGACCGGCGCGGCCGGCTGATCCTCGCGGTCGGCACGTCCAGCGGCGTCTGCTTCCGGGTGGCGTGCTGCTGCGGCAGACCGGCGCCGAGAGACGGCCTCGGCTGGGTCGCGAACGCCCGCTCCAGGACCTGCACGACCTCGTCCAGCCGCGGCTGACCGGCGTTCTCGACCTGGAGCCTGCGCGCGACGGCGCGCTGACCGAGCTCACCGAGCAGCATCTGGGTGGCGCGGCCGATCGTGCTGACGGTTGCCTGCTCGGGGTGCAGCGAGACGCCCGCGCCGACCTCCTCGATCCGGTCGATGTGCTGGAACTGCCCGGAGACCTGCGGCAGGCCCAGCTGCGGCACGCCCATGGTCGCGCACGCCATGACGCTGCCGGCGTGGCCGTCGTGGATGACCGCCGCACAGGTCGGCACCAGGTGGGACAGCGGCAGGCCGTGGGTGACGCGCGTGCGACGGGGCAGCCGGCCGAGCCGGTCGAGGTCGGGCGGCTCCTTGGCGGCGATGACGATCTCGATGTCCATGCGGTGCAACGCCTCCAGGATCCGTCGCAGCACCGCGTCACGATCTCCGGCGGGCACGTCCGAGCTCAGGGTCACCAGCACGCGCGGCACTTCTATGTCGTCGAACACCCACGGCGGCAGCTCCGCCGCGCTGTGGAACGTGACGTAGCGGCTGGCGATCGTGTTCCCGGGCGGTGTCGTCCACTGCAGACTCTGCGGACAGTTGTCGATGATCTTCCAGTGGTCCGGTGCGCCCTCGGGCAGACCCCATTCCTGGTGCAGCGGCCGCAGCGCCTCGTCGACCATGGACTTGATGGCCGGGTGCGGGAGCATCCCGCGTCCGTGCAGCACCGTGGGCGCGCCGATCGCGGCGGCCGCGATCGGGCCGGCGTACTCCCAGTCGCTGCACATCACCAGGTCCGGCTGCCACACCTCGGCCAGCCTGACCATCCGGGCCGCGACGTGCTCGGCCACCGGCACGAACCGGTCGATGACGTGCTTGGCCAGGTCTCCGATCGTGGCGTCCTGGCCGGGCGCGGTGGGCCGGGCCGGCTCCAGGTCGGAGGCGACGCCGGTGGCCGGCAGCCCGGTCATCGCCGAGGCCCTCGCGAAGCGGGCGGGTGCCGCGAGGAGCACCTCGTGGCCGGCGTTCTGCAGGGCCCACAGCGTGGGCACCATCGGGTAGAGATGCTCCTCGCTGGGGCAGGTCGTCGCCAGGATCTTCATACAACCCTCTTTCTCCGAATACCGGTCGCGTACTGAGTGGATTGACTTCAAACGCTAGGTATTTCCCTGTTGTTCGGCAACGCCTCGTGTGATAACTGAATTGGGAGTGTCCGAATTTCCGTGCTATGGGGGTAGCCGTTCGGGGTGCCCGCTCGGGCGCTCGCACTAACGATTCACCTACGACTCCGGTGCGCACACTGGCGGCCACGCCAGTGCCGAGCAACGGGTTGGGACACATGGAGAACGAGCAGAAGCTCCGGGACTACCTCAAGCGCGCGACGGCCGATCTGCGCCGCACCCGGCAACGCGTCCGGGACCTCGAAGAACAAGCCGGCCTGCCGGTGGCCATCGTCGGCATCGGCTGCCGGTTCCCGGGCGGAGTCGATGGTCCCGAAGACCTGTGGCGCCTGGTGGCGGACGGCGCGGAGGGGATCACGGAATTCCCGGCGGATCGCGGTTGGGACCTGAAAAGCCTGCGCGATCCGGAGAGTGGGAAATCGTCGGCGACGTTCTCCGGCGGTTTCCTGCACACCGCCGGCGATTTCGACGCGCAGTTCTTCGGCATCTCCCCGCGCGAGGCGCTCGCCATGGACCCGCAGCAGCGGCTCGTCCTGGAGGTGGCGTGGGAGGCAATCGAGCGGGCCGGCCTGGATCCGGCCGGCCTGCGCGGCTCACGGACCGGGGTGTTCGTCGGCGCGATGGCGCAGGAGTACGACGCGCGCGACGCCGAGGGCGCGGACGGCTTCCTGCTGACCGGGCGCGCCGACAGCATCATCTCCGGTCGGCTGGCCTACCAGCTCGGCCTCGTCGGCCCGGCGGTCACTGTGGACACGGCGTGCTCGTCGTCGCTCGTCGCCCTGCACTGGGCGATGCAGTCGCTGCGCACCGGAGAGAGCGAGCTGGCGCTGGCCGGTGGCGTGACGGTGACGGCCTCGCCGGACCTGTTCGTCGAGTTCAGCCGCCAGGGCGGGCTGTCCGCCGACGGCCGCTGCCGGTCCTTCGCCGACGCGGCCGACGGCACCGGGTGGTCCGAGGGCGTGGGCATGCTCGTGCTGGAGCGACTGCCGGACGCCGTGCGCAACGGCCACGAGATCCTGGCCGTGGTGCGCGGATCCGCGATCAACTCCGACGGCGCGTCCAACGGCCTGACCGCGCCGAACGGCCCGTCGCAGCAACGGGTCATCCGTGACGCGCTGGCCGCCGCCCGGCTGTCGCCGAGCCAGGTCAACGCCGTCGAGGCGCACGGCACCGGCACGACCCTCGGTGACCCCGTCGAGGCGCAGGGCCTGCTCGCGACGTACGGCCGGGAGCGGCCCCGGCCCCTGAAGCTGGGCTCGGTCAAGTCGAACCTCGGGCACACGCAGGCCGCCGCCGGCGTGGCCGGGGTGATCAAGATGGTCATGGCGATGCGCCACGGCACGCTGCCGCGGACGCTGCACGCCGCGGAGCCGTCGTCGCATGTGGACTGGACGGCCGGCTCGGTCGAGCTGCTGACCGACGCGGAGCCGTGGCCGGACACCGGGGAGCCGCGTCGCGCGGGCGTGTCCTCGTTCGGCCTCAGCGGGACGAACGCGCACGTGATCGTCGAGGCCGCGCCGGCCGGACCCGAGCAGGACGAGCCCGAGCGGCCGTCGGTACTGCCGTGGGTGGTCTCCGCGCGCACCCCGGAGGCGCTGCGGGACCAGGCGGCGCGGTTGCTCGACCGGCTGGCGGAGCCCGGCGTCGAGCCGGCGGACGTCGCCTTCTCGCTCGCCACCACCCGTACCGCGTTCCCGCACCGCGCCGCGTTCGTTGCCACGGACCGGGAGCAGGCCGTCGCCGGGCTGACCGCACTGGCCGAGGAAGGCCGGATGCCGGGCCTGGTCACCGGAACCGCCGAGGCGAAGCAGAAGCTCGCCTTCCTCTTCACCGGTCAGGGCGCGCAGCGACTCGGGATGGGACGCGAGCTGTACGCTCGGTTCCCCGTGTTCGCCGAGGCCCTCGACGCCGTCCTCGACGGGCTGGACCCCGCGGTCCGGGACGTGATGTGGGGCGAAGACCAGGACGAGCTGGACCGCACCGGCAACGCGCAACCCGCGTTGTTCGCGCTCGAGGTGGCGCTGTACCGCTTGGTCGAGTCGTGGGGGATCGTCCCCGACCACGTGGCCGGCCACTCGGTCGGCGAGCTCGCCGCCGCGCACGCGGCCGGCGTGTTGTCGCTGCCCGACGCGTGCGCGCTCGTGTCGGCCCGCGGCCGGCTGATGCAGGCCTTGCCGCCGGGCGGGGTGATGGTGTCGGTGCGCGCCGCCGAGGAGGACGTGCGGCCGCTGCTGACCGAAGGCGTGGAGATCGCGGCGGTGAACGGGCCTCGATCGCTCGTCCTCGCCGGCGAGGAGGCGGCTGTGCTCGCGGTCGCGGAGCGGTGCGAGAAGTCCAAGCGGCTGCGGGTGTCGCACGCGTTCCACAGCCCACTCATGGACCCGATGCTGGACGAGTTCCGCGCGGTGGCCGAGTCGCTGACCTACCACGAGCCGACGATCCGCTTCGTGTCCACCGTGGACCTCTCGGCCACCGCGGAGCCGGTGTCCGGTCCCGTCTACTGGGTGCGGCAGGTCCGCCAGGGCGTGCGGTTCGCCGACGCCGTTCGCGAGCTGGCCGCGCGGGGCGTCACCGCGGCGGTGGAGCTCGGCCCGGACGGCGTGCTGTCGGCCATGGCAGGGGAGACCGAGCCGGACCTGCCGGTGGTGCCCGTGCTGCGTGCCGGTGAGCCCGAGGAGCGGGCGGCCGTGACGGCGCTGACTCGGCTGCACGTGCTCGGCGCCACGCCCGACTGGGCGGGGTTCTTCGCGGGTGGTGCCCGCCGGGTGGCCCTGCCCACCTACGCCTTCCAACAC
>NZ_JBOHGA010000112.1:0-19792 GCF_050699915.1 Actinophytocola sp.
GTGTCGGAGTCGGTGTGCAGGTCGTCGTCCAGCGCGTCCTCGCCGACGAGCGTGGCGGCGCCGACCTCGGCGGCGGGCAGCGGCTCGGCGTCGGGCGGCAGCACGCCGATGGCCCGTGGCCGGTTCGGGTCGCGGCGCAGGTAGCCCTTCTGTTCCAGGGCGCGCAGCTGGTAGGCGACGCTCGAGGTGGAGGTCAGGCCGACGGCCTCGCCGATCTCCCGCACGCTCGGCGGGTAGCCGAACCGCTCCACCCAGGTTCGGATCACCTCGAGCACCTCGCGCTGCCGGACGGGCAGCTCGGTGTTCTCGCCTCGGTCGAGGTCGGGGAAGCTGCGTAGGTTCCCCTTGAGGGGCTTCCGCTTGGGGACACCCTTGGGTATTCCTCCGGGTTTGCGTGGCACTTCCCTGCCTCCCTGCGTGCCGGCCGTTTGTTCGAACGCCCGGATGTGACTGAGTGTTTCAACTGCGACTTCGACGTTAACCGGCTGCCACGACGAGATCAAACACCTGTTCGACGACACGCCGGATGGTTCTCGTTTTTGTCGGTGCCCCGTGGTACAAATTCGCACGAGGGTTCGATCGAACGACTGTTCGAGGTTCGGACAGGTGTTCGAACGGTTCAGGAGGCAGTCATGAGCGTGTTGGCGCACAGGACGGAAGAGGCGCGGCGTGTCCAGACGCCGGTTCGCCGGCGTGTTCCGGTGGCACCGCCGACCCGGCGTCAGGTCGCGGGAGCGCCTCGGACGGTCCCGCGTGCGGCCTGCGCGCCGCGGCGTCCGCGCCTGCCCGTGTCGTGGCTGCTCGCCGTCGCGGGCGTCGTGTGCCTGGCCGTGGTCGGGCTGGGGACGCTGTCCGGCGCGGGCCCGGCGTCCGTGCCCGACCGGACGGCCGTGGTGCGGGTCGAGCCGGGGGAGAGCCTGTGGGAGCTAGCCGGGCGAGTCGCGCCGGGCAGCGACACGACCGCCGTGGTGGAGCGGATCCGCGACCTCAACGGCGGCCTCGGCGACGGGGTCACGCCCGGCCAGCCGCTGACCGTGCCGTCCGGGTGACCTGACCGCGGCGACCATTCCGCGAGATTCGTCGGCCTCGCCGACGCGAGCGCGCTCGCCCCGCGGTCGATCAGGCCGCGCACTTCGTCCACCGACCCAAGTCATGCGCCTTCTGGGGCCTGCGCCTGCATCTGATGTGCACACTGGGCGGCCTTCTGGTCGCTGAGCGGCCCGGCCAGACATTGATCGCGGACAAGCACTACTACGGCCGCGAGTTCGAACACGCCCTGCGCTCCGCCGGAATCGACCTGCTGCGCCGGGCTCGCAAGAGCGAGGCCGAACGACCCGGTGTTCGCTGGTTCAAACCGCTGCGTCACACCATCGAGTTGATCAACCAGACCTTCAAGGGCCAACTCGACCTCGAACAACACGGCGGACGCGCCCCAGCCAGAGTCCTCGTCCGCATCCTGCAACACATCCTCGCGTTGACCACCGCGACCTGGCACAACGACAAGACCGCAAGACCAGTCAAACGATCTCTACCGCCTAGGACCATCTAGCGGCGGGCTTGTCCATGCATGTGCGCCGCCTTGCCTCGCCCTCGCGTTGTGGCGGGGCTCGCGAACCGTCCCCGGCGTGCCGCGTTGCCTACTCACCGGCCCGCCGCGGCCCCGTGCGCCATCGCCCGACAGGCTGACCCGACGCGCCCTCCCCACTGCGGGTGACGAGCCCTCCGAGTGACCTGGGGAACACTCTCACTTCCGCGTGTCGCACCTTGGGCGACTTGCATCATGTGGCGTCTAGGCATACCGTCGACCCCAACATCTAGTAGTTACATCGCTGTAGTTAGTCCACAGGTTGGGGCGCGTTGTCCACCGGCCATCCACAAGATGATCACCAGGTGACCGACGCGGCATGCAACATCACGAGGGGTGATTCTGGGTGAGGTGTCCATTCTGCCGCCATTCGGACTCCCGAGTGGTCGACTCCCGCGAGGTGGACGAGGGCCAGGTCATCCGGCGGCGCCGCTCGTGCGCCAAGTGCAGCCGGCGGTTCACCACGGTCGAGGAGGCGGTCCTCGCCGTGGTCAAGCGCTCCGGCGTCACCGAGCCGTTCAGCCGGGAGAAGGTCGTCGTCGGCGTGCGCCGGGCGTGTCAGGGGCGCCCGGTCGACGAGGACGCCCTGCAACATCTGGCCCAGCTGGTCGAGGAGACGATCCGTTCGACCGGCGCCGCCGAGGTGCCGAGCCACGAGGTCGGGCTCGCCATCCTCGGTCCGCTGCGCGAGCTCGACGAGGTCGCCTACCTCCGGTTCGCCAGCGTGTATCGCTCCTTCTCGTCCATCGAGGACTTCGAGAAGGAGATCGCGGGGCTGCGAGGAACACAGGAGACATGAGGCGACAGCGAGTGCGGCAGCGGACACCGGCGTCGGCGCCAGGGGTAGCGATCAACGAGGGAGAGGGACTGGTCATGACGGAGACGGTCGGCGCGGCGGCGGGGCACGACGCCGAGGAGGCGAGTCGGGGGCTCACCGTGCGGCGAGTGCACACCACGCAGGGCGTGCACCCGTACGACGAGGTCACCTGGGAACAGCGCGACGTGGTGATGACCAACTGGCGCGACGGCACGGTGAACTTCGAGCAGCGGGGCGTCGAGTTCCCCGAGTTCTGGTCGGTCAACGCGACGAACATCGTCACCAGCAAGTACTTCCGGGGCGCGGTGGGTACCCCGGCGCGTGAGCACTCGCTGCGCCGGCTGATCGACCGGGTCGTCAAGACCTATGTGGACGCCGGCACCAAGCACGGCTACTTCGCCACCCCGGCCGACGCCGAGGTGTTCGAGCACGAGCTGACCTGGATGCTGCTCCACCAGGTGTTCAGCTTCAACTCGCCGGTCTGGTTCAACGTCGGCACGTCGTCGCCGCAGCAGGTCAGCGCCTGCTTCATCCTCTCCGTCGACGACACGATGGACTCGATCCTGAACTGGTACCGCGAGGAGGGCCTGATCTTCAAGGGCGGCTCCGGCGCCGGCCTGAACCTCTCCCGCATCCGCTCGTCCAAGGAGCTGCTGTCCTCCGGCGGCACCGCCTCGGGCCCGGTCTCCTTCATGCGCGGCGCCGACGCCTCCGCCGGCACCATCAAGTCCGGCGGCGCCACCCGCCGCGCCGCGAAGATGGTCGTGCTCGACGTCGACCACCCGGACGTCGTGGAGTTCATCGAGACCAAGGCCAAGGAGGAGCAGAAGATCCGCGTCCTGCGCGACGCCGGCTTCGACATGGACCTCGGCGGCGGCGACATCACGTCGGTGCAGTACCAGAACGCCAACAACTCCATCCGCGTCTCCGACGAGTTCATGCACGCCGTCGAGGGCGGCAACGACTTCGGCCTGCGCGCCCGCACCACCGGCGAGATCATCGAGCGGGTCGACGCCAAGACGCTCTTCCGCAAGATGGCGCAGGCCGCATGGGACTGCGCCGACCCGGGCGTCCAGTACGACGACACGATCAACGACTGGCACACCTGCCCCGAGTCGGGCCGCATCACCGCGTCCAACCCGTGCAGCGAGTACCTGCACCTGGACAACTCGAGCTGCAACCTCGCGTCGCTGAACCTGATGAAGTTCCTGCGCGAGGACGGCATGTTCGACGCGGAGCTGTTCGCCCGCTCGGTCGAGCTCGTGATCACCGCGATGGACATCTCCATCTGCTTCGCGGACTTCCCGACCGAGCCGATCGCCGACACCACGCGCAAGTTCCGCCAGCTGGGCATCGGCTACGCGAACCTGGGCGCGCTGCTCATGGCGACCGGCCACGCGTACGACTCCGAGGGCGGCCGCGCGCTCGCGGCGAGCATCTCCTCGCTGATGACCGGCACCGCCTACCGGCGCTCCGCCGAGCTCGCCGGCATCATCGGCCCGTACGACGGCTACGTCCGCAACGCCGAGGCGCACCAGCGGGTCATGCGCAAGCACGCCGCGGCCAACGACCTGATCCGCACCCACCACGTCAACGACAGTGCGGTGCAGCGGCTGGCGACCCGCGAGTGGCAGCGCGGCCTGCAGGTCGGCGCCGCGAACGGGTGGCGCAACGCCCAGGCGTCGGTGATCGCGCCGACCGGCACCATCGGCCTGATGATGGACTGCGACACCACCGGGATCGAGCCCGACCTCGCGCTGGTGAAGTTCAAGAAGCTGGTCGGCGGCGGCTCGATGCAGATCGTCAACCAGACCGTGCCGCGCGCGTTGACGGCGCTGGGCTACCAGGACGAGCAGGTCGAGGCGATCGTCGAGTACATCGGCGAGCACGGACACGTCGTGGACGCGCCGGGCCTGCGCCACGAGCACTACGAGGTGTTCGACTGCGCGATGGGCGAGCGCTCGATCGCGCCGATGGGGCACGTCCGGATGATGGCGGCGGTGCAGCCGTTCGTCTCCGGCGCGATCTCCAAGACGGTGAACATGCCGGAGGCGGCCTCCGTCGAGGACATCGAGCAGATCTACTTCGAGGGCTGGAAGCTCGGCCTCAAGGCGCTCGCGATCTACCGGGACAACTGCAAGGTCGGCCAGCCGCTGTCCGCCGGCAAGGGCGCTTCGAAGACCGCCGAGCCCGAAAAGGTGATCGAGTACCGCCCGGTGCGCAAGCGGCTGCCGAAGAAGCGCCCGTCGCAGACGGTGTCGTTCACGGTCGGTGGTGCCGAGGGCTACCTGCACGCGGGCTCGTACCCGGACGACGGGCTGGGCGAGATCTTCGTCAAGCTCGGCAAGCAGGGCTCGACGCTGGCCGGCGTGATGGACGCCTTCTCGATGTCGATCTCCGTGGGGCTGCAGTACGGCATCCCGCTGGAGTTCTACGTCTCGAAGTTCCAGAACCTGCGCTTCGAGCCGGCCGGCATGACCGACGACCCGGACGTCCGAATCGCGACGAGCGTGCTGGACTACCTGTTCCGCAGGCTGGCGCTGGACTACCTGCCGTACGAGAAGCGGGCCCAGCTGGGCATCTTCACCGCCGACGAGCGCGCCGTCCAGGTCAACAACGACTACGGCACGCCATCCGACGTGGATCTGGAGGGCCTGCGCACCTCGGTCGACGCCACCCCGACCCGCCTGACCGTCGAACCGGCGAAGCAGGAGGAGCCGGAGATCGTGGAGGCCCACAGCTCGACCGAGCTGCTGGAACTACACCTCGGCAAGGTGGCCGACGCGCCGCTGTGCATGACCTGCGGCACGAAGATGCGTCCGGCCGGCTCGTGCTACGTCTGCGAAGGCTGCGGCTCGACCTCCGGCTGCAGCTGACCGCTCGTTTCTCCCCTCATCCGGCCCACCCGACGGGCCGGATGAGGGGAGTTTCGTAACTAGGGCCGGCTCTCGACGCGGCTCTTGAGCGCCTCGTTGAGCGCGCCGAGGTCCAGCTCGGTCTGCCTGATCACCTTGCCCAGCAAGGGGACCAGCAGCCCGCGAAACCATTCACTGTGGACCAGCGCGGTGCGGTCGCCGTCGAGCGGGGACAGCTCGAACGCGTGCTCGCCGCTGAAGATGCCCGGCACCGCCACCTTGCCCAGCCACCGCAGCTCGGTCGGCGGGCGCACCGCCAGCAGCGTCGGCGTGACTGTCCGCGGCGCACTGCCGTCGCCGGGAACCATCCGCAGCGACAGCGTCCCGCCCTCGACCACGTCGCCCGACGCCTCCTGGATGAACGGGTTCCACGACGGGTAGCCGGCGAGGTCGGTGAGCACCGCCCACACGGCGTCGGGCGGGGCGTCGATCGAGACCGTCGTGCGGATGGTGCGCATCGCGTCGAAGGGTAGCCGACAGATTCGCCCACCGGTGCTTAGATTCGACTGTGAGCAAGCGGGAGCGCGAGCGCGCGCAGCGGCACGAGCTGATCGTGCAGACCGCGCGTGACCTGGCCGAAGCCGAGGGCTGGGCGGCGGTGACCACCCGGCGGCTGGCCGAGCTCATCGAGTTCAGCCAGCCCGTGCTGTACACGCATTTCGCCGGCAAGGACGCCATCATCGCGGTCGTCGCCGAGCGCGGGTTCGCCCAGCTCGCCGAGGAGCTCGCCCGGGCGCGGGCGGAGTGGCCCGACGACCCGGTGCGCGCGGCCGCCTCGGCCTACGTCGGGTTCGCCGACGCCAACCCGGCGGTCTACGACGGGATGTTCAGCCGCGCGACCGGCATCCGGTTCGCCTCGCCCGAGGCGCCGGCCCCGCTCCGGGAGGCGTTCACCGAGCTGCGCGACACGGTCGCCCCGTACGCCGGCGACACCGATCCCGACATCCTCGCCGAGGTGTTGTGGGGCGCCCTGCACGGCCTGGTCACGCTCACCCGCGACGGCCGGCTCAGCGCGGGCCGCCAGAAGGAGCGTCTCGCGGCGATCGTCGGGCTCATCCGGCCCTGAGCCGTTCCTGGATCGCGTCGAAGTAGGCGGTCTTCGCGCGGGTGTAGTCGTCGTAGTCGGGGTCGCCCGCGTGCCGCCGCGCCAGCTCGATCTTCGTGCCCTCGTAGCGTGCCGCTTCGGCCGGATCCGCGCGCAGCAGGTCGCGGAACGCCACGGTGTAGCGACCCCACGGGGAGTCCGCGCGGCGCACGTGCAGGATCGCCGGCGCCGCCGGGTCGGGCGAGACGTACAGCCGCTTGACCCACACCTCGTCCGGCACGCCCTCGCCGCCGCGCGGGATGTCCCGGTGCACGCCGGGGGAGTCCGGCCGCGCGCCGGCGGTCCGGTGGTAGCCGGCGTCGAGCAGCAGTTCGTCCATTATGGACTCGATGGGCAGTGTCGGCACCCGGAGCTGGAGGTCGACGATCGGCTTCGCGGCGAGCCCCGGCACCGAGGTCGACCCGATGTGCTGGTAGTCGAAGTCGCCATCGTCGAGCGGCGCCAACGCGGTCCGCAGCCGGTCGAGACGCCGGTCCGCCACCCGGCGCCAGTTCGGGTCGTGCGGGCTCAGCACCGCCCGCGCTCGCATCGGTCCCGGCGCGGCCAGTGCCGCCGCGAACGGCTGGAGCCGCTCCCGCCACAGCGCGTCGACCTCGTCCGCCGACTCGACCACGGCGTCCGCGCCGGCGGTGGGCGTGTCGGTCACCACGAACGCCGCCGCTCCGGCGCGGAAACGCAGCAGGCGCTCGGAGTCCAGCAGTCGCAGCCGGTCGGCCACGTCGTCGCTCGCGCGAATGGTCAGCATGCGCACCAGGATGCCAGATACCCGTACTAGAATCTTGTTCTAGAAATCAGTTCTAGTTATGCTGGTCTGCATGCGAACGGCGGTGGTGACGGGCGGCAACCGCGGGATCGGCCGCGCGGTCGTGGAGTCGTTATTGGACAAGGGCTACCGCGTCGTCGCGCTGACGCGCACGCCCGCCGATATTCCCGGCGCGGAGGTCGTGCACGGCGACCTGTCCAGCGCCCGCACGGTGGCCGCGGCGGCGGACGCGATCGCCGAGGTCTGCCCGTCGATCGACGTGCTCGTGCACAACGCAGGCGTCTGGCCGACAAGGCTCACGCACAACGAGGACGGCCTCGAGCAGGCCTTCGTGGTCAACCACCTCGCGCCGTTCCAGCTCAACCTCGCCCTCGAGGACCGCGTCGCTCGGGTGGTCCAGGTCAGCGCCGGCCTGCACGTGAAGGGCCTGGTCGACCCCGACCGCACCCCGACCGGCGCGGACTTCCATCGCATCCGCACCTACTGCGACACCAAGCTCGCCAACCTGCTGATGCTGCCGCTGTTCGCCCGCCGCTGGCAGGATGCCGGCGTGACGATCGACGCGGTGCACCCCGGTGTGGTCCGCACTCGGCTCGGCGACCCAGGCGGCGCGCTCGGCCTGGTGCTCCGGGCCGTGAAGCTGACCTGGGCGAAGCCGAGCGCCGCCACCGGTCCGGTGGTCCGGCTCGCGAGCGGCTCGCCCGGCACCGGCAGGTACTTCCACCTCGACGAGGAGCAGCCGGTCCCGCACGATCCGGAGCTCGCCGAGGCGCTGTGGGCGCAGGCGTTGAGCCTTGCCCGTTAAGCAGCGCCGCGGCGAGGAGACCGCGCGCCGCCTGCTCGACGCGGCGCTCGCCGTGCACGAGGAGGCCGGCCCGGACGGCTTCACGGTGCAGGCCGTCGTCTCCGCCAGCGGCGTGAGCCTCGGCAGCCTGTACCACCACTTCGGCAGCTTCGACGGGCTCGCGGCCGCGCTGTACTCCCGCTGCATGGCCGAGCTGCTGGACGGGATCGTCGCCTCGCTCGAGCGGTCGCGGACCGCACGGGGCGGCGTGCGCGCGGTCGTCACCGCGTACCTGCGGTTCGTCGAGGCGGAGCCGCGGCAGGCCCGGTTCATCCACGCCTCCGCGTACGCGAGCTACCTGCCGGCGCACGTGGACGCCATCGCCGCGATGAAACAGCCGCGGCTGGCGCGCATGGCGCACTGGCTCGCGCCGCATGTCCGCGATGGCGCCATCGTGGACCTCCCGGACCCGCTGACCGAGATGCTGCTGATCGGCCCGGTCGCGGAGCTGTCGCGCCGTTGGCTCGCGGGCGCGACCGACATCGACCTCGGCGTGGCGGCACGGGTGCTGCCTGACCGGATCTGGGCGTCGGTTCGGAAATGAGTTGCGACGGCGTTCCGGCCCGTGGCAGCGTGGCGGTGCCACATCGTCACACGCGGAGGCACCACTCGATGATCTTCTGAGGCATCTCGAAGACGGTCCTGAACCCCTTTCGGCATGCCTTGGAGCTGTTGTGCCAACCCAGTTGACCCTGCGCGACGTGCGCAAGTCCTTCGGCGACCGTCTGCTGCTCGACAACGTCTCCCTGGCCGTGCGGCCCGGCGAGCGCGTCGGAGTCGTCGGCGAGAACGGTGCGGGCAAGTCCACGCTGCTGCGCCTGCTCGCCGGCCGGGAGGAGCCCGACGGCGGAGAGATCACGGTCACCGCGGCCAGCGTCGGCTACCTCGGCCAGACTCCCGAGCTGCCGCCAGAGCACACCGTCGAGAACGCGATCGACGCCGCGCTCGCCGATCTCCGTGCCATGGAGTGGAGAATGCGTGCGCTGGAGTCCACGTTGGACGATCCGGCCGCGCTGGCCGAGTACGGCGAGCTGCTGACCGCGTTCGAGCTGCGCGACGGCTACCAGGCCGACGCGCGGGTGGACAAGGCGACGCACGCGCTCGGCCTCGCGCACGTCGGTCGCGACCGCGTGCTCGGCAGCCTGTCCGGCGGCGAGCAGGCGCGGCTCGGACTCGCGTGTCTGCTCGCCGCCGCGCCCGAGGTGATGCTGCTCGACGAGCCGACCAACCATCTCGACGCCGGTGCGCTCATCTGGCTGGAGGACCACCTGCGGGCCCACCGAGGGACCGTCGTCGCCGTGTCGCACGACCGCGTGTTCCTGGAACGGGTGGCCACCGCGATCGTCGAGGTCGACGCCGACCGCCGGACCGTGGCCCGCTACGGCGACGGCTACGGCGGCTACCTCGCGGAGAAGGCGGCCGCGCGCCGGCGCTGGGAGCTGGCCTACGAGCGGTGGTGCGCCGAGATCGACGAGCTGACCGAGTTCGCCGCGACCACCGCGCACCGGGTCGCGCCCGGCCGGGCGATGCGGGACCGCAACAAGATGGCCTACGGCCGGCATGGCGACCGCGTGCAGGGCTCGGAGTCGAGCCGGGTGCGCAGCGCCCATGAGCGGCTGCGCCGGCTGCGCGCCGACGCCGTGACGCGCCCGCCGGACCCGCTGCGGTTCTCCGCGCGGCTCGCGGTCGGAGACGCGGCGCCGCGGACCGTGGTGGAGCTGGAGGACGTCCGCGTCGCCGACAGGCTGCGCATCGACTCGCTGGCGGTCGGTGGCCGGCAGCGACTGCTGGTCCACGGGCCGAACGGGGCCGGCAAGACCACGCTGCTGCGGGTGCTCGCCGGCGCGCTCGAGCCGGACGCGGGCAGCGTGCGGAGGCGTGGTCGGGTCGGCTACCTCGCGCAGGAGATCCCCGCGCACCAACCGAAACGCTCGCTGCTGTCCGCCTTCGCGGCGGGCCGGCCTGGGCAGTTGGAGGAGCATGCCGTCCGCCTGCTGTCGCTCGGCCTGTTCCGCCCGGCGGACCTGCGGGTGCCGGAGGGCGCGCTGTCCGCGGGGCAGCGCCGCCGGCTCAGCCTGGCCCGCCTGCTGACCGGCCAGGCGGACCTGCTGCTGCTCGACGAGCCGTCCAACCACCTGTCGCTCACGCTGGTCGAGGAGCTGGAGGAGGCCATCGACTCGTTCACCGGCGCGCTGGTCGTCGTGTCGCACGACCGGGCGCTGCGCCGCCGGTTCACCGGCGCGCGGCTGGAGCTAGCCGGCGGGCGCCTCGTCGCCTAGGCGCTCCCACAGGAACTCGAACACCAGGGCCCACTTGAAGGCGAGCTGCTCGTTGTCCGCGGCCGCGCCGTGCCCGCCCTCGATGTTCTCGTGGTAGCGCACGTCGTGGCCGAGCTCACGCATCCGGGCCACCATCTTGCGTGCGTGCGCCGGGTGCACCCGATCGTCCCGTGTGGACGTGAGGACGAGCGTCGGCGGATAGGTGCGTCCGGAGCGGACGTTCTGGTACGGCGAGTACTCCCGCAGGAACGCCCAGTCGGCCGGCTCGTCCGGGTCGCCGTACTCGGCGATCCAGGACGCCCCGGCCAGCAGCTTGTGGTAGCGCCGCATGTCCAGCAGCGGCACCTGGATCACGACCGCGCCGAACAGGTCCGGGTAGCGGGTCAGCATCACGCCTGTCAGCAGGCCGCCGTTCGACCCGCCCTGGATACCGAGCCGCGCCGGCGTGGTGATCCCGCGGTCGACGAGGTCCTTCGCCACGGCCGCGAAGTCCTCGTACACCCGAAGCCGGTGCTCGCGCTGGACCGACTGGTGCCAGGTCGGGCCGTACTCGCCGCCGCCGCGGATGTTCGCCACGACGTACGTGCCGCCGCGCGCGAGCCAACCCCGTCCGGTCGTGCCGCTGTAGGTCGGCGTGAGCGACACCTCGAAGCCGCCGTACCCGGTGAGCAGCGTCGGCCCGCCGCGACCTACGACGAAGTACGGAATCCTCGTGCCGTCGTCGGACATCGCGAAGTGCTGTGCCACGGGCAGGTCCGCGGCGTCGAAGAACGCGGGCGCCCGTTTGAGGACCTCGACGGCTCCGCCGAGCTCGCCGCGGTAGAGCGTGGCCGGCTGGGTGTAGCCGCTCGCGTTGAGGAAGTACTCGTCGCTGACGTCCGGGTCGGTGCCGACGATGTCGGCCGAGCCCACCTCGGGCACCCCGTCCAGTGGGGTGCGCGACCAGCCGTCCGGGCCGGGCGTGAGCACGGTGAACCGGCTCTTCACGTCCTCGAGCATGGCCACGATCAGGTGGTTGCGGGTCCACGCGTGGTAGGCGAGCGAGGTGTGCTCGTCGGGCGCGAACAGCACGTCGAGCTCGCGCACGCCCGCGAGGTAGTCGTCGAAGCGGGCGGCGAGCAGCGCACCCGCCGGGTAGGTCGTGTCGCCGACCGTCCACGCGGACCGCGTGCTGATCAGCAACCACTCCCGGTGCGACGACGCCTCCGCATCCTCCGGCACCTCGATGCGCACCAGCCCGCCGCCGGCGGTACGCAGGTACTTCTCCGTCCGGTAGAAGTCGAGGTTGCGGTACACGAAGTCGCGCTCGAACCCCTCGGTCGGGTCGTGGAACGCGCCCGCCGACACGTCGTCGAGCTTGCCCTCGTACACGACGGTCGCCTCGTCGAGCGGCGTGCCGCGCCGCCACTGCTTCGCGATCCGCGGATACCCCGAGCTGGTCAGCGAGCCTTCCCCGAAGTCGGTGCCGACATAGATGTGGTCCTCGTCGATCCAGCCGACCCGGCTCTTCGCCTCCGGCAGGGTGAACCCGTCCTCGACGAACGTCAGCGACTTCAGGTCGAGCTCCCGTACCACGGCCGCGTCCGCACCGCCCCGGGACAGCTCGACGAGCGCGCGCCGGTAGCCCGGACGCAGCACGACCCCGCCCTGCCAGACCCAGTTCTCGACCTCGGCCTCGGCGAGCGCGTCCACGTCGAGCACCAGCTCCCACTCGGGCTCCGTCGACCGGTAGGACTCGAGCGTGGTGCGCCGCCACAGCCCGCGCGGGTTCGCGGCGTCCTGCCAGAAGTTGTAGAGGTGCTCGCCTCGTCGGCGCACGTACGGGATCCGGTCGTCGGCGTCGAGGACCTCGCGGATCTCGTCGCGCAGCTCGGCGAACCGCGGCGCGCCGGTCAGCTCCTCGACGGTCTCGGCGTTGCGCTTCCGAACCCAGCCCAGCGCGGTGTCACCCGTGACGTCCTCGAGCCAGAGGTACGGGTCTTCGTCGCTCATGCCTCCAGTCTGCCTCGTTCGCCCGCTGTCCGGACCCGAGGCTGTCGTCGTTGATGTGTGGAGGGCTCAGACCACCACGGTGTCGTCGACGTGCGCCGCGTACTCGGCCGCGCGCACCTCCGCCACCTGCCGGTAGCGGGTGACCCGATCCGTCCACTCGGTACGCACGCCGAACGCCGCGTCGGCGAACTCCGTGTCGCGAATCGCCTCGGCCAGCTCGTCCGCACGGTCGGGCGAGAGCACGCGGACCGGGTCGCCGATCGCCGTCGTGTGCGGTGGCACGAAGAACTCGTCCGGCAGCAACGTCCGTGCGTGCACCAACGCACCCACCGCGACGGACGCGCCCGCGCCGAGCACCGCCCGGTGCAGCACCGTCGTCTGCGCGGCCAGGTACGCACACTGACCCACCGTCGCGCCGAGCACCGTCGCATGTGGACCGATGAACGCGTGATGACCCACCGACACCGGGGTGTCCGCATCGGTCACCGCGGTCGCCCGCAACACCGCGTGCTCGGACACGATCGCGGACTCGCCCACCTCCACCCGAGAACCCTCGGCGTCGAGCACGGCTCCGTACAGCACTCGTGCGCCCGGTCCCACCCGGACGTCACCGACCAGAGTGGCGTTGGGCGCCACCCAGGCGGTCGGGTCCACGAACGGCTCGGCATCCCGGTGTCGGATCAGCATGTCCCCGATTCTGGCCCGTCCCCGGGTAATCGATCCGGCGGGAGTCGGTCATCGCGTGGTCGGGTCGGTCGCCGACCGACTACAAGCTCGCCGGGCTCGCCTGTCCGCGCTCGGCCGCGTCGATCTCGGCCAGCAGGCTGGACTTCTGTTCCTCGGGGCAGAAGGCGGCCCGCACGCCCGCTCTGGCCAGGTCCGCGAGCTCGGACCGGCCGAGGCCGAAGTGTTCGTGGCACAGCAAGTACTCCCTGTTGAGGTCCGTGTGGAACATGCCGGGATCGTCGGTCGCCAGCGTCACCGGAACGCCGGCGTCGAGCAGCCTGGGTAAGGGGTGCTCGGCGAGCGAGCGCACGGCTCTGGTCCGGATGTTCGAGCTCGGACACACCTCCACCGGAATTCCCTCACCTACGAGATGCGCCACCAGCTCCGGATCGGCGACAGCGCTCGTGCCGTGCCCGATCCGCTCCGCGTGCAGGTCGCGCAGCGCGGACCAGATGGACTCCGGGCCCGTCGTCTCGCCCGCATGCGGCACCAGGTGTAAGCCGCCGTCGCGGGCCATGTCGAACGGGTTGCGGTACTTGTCCCTCGGCACACCGACCTCGTGCCCGCCCAGCCCGAACCCGACCGTCCCGTCCGGACGGTGCCGCAACGTCCACTCCGCCGTCGCGATGCCCTGGCGGTAGCCCAACGAGCCGGCGATGTCGAAGATCCAGGCCATCTCGACGCCGTGTCGTTCGAGTGCCAATTCGCGCCCGACGGTCAACGCCTCGGCCAGCTCGTCCGGGTCGATGCCCATCATCAGGTGCGCCGTGGGCGTGACCGTGACCTCCGCGTAGCGCACCTTGTTGCGGGCCAGGTCCACGGCGAGCCCCTCGACCAGTGCGGTGACTCCGAGCCCGAGGTCACCAGCCGCGTGACCTGGACGTAGACCTCGATGAAGTGGGCGAAGTCGGTGAACTCGTAGAAGGCGACCAGCGCGTCCCGGTCGGTGGGCACGTCCAGCTCGGGGTGCCGCCTGGCCAGTTCCAGGACGGTGTCGATGGACGCGGAGCCCACGAGGTGGACGTGGAGCTCGACCTTGGGGAGGGCGGAGATGAAATCGAACACATGACCATATTGCCCGAACGCGCCACCGAGAATTCAAGCCACGATCGGGTGACTTGTGATTCGAGGCGACTTATCCACAACGCGCCCAGTTGTCCACAGATCCCGGCCGACCGTCCCACGCCTCCCCGACCCCGCGCAATGTGGAGGCATGACACCGCCACCGGCCCCACCCTCCCTGACCGACGGGATCTACCTCGATGATCTCGGCGAGCTGATCGCCGGCATCCCGAGCATGATCGGCTTCCCGCCGGTCGACTCGATCGTGCTGGTCACCTTCCACCTCACCGACCGTCTCCAGTTCGGCGCCACGGTGCGCATGGACCTGCCGGAACCACGGCACGGCCCCGACATGGTGAGCCAGCTGTGCCTGGCGACCGTCGCACACGAACCGGACGTGGCCGTCCCGGTGATCATCGGAGGCCACTCGGTCGACCCGCCGGAGCTGCCGTACCGGTGGCTGATGGAACTGGTCGCGAAGGAGCTCGGCGAGGTCGACATCCCGATCGTCCACGGGCTGTGGGTGCCGGTGGTCGAGGTCGGCGAGACGTGGTGGTGCTACGAGGACGAGGAGTGCACCGGGCAGGTGGGCGACCCGGCCAGCTCGGCGATCGCCGCCTTCCACGCGGTGGCCGGCATCGTCCGCTACGCCAGCCGTGCGGAGATGGCGCAGCACCTCGCGCCGGACCGGGAAGATCGGGTGGCGCACCGCGCTCAGCTGCTCGCCGAACGAACGACGGAGCCGGACGCCGAGCCGGACGAGAGATGGGCCGCGGTCCGGGCAGCCGTCCACGCCATCGCCGACGGCGACTTCCCGAACCTCGACGACGAACAGGTGGTGCGGCTCGCGGAGGCGTTGACCGACCCGATCGTCCGCGACAACTGCCTGCCGCTGCTGCTCACCGACCAGGCGGAGTCCGCGGAGCGTTTGTGGACCGTGCTCACCCGATGCGTTCCCGCCCCGGAGCGGGCCGAGCCGGCGAGCCTGCTCGCGATGCACGCCTACCTCCGTGGCGAGGGCGTGCTCGCGAACATGGCGTTGGAGGTGGCACTCGACGCCGATCCCGACCACCAGCTCGCGCTGCTGCTGCGCGAGTCGATCGACCGGGGCGTGCCACCCGGACGGTTGCACGCCATGTTGGTGGAAAGCGTCGAGTGGGCAGAACAGGTCGACGCACAAGGAGCGAACGAATGAACCGCCACACCGACGTGACCCCACGGTCGCGGGCCGCATTCGGCCGGCGCCGGCCGAGCCAGGTCACGGTCACCGTCACGGAGAGGCGAGCGTCGCGCGGTCCGCCCGGCGAGCGCGTGGTTCCAACGGGCATGCGGACGCTTGTCGCAGCTCGCGTTTGTTCGGCGTTCGGTGTGGGCGCGGGGCAACTCCCGATGCCCTCGTGGTCGACGTGCTGGCGAATACGGCCCGCGAAACGGGTCGTTGTCTGCCGCGTCTGTGTGGGGGTTGGGACATCCGACGGCCGGTCGTCCACACAGGACCACGGATGGGCTTGCCTCGATCAGTGTCTGGGCCTCGGTCACCGTCGCGGAGAGGCGAGCGTCGCGCGGTCCGCCCGGCGAGTGCGTGGTCGCGACGGGTACGCGGACGCTTGTCGCAGACAAGCGGGGAACCAGCGTCTCGCCCGCTGCACCCAGCGACTCCCGGGAGGCGATCTTGCGCAGGGTGCCGCCGGCAACGTGGGCCGGCGTTGCGGAACTGGGCTCGTCCGGCACCGGATGCCGCCCCAGGTCCTCGGCGAACGCCGTCCTCGTTGGCCATGCCGAACTGGGTCAGCACGCCGGTCCGCGATCGTGGGACGGCATCAGCTCGAGAGGCGCGTCATCGTCCGGCACGAGCGCGGGCGAACTCCCACGCATCACGCACGATGCCCTCGAGGTCGACGTGTCGGGGCTTCCATCCGAGTTCCACCTGTGCCAGCTCGCTGGAGGCGACCAGCGTGGCGGGGTCGCCCGCGCGCCGGTCCTTGGCCTCTGCGGGAATCGGGTGGCCGGTTACCGCCCGGCAGGCCTCGATGACCTGGCGCACGGAGAAGCCGATGCCGTTGCCGAGGTTGTAGATCCGGTGCTGGTTCGGCGTGGCGGTGTCGAGCGCGAGCAGGTGCGCCTCGGCGAGGTCGTTCACGTGGATGTAGTCGCGGACGCAGGTGCCGTCGTCGGTCGGGTAGTCCTCGCCGAACACGTGGATGCTCTCCCGCTGCCCGAGCGCGACCTGCAGCACGAGCGGAATCAGGTGCGTCTCGGTGGTGTGCCGCTCGCCGAAGCCGGCGTGGGCGCCGGCGACGTTGAAGTACCGCAGGCTCACCGCGGACAGACCGTACGCGGTGGCGTAGGAGGTGATCGCATGATCGATGGCCAGCTTGGCGGCGCCGTAGGTGTTCGTCGGCCGGGTGGCCGCGCTCTCGAGGATCGGCGACCGCTCAGGCTCGCCGTACACCGCGGCGGTGGAGGAGAAGACGAGTCGTGGCGTGCCGGCTTCCCGGATCGCGTCGAGCAACAGGAGTGAGGTGTGCACGTTGCCCCACCAGTACTTGGCCGGGTCGACCATCGACTCGCCGACGAGCGACTTGGCCGCGAAGTGCAGGACACCGTCGAAGCCCTCGGCGAGCACTGAGCCGGCGGCATCGGCGAGGTCGGCCTCGACGAACCGGCAGCCCGCCGGCACCGCGTCGGCGTGCCCGGTGCTCAGGTCGTCCACCACCACGACCTCGTGTCCCGCCTCCACGAGCCGAGCCGCGCACACGCTTCCGACATACCCGGCCCCGCCCGTCACGAGCAGCTTCACCGCGGTCCTCGCTTCCTCAGGTTCGCGGGTCGTCGCCCGCTCGTACGCGTCGGTCAGATGTCGCGGCCCGCACCCCGGGCGGGCACCGCCGTGAACAGGCCCGGCGCCGGCAGCGACCGCTCGGCGAACGCCGCGACTACCTTGTCCCCGATGGTGCCCCGCTCGTCCTGAGGCACCAGTGCGATCGCGGATCCGCCGAAGCCGCCGCCGGTCATCCTGGCACCGAGCGCTCCGGCGGCACGCGCCGCCTCCACCGCGACGTCCAGCTCGAGGCAGGAGACCCGGTAGTCGTCCCGCAGGCTCGCGTGGGACGCGCTGAGCAGATCGCCGGTCTCGGCGATCCGGTCGGCGCGCAGCAGCTCGACCACACGCCGCACCCGCTCGTTCTCGGCGACCACGTGGCGGACCAGCGGGCGCAGGTTGTCCGGCAGTCGAGAGATCGCGTCGTCGAGCCCGGCCGACTCGATGTCGCGCAGCGCCGGGACCCCGAGCAGCTCGGCGGCGCGCTCGCAGCCCGCGCGCCGCTCGCGATAGCCGGACTCGCCGTGGGAGTGCCTGGCCCTGGTGTCGATCACCAGAACGTCCAGGCCCGCCTCGGCGGTGTCGAACGGGACCTGCTCCATCTCGCCGGAGCGGACGTCGAGGAACAACACGTGCGCCTCGACGCAGCACAGCGAGGCGGTCTGGTCCAGCAGACCGGTCGGGACGCCGACGAAGTCGTTCTCCGAACGCTGCACCCAGGCGGCCACCTCGGCCCGGCCGGGCGCACCCGGCTCGTCGAGCTCGGTGCCGGCGAGCCCCAACAGCGCGAGCGCCGTCGCGCACTGCAACGCATGAGAGGAGGACAGACCCGCCCCGGCCGGCACGTCACCGGCGATGACCAGATCGGCCCCGGAGGAGAACCCCTCGTGACGCAACACCCAGCCCACGCCGGCCGGATACGCGGCCCACCCGGTGACGCCGCCCGGCTCCAGCGCGTCCACCGGCACCGGCCCGGCACGCTGCGGGCGGCCGTCGTCGCCGACGGTCGCGATCGACAGCAGCCCGTCGGCGCGGGCACGCGCCGCGACCGCGATCCGGAACGGCAGCGCGAAGGGCAGCACGAAACCGTCGTTGTAGTCGGTGTGCTCACCGATGAGGTTCACCCGGCCCGGGGCGGACCACACTCCGGCGGGAGCGTGCCTGTGCAGGCGAGCGAACTCGCTCGCGGCCCGCGTCGCGACGCCGCCGCGCGTGGCGGCGCCGGTCTTGTGGTCCGCGTCCGGCTCGTCGCGGGCGGTCACTTGGCCCGGGCGAGCACCGCGTGCAGGATGGTCGGCGCCACCTGGGCGGAGCTGTGCTCGCCGCTGACCTCGATCATGTTGCCGTCGCCCTTCGAGGGGCCTACGTGCACGGTCTGTCCCGGGACGACGCCGACGTCCTTGAGCTCGGCCATCAGGTCCGGGTCGAGCTGGACGTGCTCGGCGATGCGGCGGATCTCGACCTTGCCGCCGCCGCGCCGGGCGACGTCGTCGACCCGTACGAGGTCGGCCTCGACCGGCGGGGCCGGCTCGCCTTCGCCGAGCTTGTCCAGGCCGGGGATCGGGTTGCCGTAGGGCGACGTGGTGGGGTTGCCGAGCAGCTTGACCAGCTTTCGCTCGACGGCCTCGCTCATCACGTGCTCCCACCGGCACGCCTCGCTGTGCACGTGCTCCCACTCCAGGCCGATGACGTCGACCAGGAGCCGCTCGGCGAGCCGGTGCTTGCGCATGACGGTGACGGCCAGGGCCCGGCCGTGGTCGGTGAGCTCGAGGTGCCGGTCGCCGGCGACGATGACCAGCCCGTCGCGCTCCATCCGCCCGACGGTCTGGCTCACGGTGGGACCGCTCTGCCCGAGCCGTTCGGCGATCCTGGCGCGCAGGGGGACGACACCCTCCTCCTCGAGCTCGTAGATCGTCTTGAGGTACATCTCGGTGGTGTCGATGAGCTCGTTCACGCCATTCCCCTTCGTGCCGGGACAAGGTCGCGTCGGGCCCGGTTGTCGTCACCCACCCCGCCTGGTGGGGCACCGGACAGCTGGTGCGCGCTCAAGTTCACTTGAAGGGAGGCCACACCACGTCGCTACGCGGACTCGTCGGGAACCATGCTAGTCGCTCGCCCGGCCGGAGCAGTGTCGTGGTCGCACAGGGTGAGCTTGGCGAGCCCGATCACCCCGAACGCAGTAGTGCGGGCGTCCGCGACAATGACCCGGTGACTTCTCCGCTGGTGTCGTGCACCGAGCTCGCCGCGTCGTTGGCCGACCGGAACCCGCCCGTCCTGCTGGACGTTCGGTGGAAGCTGGGCGGTCCGCCCGGTCGGGAGGAGTACGAGCGCGGGCACCTGCCGGACGCGGTGTACGTCGACCTGGACACCGAGCTGGCGGGCCCGCCCGGCGCGGGCGGCAGGCACCCGCTGCCCGACCCGGCTGCGCTGCAGCGCACGCTGCGGGCGGCCGGGGTGCGCGGCGACCAGCCGGTGGTCGTGTACGACGCGGACAACGGGTCGATCGCCGCACGGGCGTGGTGGCTGCTGCGCTGGGCCGGGCACGGTCGGGTCACCGTCCTGGACGGTGGTTTCGCGGCGTGGACCGCCGAGAGCCGACCGGTCAGCACGGTCGCGCCCGAGCCGAAGCCCGGCGACTTCACCGTGCGGCCGGGCGGCATGCCGGTGCTGGACGCGGCCGGCGCCGCCGACCTCGCGCGAGCCGGGCTGCTGTTCGACGCGCGGGCGCCGGAGCGCTACCGCGGCGATACCGAGCCCATCGACGCGCGGGCCGGGCACATCCCCGGTGCGGTGAACGCGCCGTTCGCGGCCCACATCGGCGAGGACGGCCGCTGGCGTCCGTCGGCAGCCCTCGCGGAGCGCTTCGCGGACGCGGGCGCGGCG
>NZ_JBOHGA010000113.1:0-19715 GCF_050699915.1 Actinophytocola sp.
GCTGGTCCAGCGCAACCCCGCCGGACCAGCGGTGTCCCGCATTGCCCGAAGTCTTGGACCACCCAACGCAACCCCAGGGGAACGTGACGCCAACCAGCCACAATCAACCCGGAAAGCCGAACCTCCCCCTGAAACACAACCAACACTTTGAATTCCGGAGAGGCGGACCAGCCCGCGTTGCCGCGAGGTGTCCCTCACCTGCGATAGCGCTCCGGATCGTCGGCGTAGGCCTGGCGGCAGCCGGCGCCGCAGAAGTACACCGACATCCCGTTGTCCATGATGGACAGTGCGGATTCGCTGACCGCGACGGTCATGCCGCACACCGGGTCGACGGCCTCGGCCACCAGCACCACCGGCTCGGTCGACGCGGGTGCCGGGTCTCGCGTGCTGACCATCTCCGCGTACACCGACAGCGCCACCTCGGCCGGCGTGCGCGCGCCGATGTCCAACCCGGCCGGCGTGTGCACCTGAGCCCGCTCCTCGTCGGTGACGTCCAGCGACGCGAGCACGGCCCGGCCCCGCTTGCGGCTCGCCACCAGGCCGACGTACGGCACATTCGCCCGCAACGCCGCCACCAGCAGCGGCTCCTCGTCCCGCCCGTGCGACGCCACGATCAGCGCGCCCAGGTCGGCGGGCAGGTCCGCGCCCACCGCCGGGCGGCGCACGTCGTGGCCGACCGCACGGCCGATGTCCATCAGCGCCCGCGCGACCGGGGCGTCGCCGTGCACGTGGACCAGCGTCGGCGGCAGCATCGCCTCGAGGAAGATGTCCAGCGAGCCGCCGGACAGGCACGGGTTGCCGACCGTCACGACTCCCTCGCCGACCGTCTCCGACTCGGCGGTCGGCGTGATCCGCAGCAGCGTGGACTCGCCGGTCGCGAGCAGGCGCAGGCCCTGCAGCCGCACCGTGGACTCGGCGCACGTGCCGCCCACGAAGCCCTCCATCGACCCGTCCGGCAACACCAGCGCGCGGTCGCCGGGCTTGGCGCTGGTCGGCCGCTCCGCGCGAACGACCGTGGCCAGCACGAACGGAGTGCGCCCGGTCCGCAGGTCGTCCACTCTGGCCAGCACTGTGTTCATGGTTCGCTCCGTTCCTCCGCTACTCGCCGTCTTCCCTCCTCCCGTGCTCGGCGCTGGCGCGCCTGCGCGCGCTCGTCAGTCCAGACGACGAACGCTCCGTCACTCCGCTCACTACTCGATTGCCAGGTCGCCACGTAGTGGGCGGCCCTGGATGGCGCACCAGACCGCGGCCGGCGTCAGCGGCATGTCCGCGTGCCGCACGCCGAACGGCGCCAGCGCGTCCAGCACCGCGTTCACCACCGCGGCCGGCGAGCCGACCGTCGCGGACTCACCGATTCCCTTGGCGCCCAACGGATGGTGCGGCGACGGGGTCACGGTCTCGCCGAGCTCCCACGACGGGCAGTCCACCGCGGTGGGCAACAGGTAGTCCATGAAGGACCCGCCGAGGCAGTTGCCTTCCGTGTCGAAGGCGACCAGCTCCATCAACGCCATGCCGATCCCGTCGGCCAGTCCGCCGTGCACCTGGCCCTCCACGATCGTCGGGTTGATCCGCACGCCGCAGTCGTCGACTGCGACGAACCGGCGGACCACCACCTTGCCGGTGCCCGGGTCCACCTCGACGACGCAGATGTAGGCGCCGTACGGGAACGTCAGGTTCGGCGGGTTGTACACACAGGACGCGTCGAGGTGGCCCTCCACGCCGTCCGGAAGGTCCACAGTGGAGTGCGCGGCCAGGGCGATCTCGGTGAGCGACGCCCCGGAGACCGGGTCGCCGCGGACCGACCAGCGCCCGGGCGACCACTCGAGGTCCTCTGGGCTCACCTCGAGCATGGCCGAGGCGATCTGCCTCGCCTTCTCGCGCACCTTCTGCGCCGCCAACGACGTCGCGGCGCCCGACACCGGCGTGGACCGCGAGCCGTAGGTGCCCAGGCCGAACGGCGTGACGTCGGTGTCGCCGTGCACCACGTCCACGTCGTCCGGGCTGATCCCGAGCTCGTGCGCGACGATCTGCGCGAACGTCGTCTCGTGGCCCTGCCCCTGGGACTGCACGGAGATCCGCAGCACGGCCTTGCCGGTCGGGTGTACCCGCAGCTCGGCGCCGTCGGCCATGCCGAGCCCGAGGATGTCCATGTGCTTGCGCGGCCCGGCGCCGACCGCCTCGGTGAAGAAGCTCAGCCCGATGCCGAGGTACTCGCCGCGCTCGCGCCGCCGCGCCTGCTCCGCGCGCAGGTCGTCGTAGCCGGCGAGGTCCATGGCGAGCCGCAGCGCGGTCGGGTAGTCGCCGGAGTCGTACTCCCAGCCGGTGGCGCACGGGTACGGGAACTGCTCGGGCCGCAACAGGTTGCGCAGCCGCAGCTCGGCGGGGTCGACGGACAGCTCGCGAGCCAGCAGGTCGACGAGCCGCTCGACCAGGTAGGACGCCTCGGCCACGCGGAACGAGCAGGCGTAGGCCACCCCGCCGGGCGCCTTGTTGGTGTACACGCCGGTCACCGCGCAGTGCGCGGCCCGCAGGTCGTAGGAGCCGGTGACGATGTGGAAGAAGCCGGCCGGGTACCGCGAGGGCTGCGCGGTGCCGTTGAACGCGCCGTGGTCGGCCAGCACCCGCACCCGCAGGCCGAGGATCCTTCCGTCCGATGTGGACGCCAGCTCGCCGTGCATGTGGAAGTCGCGGGCGAACGCCGAGGACATCAGGTTCTCCGAGCGGTCCTCCGCCCACTTCACCGGCGCCCCGGTCACCATCGAGCCGACCACCGCGCACAGGTACGCCGGGTACATCGCCACCTTGTTGCCGAACCCGCCGCCGACGTCGGGCGAGACGACCCGGATCCGGTGCTCGGGGATCCCGGTCACCGTCGCGTACAGCGTGCGGTGCGCGTGCGGGGCCTGGGTCGTCGCCCAGACCGTGAGCTTGCCGGTGACCGCGTCGAAATCGGCGACCACGCCGCAGGTCTCCAGCGGCGCCGGGTGCACCCGCGGGTACAGCACGTCCTGCGCGATCACCACGTCGGCGGCGGCGAACACCGCATCGGTGGCGGCCGCGTCGCCGGCCGTCCAGTCGAAGATGTGGTTGTCCCGCTTGCCGTCCAGGTCGTCGCGGATCACCGGAGCGTCCTCGTCGAGCGCCCGCCGCGCGTCGACGACGGGGTCCAGCGGCTCGTACTCGACGTCGATCAGCGCGAGCGCGTCGCGCGCGGAGTAGTGGTCCTCGGCGACGACGAACGCGACCTCCTGCCCCTGGAAGCGGACCTTGTCGGTGGCGAGCACGGCCTGCTGGTCGTAGGACAGCGTCGGCATCCACGCGAGCCCGCGCTCGGCGAGGTCCGCGCCGGTGAGCACGGCCCTGACCTTCGGGTGGGCCTGCGCGGCGGAGGTGTCGACGGAGACGATCCGCGCGTGCGCCAGCGGGCTGCGCAGCACAGCGCCGTGCAGCATGCCGGGCAGCCGCACGTCGTCCACGAAGGTGCCGCGCCCGCGGACGAACCGCGCGTCCTCCTTGCGGAGCATGCGGCCGAACCCGGTGGGCGCACTCATGAGGCCGCCTCGTTCTCGGCGGCCCAGCGGATCGACCGGACGATGTTCTCGTAGCCGGTGCATCGGCACAGCTGTCCGGACAGCGCCTCCCGAATGTCCTTTTCGGACGGATCGGGACACTGGTCGAGCAGCCAGCGCGCGGTCATCATCATCCCCGGCGTGCAGAAGCCGCACTGCAGTCCGTGGCACTCGACGAAGCCCCGCTGCACCGGGTCCAGCTCCGGCCCGCGGGCCAGCCCCTCGATCGTGCGGACGTCGCGCCCGTCGGCCATCACCGCGAGCACGGTGCACGACTTCACCGGAACTCCGTCCAAATGCACAACGCACACCCCGCAGTTGGAGGTGTCGCAGCCCCAGTGCGTGCCGGTCAGCCCGAGTTCCTCGCGCAGGAAATGGACGAGCAGCAGGCGTGGCTCGACATCGCGGACGTACTCGGTGTTGTTGACGGTGACCACGATCTGCATCACCCCACCCGCCCGACCGCGCGCCGCAGGGCGCGGGTGACCAGTTCGCCGGCGAGGTGACGCTTGTAGTCGACCGGTCCGCGCTGGTCGGCGGCGGGCCGGCAGTGTCGCGCGGCGATCGCGCCGGCCTCGACGAGGCGCTCCTCGTCCGGCGGCTCGCCGCGCAGGAAGTCCTCGGCCTCAGCGGCGACGAACCGTTCGGCACCCAGCGCCGTCAGCCCGATGCCGACCTGTGCGAGCACGCCGCCGACCACCTCGACGACCGCGCCGACCGCGCCGACCGCCCAGTCCCCCGCCCGCCGGTCGACCTTCTCGTACGCGCTGGCCGCGGGCGTGCCGCCGGCCGTGATCGGCACCCGGATCTCGCCGAGCAGCTCGCCCGGCGCGAGCACGGTCTGGTACGGGCCGACGAAGAAGTCGCGGGCGGCCACGGTCCGGTCGCCGTCGGGTCCGCGCACGACGAGGTTCGCCCGCAGCGCGGCGAAGACGGCGGACAGGTCCTCGGACGGGTCGGCCTGGCACAGCGAGCCGCCGATCGTGCCGCGGTTGCGCACGATCGGGTCGGCGATCACGCGCTCGGCTTCGTGCAGGATCGGGAAGTGCTCGCCCGCCTCGGCGCACGCGAGCAGCTCGGCGTGCCGCGCCATCGCGCCGATGACCAACTCGCCGTCCTCGACATGGATGCCGGCGATCTCGTCGAGCTCGTTGATGTCGATCAGCGCCTCGGGGTGGGCGAGCCGCAGCTTCATCATCGGCAGCAGGCTGTGCCCGCCGGCGATCACGACCGACTCCGGGCCGTACTCCTGCAGCAACGCCAGCGCGTGCGCCACGCTGGTCGCCTTGCGGTACTGGAACGAGGCAGGTACCTGCATGGCCGTCCTCCCAAGCGCATCGTCGGTCGCCCTCCCTTCGGCGGGCAATCGCGTCTTAAGTATTCCCTTAACAGTGGCCCGGGTCACACAATGTGCGCCATGACGCTCACGCAGCTGAGCACGTTCGTGCTGGTCGCGAAGCTGGGCTCGGTGAAGGCCGCGGCGACCGCCCTTGGCGTGAGCGAACCCGCGGTCTCCCAGGCACTCGCGGCGCTGCGCCAACAGCTCGGCGACCAGCTCGTCGTGCGGGCCGGCGCCACCATGCGACTCACCACCGCCGGCACCCGGCTGCTGCCGATCGCCTCTCAGATGGTGGCGCTCGGCGCGGACGCCGAGGCCGCGGTCCGCGCCGGCAAGGGCGCGCCCGGCCAGCTGCGGGTCGTCGCGTCCGGCACCGTGATGGAGTTCGTGGCCGCGCCCCTGGTCGACGCGTTCGCCGAGTCCGGCCGCAAGATCGACACCACGGTCGGCATGGCCGCCACGGACGAGATGCCGGTGCTGCTCGCCAACCGGTTCGCCGACGTGGCGCTCGGCCCGAACCTCGGCCGCTCGGTCGGCGACACGGTGGACAACGAGCGGGGCAACGAGCTGATCTCCGAGCCCGTGTTCCGCACCCACCTCGTGGTGGTCGCCGGCTCGGCCCGGCTGCCCGGCAGCCCCGCGCACTGGTCGTGGCTGGTCGACTCGACGGCCGCCGACCCGGCGAGCGAGGCGGCCCGGCTGCTGCGCCGGCTGCACGTGCCCGAGGCGCGGATGCGGATGTTTCCCAGCGCGACCGCGGCGTGGGCGGCGGCCGCGGACGGCGCGGGCGTCTCGGTCGCGCCGGCCCACCTGGTCACCGCGCGGCTGCGGCGCGGCGAGCTACGAGTGGTGCACACGTCGGCCACCCCGGCGGACGCGACCTGGTACCTGACCACGCTGAGCCCCGAGCGCCGCTCGATCGCGGCCGAGACGTTCCGCCACTACCTGTCGACGGCGGCCGCGCTGCGAGTGATGCGCGAGCCGGGCGCGGGCGTGTCGCCGTCGAAGTTCCGCCCACCGGTCTACGTGACGCTCTGGAGCTGACCCGGGCGGCAAGGCATTCCGGCCGCAGAACAGAAACCACACCGCGCACTGGGTGTGGTTTCTGTCGAAACGTCTTGGTACAGCGAACTAGTTGTCGCTGCTACCGCCACCATCGCCAGACATGCTGGAGCCCTTCCGGATCGGTTGCGATCCTAGGTTCGAAGTTTCACAACATCGGCCAGAGAAAGGAGATTCCGTAGTTTTCCCGAGGATGACATTTCTCGGGAAACGTGTGCTCCACGGTGTTGCCGACAACGGTCAACAGACGTGGATCACCATCGGCTGGTCGCTGGCGGCGTTCCCTTTCGGTCTGCTCCGCGTACCACCAGCAGGCATCCGGAAGGTAGTCGTCATCGAACACGATTCGGATCGTCAGGCCGCTGATCGGAACCAAGTCGTACATCCGCCTGCCCGGCGCAATGCCATGGTGATCAACCTCGATATTGACCCACAGTCGCTCTGTGGTTATGTTCTCGTCGGTTGCCTCCGAGCAGAAATAGTGCTTGTCGCCGCGACTCAGCGACCGTGGGAAGCGTAGCCGAGTCAGGACGGGTTCGCCCGGCGGCGATGTTACTACAGTCGCCGAACAGCCCCACAGACCGCGCACGGGCGTGTTGGTCGAGTCATTGGTGGATCCCAGCAGCGCCCGAGCCATGTAGCTGTCAACATGATCTTCTTGCGCGGTTATCAATCGCTCGATGATGCGCCGGTAGACCGCTCTGCGCTTCATGAAGACGGTTGTCCTGAACAGATCTAGAAATACCGGCTGCGCACCCCGAGACGGCGGCCGGTAGCCGGCCGTCGGGTCCGGCGACTCGACCGGTGACGCCTGGTCGCGGGCGATCGCGACCTCAGTCTTGCTTGCCACTTCCACGTAGCGCAGCCAATCGGTGCCGTTGGCGGCGAGCGCGACGAGCCTCGTCCGCAGTGCCGGCACGAGCTTGTCGGTGAGTCCGAACCGCCAGGCCTTGTGCATTGGCGTCGTCGTACCGGGCGGCGGGTTGCCGAAGACTTCCCTCAATGTCAGCAGCTGGCCGAACCGGTCGCCGAGAGTCGCCTTCCACGGCTCCACAATCTCCGGGCGGCGCGGCAGTCGAAATGCCGCCATGAGCGCATTCCGTCGACGTGAGTTGTTCGATGGCCCGACCTCGTCGATCTCGTCGACGATCAGTCCCCAGGCCGCCAGCGCACGTGACTCCGGATCACCCTGTGGCAACGACGACGTCGGCGTGATCAACGGCTCGAGCACGGTCGAGGCGTCGCTGCCCGCATCTTTGATCGCATGCCTGAGCAGGTCGAGCGGTCTGAATTGCTTGTTCGTGGCAAGCCACCGCAGCGCGTCCTCGATCGGCGACCCGGTCCTTTTCGCGCTGCCCCGGTTGGACCCGGACTTCTCGGCCACTGCTCCTCCGCCCAGCTGTCACCCGACATCGACCGGCAACGTCCGACAAGCCGCGGAACCGGTCGGCGACACGACGACCAAGCTCCGTCAACAAGAAACCAGGCCGGACAGCAGAAGATCAGGTACTGCCAAGGTCTACCAGACACCTCCACGCCTATCCTGAACGTGACCCCAGTCTCGTTGTCCGCACCCCATCAGACTTTAGAGACGTCGAAAAATATCCCAACGCCGTTACTGAGTGCGAGGCGCTCATGACGCTTGACCGACCGCGCCCGCATGACCCGACTGTCAGACGAAAGGACACGCCATGAGCGAAGATCAGAATGTCGCGAAGCCGGCGGGTGGTCCGCCGTCGCCCGGTCGGAACTCGCAGACCGTGTTGGGGATGATCAACGGCGCCCTGGTGAGCGTCGGCACGCTCTACGTGGCCACCAAGTCCGTCGAGGTGACGATCATCGGCGCGATCATCGCGGCCGTATTGGCGGGGTTGTACCTCCTCTTGACACGCCGACCGTGAGCACGCTTGATCTCGTTGACGCTCTGGAGTCGATCAGTTACCCGAGCTTGCTCACGCTGCGCCAATAAGCATTCGCTTACCCACCGCTTGCCGTGAGGTAGCGCCACTCAGGACGATCGCCGCATGGAGCCACGCGACGACGCGGGCAACCCGCGCATGTATGAGCTCATCGAACACGCCCCCAAGACGGGGAGGAGTCCGACGATCTGGGCGTTCCCAGGCGTCGTCGAATGGCTCAAAGTCGCCGGCCAGCCCGTCCAGGGACCGTGGCCGCCCCACCAGGAACCCCGGCCCGACCCGACCGACGAGGGCCTGCCGGTCGCGATTCCGGAACCCGAGAGCTGAGGAGAAGCGATGTATCCAGCTCGGTTCCGCTACGAGGCGCCGCGCTCGCTGGACGAGGCGCTCGACATGCTGCGCAGCTACGGCGACGCGGCGAAGGTGCTCGCCGGTGGGCAGAGCCTGATCCCGATGGTCAAGTTGCGCTTCGCCAACCCCGAGGTCCTCGTCGACATCAACAACATCCGGGTGCTCGACTACCACCGTGAGGCGTCCACGGGTGTGCTGGAGGTCGGCGCGTTGTGCCGGCACGTGGACCTGGAGTACTCCGTACTGCTCGGCGATCGCCGTCCGCTGGTCTCCAGCGCCGCGCCGCTGATCGCCGACCCGATCGTGCGCAACCGCGGCACGCTCGTCGGGTCGCTGTGCCACGCGGACCCGCAGGGGGACTGGGCATCTGTGATGCTCGCGCTCGACGGGGAGGTCGTCGCGGTCAGTGCCACCGGTCGGCGGGTGATCCCGATGACCGACTTCGTCACCGGGCCGTTCACCACGACGCTGCTGCCCGGCGAGCTCGCGGTCGAGGCGCGGATCCCGGCGCCGAAGGGCACGCCGCACGGCCGCTACCTGAAGCTGGAGCGCCGCGTCGGCGACTTCGCCACGGTCGGCGTCGCGGTCGCGGTCGAGACCTCCGGCGACAAGGTCGTCCGGGCCGGCATCGCGCTGACCGGCGTGGGCGGCAACAACATCAAGGCCGTCGAGGCCGAGCGGGCGCTGGTCGGCTCGGCGCTGACCGCGGCGGCCGTCGAGGAGGCGGCCCGGCTCGCGGCCGAGGCGGCCCGGCCCCGCACCGACCACCGCGGCAGCGCCGAGTACAAGCGCCACGTGGTGCACACGTTCGTGACACGAGCGCTCGAGTCCGCTGCCCCCGTTGCCGCGTAAGGAGATCCCGTGGAGAAGCGAAGGGTCACGGTCACCGTCAACGGCGAGGAGCGGGTGGTCGAGGTCGAGCCGCGGGTGCTGCTCGCCCACCTGCTGCGCCAGGGCCTGGGACTGACCGGCACGCACATCGGCTGCGACACCACGAACTGCGGCGCGTGCACCGTGCTCGTGGACGGCCGGGCGACGAAGTCCTGCACGATGCTCGCCGTCCAGACCGACGGGCACGAGGTGCGCACGGTCGAGGGCATCGCACGGGCGAGCGAGCTGCACCCGCTCCAGGAGGGGTTCAAGGAGGAGCACGGACTCCAGTGCGGCTACTGCACACCCGGGATGATGATGAGCGCGATGGCGTTGCTGGAACGCAACCCCGACCCCACCGAGGAGGACGTCCGGTGGGCGCTGTCGGGAAACCTCTGCCGCTGCACGGGATATCAAAACATTGTCAAGGCAGTGCTGTGGGCGGCGAGGAAGCTGCGGCCGGTGGGGAGTACGACATGACCGCTTTGGACGAGATGCGTGTCTGGCAACCGCACCTAAGGGGAACGGGACGCAACCCAGCCACAGGTACGCACCGAACCGGCGCACATCAACTCGAGGCGACCACAAGGGTCAATTCCGGGGAGGCGGTCTGCAAGGCAGTGCTGTGGGCGGCGAGGAAGCTGCGGCCGGTGGGGAGCACAACATGACAGCCTTGGACGAAGTCAAGATCGGTGGACTCGGGTCCAGCCGCAAGCGGGTCGAGGACGACCGGTTCATCCGCGGCCGCGGCAACTATGTCGACGACATCACGCTGCCCGGCATGCTGCACATGGAGATCCTGCGCAGCCCCGTGGCGCACGCGCGGATCCGGTCCATCGACACGAGCAAGGCCTGGGAGATCCCCGGCGTGCGCCTGGTGCTGACCGGCGAGATGGCCGCGCAGCGCAACCTCGCGTGGATGCCGACCCTGTCCTACGACACGCAGGCCGTGCTCGCCACGGACAAGGTTCGCTTCCAGGGCCAGGAGGTCGCGTGCGTGGTCGCCGACGACCCGTATATCGCCAAGGACGGCTGCGAGGCGATCGTCGTCGACTACGAGCCGCTGCCGGCGATCGTGAACCCGGAGCAGGCCCTGGCGCCCGACGCTCCGCTGATCCGGGACGACAAGGAGGGGCAGACCGACAACGTCTGCTACCGGTGGGAGGTCGGCGACAAGGAGGCCACCGACCGGGCGTTCGCGCAGGCGGACCGGGTGTCGCGGCTGAGGCTGCACTACCCGCGCTCGCACCCGTCGCCGATCGAGAACTGCGGCTCGATCGCCAACTTCGACCCGGCGACGCAGAAGCTGACCGTCTACATGACAACCCAGGCACCGCACATCATCCGTGCCGCGGTGGCGCTGGTGGCGGAGCTGCCCGAGCACATGATCCGGATCGTCTCGCCGGACATCGGCGGCGGGTTCGGCAACAAGGTGCCGGTCTACCCGGGCTACGTCTGCTCGATCCTGTGCTCGATCCTGCTGGGCAAGCCGGTGAAGTGGATCGAGGACAAGTCCGGCAACCTGGTCTCCACCGGCTTCGCGCGGGACATGTACTTCGACGGCGAGCTGGCGCTGCGCGAGGACGGCAAGATCCTCGGGGTGCGGTTCCACGCGGACACCGACCAGGGCGCGTTCTTCTCCGACGCGCAGCCGAGCAAGTTCAAGATCGGCCTGGTGCACTCCGCGTTCGCCTGCTACGACATCCCGGTCGGGCACATCACCGCGCGCGGGGCGTACACCAACAAGGCCCCCGGCGGGGTCGCCTACCGATGCTCGTTCCGAGTCACCGAGGCGATGTTCTTCCAGGAGCGGCTGATCGCCGCCGCCGCCGCGGACCTCGGCATGGATCCCGCCGAGTTCCGCCGGGTCAACCTCGTGCGCGACGACCAGTTCCCCTACCGCACGCCGTTCGGCTTCCTCACCGACTCCGGGCAGTACCTCAAGTGTCTGGACGTCGGGCTGAACGCGATCGACTACGACCAGTTCCTCGCGGACAAGGCGGCCGCGGCCAAGCGCGGGCGCCGGCTGGGCATCGGGATCTCGACGATGACCGAGCCGCTCGGCGCCGGCAACAGCCGCGAGTACGACATCCTCGGCATCAAGATGTTCGACTCGGCCGAGCTGCGGATCCACCCGACAGGCAAGGCGATCCTGCGCACCGGGGCGAAGTCCCAGGGCCAGGGCCACGAGACGACGTGGGCGCAGATCGTCGCGCACGAGCTGGGCATCCCGGCGGCCGACGTGCTCGTCGAGGAGGGCGACACGGACACCGCGCCGTTCGGCATGGGCACCTACGCGTCGCGGTCCACTCCGGTCGCCGGTGCCGCGGTGGCCATGGTGGCGCGCAAGATCCGCGCCAAGGCACGGAAGCTGGCCGCGCACCTGCTCGAAGTGTCCGAAGAGGACGTCGAGTGGGAGCTGGGCCGGTTCTACGTGCGCAGCGCGCCCGACCGCGGCGTGACGATCCAGGAGTGCGCGATGGCCGCGTACGGCAACATGCCCGACGGCATGGAGCCGGGCCTGGAGAACAACGCCTACTACGACCCGCCGAACCTGACCTGGCCGTTCGCCTGCTACATCGCGACGGTCGAGGTGGACCCGGAGACGGGCGTGTGGGACGTACTGCGGTTCGTCGCGGTGGACGACTGCGGCGTGCGGATCAACCCGATGATCGTCGAGGGCCAGATCATGGGCGGCCTCGCCGAGGCGTACGCGATGTCGAACATGCAGTTCATCACGTTCGACGCGGACGGCAACTGCGTCGGCTCGAACTACCTGGACTACCTGCTGCCGACCGCATGGGAGACCCCGGGATTCGAGCTGCACGAGGTCGTCACGCCGTGCCCGCACCACCCGATCGGCGCCAAGGGCGTCGGCGAGTGCGCGGCGGTCGGCGGGCCGGCGGCGTACGTCAACGCGGTGATGGACGCGCTGGCCGACACGGGCGTGCGCAACATCGACATGCCGCTGCTGCCCGACCGGGTCTGGGACGCGATCAACACGCGCGCGGACGTCTCGGGCGCGCCACCGGTTCGCGGGGACTAGGAGGCATCCATGCTCATCAAGAGTGATTTCGAGGTGCCCGCGCCGGTCGAGAAGGTGTGGGACTACCTGCTCGACGTGCCGCGGATGGCGCCGAACCTGCCCGGCACCGAGCTGACCGAGGTCGTCGACGAGGACAACTACAAGGGCCGCGTCACGATCAAGATGGGCCCGGTGTCCATGCGCTTCGCCGGCGACGTGGAGATCGTCGAGCGCGACGAGGCCAACCGGCGCGCGGTGATCAACGCGGCGGGCGCCGACGAGCGCGGCCGGGGCCAGGCGGCGATGGTGCTCACCGCGACGTTGGTGAAGGCCGGTAGCGGTACCAAGGTGGACATCGCGCAGGACCTGCAGATCTCCGGCGCGGCCGCCCAGTACGGCCGCGGCATGATCACCGACGTCACCAACGTCCTGGTGCAGCAGTTCTCCCGCAACGCGGCCGAGGACATCCCCCGCTGGCTGCGCGGCGAGGAGCGCGCGGGCGGCCCGGCCGCGTCGGCCGGCGGGCTCTCGATCGGCGTCGCCGCCGCGATGGCCGCGCTGAAGCGGGTGTTCTGGCGGTTCTTCGGTTCCTACGAGCGGCACCGCACTCTGGCGGGGAGGTAGCAGATGGCTCTGTGGTGGATCGGCGCGCTCGCGTTGCTGGTCGTGGTGCTGCCGGTGGTGATCTTCCTGCTGAACCGGATCCTGGCCGCGGTCGAACGGATCCGTGACGCCGGCGGCGAGATCCTCGCCGACGGGGTCGCGTTGAACGACGGGCTCGAGCCGGTCCCGGCGCTGCTCGCCACGACCGACGAGACGATCAAGGAAGTCCAGGTCGGCGCGGTCCGCTACGCCGGCAGTGTCCAGAAGCTCCTGGAGGACTGATGCCTGCCGTCGCCTGGGTCACGCTCCTGGCCGCGACCCTCGTCATCGGGCTGACCGCGGTCGCCCTGCTGCGCGTGATCGTCCACTTGACACAGGTACGGCGCACGCTCGACTCGCTGATCGGCGGCGTCGAGTCGATCGCCGACCGCACCAGCACCGTGCCGGCGCGGCTCACCTCGGTGAACGCCACGCTGCAACCGGTGCGCGACTGGTCCGAGGGGGTCTGACATGCCGCTCGCGCAGGATGCCGACCTGACCGGCTGGACTGTCGGACTGGTCATCGGGCTCGTGGTCGTGGTCGCCGTGGTGGCGCTGGTGACCCCGATCATCGTGCTGGCGTACCGGATCGGGAAGCAGGCGCCGCGGATCGACGCGGCCCTGAGGCGGGCCGAGGTGAACACCGCGCCGCTGGCCGCGCTGACGACGACCATCGACCACGCGGAGACCATCGTCGCGGGGCTCGAACGCGGCCGGCACAGGTTGGGAGGCTGAGGATGGCTGACAACGAGATCACCTACTGGTCGGTGATCCTGCTGCTCGGGTTGATCGTGATCCTCGCCGTGGTCGCGCTGCTGAGCCTGCTCGTGTACTACGTGAAGCTGATCGACAAGCGGGTGGCCGCGGTGCGAGACACGCTGGACGCGGTCACCGAGAACACCGAGCACGCGGCGCTGATCCCGCAGACGGCCGACCGGGTCGACGCGGTGCTGGCCGAAGGCTTGCAGCACCACCTGTTCCTCGGCCGCGCGGCGCTGGCGACGGCCCCCAGTCCCACTGGCCCGGCTCCTGCTGGAGGGTCCACATGAGCCAGTCGACGCTCGTGGTGCTGACGGTCGTGGAGATCGTGGTGCTCATCGCCGGGCTCGCGTTCTTCCTGTTCTGGATCGGCTCGCTGCTGACCCGGATCGCGCGGAACCTGGAGGAGTGCGCCGAGCACGTGAAGACGATCAACCGGCACGCGGCCGACATCGTGCCCGGGGTGGAGCACATCAACCGGACGGGCAAGGTGGTGGCCTCCGCGTTGCCGCTGCTGTACGGCTTCGCCGAGCGAATCGTGTCGAACGTGACGCCGACGCCGTCGCACCCGCCGGTGGCCAAGCCGGCGTCCGGCATCCGCCGGTCGCGCCTGCACGAGACGGTCGGCTTCCGGTCGGAATGATCCGGCTGGGTTCGCTGGCGGGGTACCTGTTCGAGGGCCCGAGGCTGCTCGGCGGCTGGACCCCGCCGGCGAGCGCCGCGGTGTACGCCATCCTGTACCGCCCCGACCCGACCGCCCACCCCGACCGCTACGCGGTGTCCTATGTAGACCACTCGGACGACCTGGCCACGGCACGCCTCCCGTTCCGGCACCCACGTTCGGCGTGCTGGGTCGCGCGGGCGGGCTCGAAGTGGAAGCTGCACATCGCGACACTCGACGTCCCGGGCGGCACCCGGGCACACCGGGAGCAGATCGCGCGCGAGCTGATCGCGACCTACCGGCCGAGCTGCAACACAGACCAGTACGACAACTCCTGGGAGGACCGCTGGATCGGCGAGTACGAGGCCCGCACAGCCAAGAACCTGACCACCCCGAGGGACCCAACCTGACGCCACCGGAAGCACGCAGTGCAGCGCCAGCGACACCGAACAGCCGGGCCAAGCGCGCTAGCACTGGGAACCCCAGACACCCTCAGTCAGACACCCCACTGGCCCCCACAAGCAACCGCAGCTCCACTCAGGACAGAGTAGGCAGCAGGGCGGCGAACTCCTCGAGACTCGCCAGGTCTCGGACCGGCAACAGGTGATCGATGTACGGCTTCGCAACGGACATGCCCACGGAGTCGGTCCCGTGAGGGTTCAGCCACACCACTCGGTGGCAGAGCCGCGTCAGGCGGGACAGAGACGTATCCAGCAGGGCCGGGTCGCCGCGGTCCAGGCCGTCCGAGCAGATCACCACGATGCCGCCGCGGCACACGCCTCGCCGGCCCCACCGCCGCACGAACAGGTCCAGCGACGCGCCGATCCGCGTGCCGCCCTCCCAGTCGACCACCCCGAGCGCGGCCCGGCGTAGCGCCTCGTCCGGTGACCGCGTCCGCAGCGCGCGGGTGATGCACGTCAGCCGCGTGCCGAAGCAGAACACCTCCACCCGCCGCGCCGCCCGCCGCGTCGTGTGGGCGAACTGCAGCAGCGCCCGCGAGTAGTCCGCCATCGACCCGGACACGTCCAGGATCAGCACCAGGGGCCGCGGTCGCACCCGGCGCCGCCGCCAGTGGAGCGAGACCAGCTCGCCCTGGGTACGCAGCGAGCGCCGGACCGTCCGCCGCATGTCAAGCGCACGGCCCGAGGCGGAGGGGTGCGAGCGGCGGGTGCGGCGGCGCGGCGGAGTCAGCCGGATGCTGGCCATGATCCGGCGCAGCAACGCGAGCTCGTCGGGCGTGCACTCGGCGAACGCACGGTGTCGCATGACGTCCACTGTGGACGCCATGAGCCCGAGCGAGGCCTCCTCCGTCGATGTGGAGCCCGGCTCGGTCGCCGGCACCACGAACGTCGACTCCGCGACCGCCCCTGCCGGCGTCGCCTTCAGCGCCAGCAGGTCGGCGGGCGGCGCCGCGCCGAGGAAGAACCGGCGGAACACCTCGTCGTACACGACGAGATCGTCGCGCCGGGTCACAAGCGTGATCCGGCCCGACCAGTACAGATCCACGAGGTCGGTCGGGTCCAGCGTGGCCAGCGAGCCGCAATACACCTGGACGTCACCGGTCCCCACGGCCAGTCCCGCGGCCCGCAGCTCCCGGGAGAAGTCGACGAGCAGCCGGACCAGGTCAGGCATCCGGGACGATCTCCTCCAGCGACTCCCGGACCAGCGCCATGTCGTCCCGCTCCTTCACCACCGCGCCGAGGGTGTCCGCCGCGACGGCCGGTGTCAGCGAAGAGCAACCGAGGAAGTCCAGCGTGCGCGCCCAGTCGATGGTCTCCGCCACCCCGGGCGGCTTCGCGAGGTCGAGCTCGCGAAGCCGGGTCACCGCCGCGACCACCTTGCGCGCCAACGCCTCCGGCACCGACGGCTCGCGCAGCAGAACGATCTCCACCTCGCGCTCCGCCGGCGGATAGTCGATCCAGTGGTACATGCACCGCCGCTTGAGCGCGTCGTGCAGCTCGCGGGTCCGGTTGGACGTGAGGACCACCAGCGGCGGCGAAGCCGACGCGACCGTGCCGATCTCCGGGATGCTGATCTGGAAGTCCGACAGCATCTCCAGCAGGAACGCCTCGAACTCGTCGTCGGCCCGGTCGACCTCGTCGATCAGCAGCACGCAGCGCTCGCCCGCGCGCACCGCCTTCAACAGCGGCCGCTCCAGCAGGAACTCCGGACCGAACAACTCGGCGACGTCCGTCGAGCCGGGTGCCGACAGCGCCCGGATGTGCAGCAGCTGGCGCGCGTAGTCCCACTCGTAGAGCGCCTGGGACGTGTCGATCCCCTCGTAGCACTGCAGGCGGATCAGGTCCCGGCCGAGCACGTTCGCGAGCACCTTCGCGATCTCGGTCTTGCCGACCCCGACCTCGCCCTCCAGCAGCAGCGGCCGGCGCAGCGACAGCGCCACGAACACGGCGGTGGCCAGCCCCCGGTCGGCCAGGTACGCGTCGCGGCGCAGGCTCTCGGTCAGCTCCGCGACGGACTTCACGACCGGTCGGCGCGCTCGGACAGCAACTGGCCGACGCTCTGCCCGCCGGGCGCCAGCTTGCCCTCGCGCTCGAGCCTCGCCCGCCACGCCTCTCGCAGGTCCTCGTCCACCGGCTCGGCGTCGGAGCCGAAGCTCACGTGCTTCATCGCCTTGCACGCCCGGCCCCGGCCCTGCCCGAGCACCGCGTCGAGATCGGCGACGGTCTGCTGCCGCGCGTGCCAGATGTCGCGGAGCACCGACAGTGTCTCGTCGCCCTCGTCGCTCACCACGCCCACCTCCACGAACCAGGCTACGCGGACCATGACCTGGGTGGACCGCACCGTTAAGCGATCACTTAACCGCGCCGTCGCAGCCACGGCCGGAACCGGTTTCGAAAATCGTCGCCGAACTCTTGTCCGACTGGTTTAGACCATGGCATTCTTTTGTTGCTCCTTACAACAAAACGATTCGTCGGTGGTGACAAAGATGTCCTCACGCCCCTGCTCACGACGACTCAGACGGACGGCCGTCCTGGCCACGGCCTCGGCGCTGCTGAGCACCGTGATGGTGACCAGCGCCCCCGCCGCCGGCGCGGCGGCTCCCGCGGCACCCGCCCCCGACGTGGGCGCCGCCGCCGTCACGTTCGCGGACGAGTTCAACGCTCCGGCCGGCACTCCGGTCGACGGCTCCAAGTGGGTCCTGGAGACCGGCGACAACGTCAACAACCACGAGCGGCAGTACTACACCAACTCCACCAACAACGCCGTCCACGACGGCCAGGGCAACCTGGTGATCACCGCGCGGCGGGAGAACCCCAACAACTACCAGTGTTGGTACGGCCGATGCGAGTACACCTCGGCCCGGCTCAACACCTCCGGCAGGTTCACCCAGACCTACGGCCACTTCGAGGCGCGCATCAAGATGTCGCGCGGCCAAGGCATGTGGCCCGCGTTCTGGATGCTGGGCAACGACATCGGCAACGTCGGCTGGCCGCAGAGCGGCGAGATCGACATCATGGAGAACGTCGGCTTCGAGCCGAACACGGTGCACGGCACCATCCACGGGCCCGGTTACTCGGGCGCGGGCGGCATCGGCGCCGGCTACTCGATCGGCAACCCCTTCGCCGACGGGTTCCACACCTTCGCCGTCGACTGGTCGCCGAACCGCCTCGTCTGGTCGGTGGACGGAAACGTCTACCAGACAAGGACACCGGCGGACCTGGGCGGCCGGCAGTGGGTCTTCGACCACCCGTTCTTCATGATCCTCAACCTCGCGGTCGGCGGCTACTGGCCGGGCGACCCGGACGGCAGCACCCCGTTCCCGAACACGCTGACCGTCGACTACGTGCGCGTGACCAACGACGGTGGCGGCGGGGGCGGTGGCGGCCGGATCACGGGCCTCGCCGGCAAGTGCGTGGACGTGGCCGGCGCGTCGAGCGCCAACGGCACGCCCGTGCAGCTGTGGGACTGCAACGGCACCGCCGCCCAGCAGTGGTCGGTGAACGCCGACGGCTCTATCCGGGCGCTCGGCAAGTGCCTGGACGTCACGTCGGCCTCGACGGCCAACGGCGCGAAGATCCAGTTGTGGGACTGCAACGGGACCGGCGCGCAACGCTGGACCGTGACCGGGGCACGCGACATCGTCAACATCGCCGCGAACAAGTGCCTCGACGTGACCGACAACAACTCCGCGAACGGCGCCCGCCTGCAGATCTGGGAGTGCGGCGGCGGCGCGAACCAGAAGTGGACCGTGGGCTGAACAAGACCCTAGGCCACTAGCCTGGGTCTCGTGATGGACGAGACCCAGGCTCCCTGGCCGCCGCGCGACGAGCTCTCGATCACCGGGGTGCGCGCGATCGTCACCGCGCCGGAGGGGATCCCGCTCGTCGTGGTGCGCGTGGACACGTCCACCGACGGGCTGTACGGGCTCGGCTGTGCCACGTTCACGCAGCGGTTCCACGCCGTGGTCGCGGCCGTCGAGGAACACGTCGCGCCGCTACTGGTCGGCCGGCACCCGGCGGACATCGAGGACATCAACCGGCTCGTGCACCTGTCCTCGTACTGGCGGGGCGGCCCGGTACTGAACAACGCGCTGTCCGGTGTGGACATGGCGCTGTGGGACATCGCCGGCAAGCGTGCCGGGATGCCCGTGTACGAGCTGCTGGGCGGCCGGGTGCGGGCGGCGGCGGACACGTACGTGCACGCGTCCGGAGAGTCCATTTCGGACACCGTGGCGCGCGCCGGCGCGCTCGTCGCGGACGGGTACCGGCACATCCGGCTGCAGACCGGCGGGCCGGGGCTTGGCACGTACGGCGCGCCCGGGGTCGCCGGCTCGTACCCGCACGCGCCGTACCCGGACGGCTGGGACGTGAACCACTACCTGGCCGTCACGCCGGCCCTGTTCGAATCGGCGCGCAGGACGTTGGGCGACGGGGTGGAGCTGCTCCACGACGTCCACTCGCGACTGACGCCGAAGCAGGCCGTCGTGCTGGCGCGGGCGCTGGAGCCATACCGGCTGTTCTTCCTGGAGGACCCGGTGGCGCCGGAGCACTACGACCGGCTGCCGGCCGTCACGGCGGCCTCGCCGGTGCCGATCGCGGTCGGCGAGCAGCTGTCGTCGGTCACCGACGCGGCCCGGCTCGTGCAGTCGGGCGGGGTGGACCTGCTGCGGGTGCATGTGTCCACTGTGGGCGGTCTGTCGGCCTGCCGGAAGCTGGTTGCGCTGTGCGAGCTGACCGGAGTCCGCACGGCGTGGCACGGGCCGGGCGACGTGTCGCCGGTCGGCGTGGCGGCCAACATCGCGCTGGACGTGACGACGTCGGCGTTCGGCATCCAGGAGGCGCACCTGTTCAACGCCGCGACGCGGTCGGTGTTTCCGGGCTGCCCGGTCCCGCGACACGGCTACCTGTACCCGTCGCCGTCCCCCGGTTGGGGCGTGGACCTGGACGAGAAGGAAGCGGCGAAGTACCCGCCGGAGACCGGAAGGTTCGAGCGGTGGGCGGCGACGGTCCGCCGCCCGGACGGCGGGCTCGAGTCACCCTGAGGGATGGTCTCGGCC
>NZ_JBOHGA010000114.1:0-19422 GCF_050699915.1 Actinophytocola sp.
GGCTCGTCCGGTCGGCGCCGAGCAGCGCCGCCCGCCGCCCGCCGCTGGACGCGCGGTGGCCGACCGTGTCGATCACCCGCAGCCGGGTCAGCGTGTCGAGCCGCTCGACCAGCGTGGCCCGGGACAGGCCCAGCCGGGACTGCAGCTCCTGGCGCGTCAGCGGGCCGTCGTCGCGCAACACGGCGAACACCCGGCCCGGGGACGCGGCGCCGCTCCCGTGGTTGACGTCTGCCATGGCGCCCGCCTACATTGATAATCCGGTACTTCTGTCTAAGTATTAGACATAAGTGTTCGGAGGTGCAATGTGGCACCGGTAGGCGTGTCGCGCCGGTCCGTCCTGCGTGGACTCTTGGCGGCCTCGGTCGGCGGCGCCGCCACGTCCGCGCTCAGCGGCTGCGGTGCGCTCAGCGGGTTCACCACCACCGGCGGGTCGGGCATGACGTTCTTCTCGACCCAGTTCACGCCCGTCGAGGAGGCCGAGCGCTTCCGCACGATCCTGCGGGACGCGATCGACACCGAGATCAGCTACGTGACCTCCGAGCCCGGCCCGTTCATCACCCAGACCCGTACCCAGGTCGACGCGGGCAGCGTGCGGACCAGCCTGCTCGGGGGACTGCACGGAGACCTGACCCCGCTCGTCGCCGACCACCTGACCGACCTCACCGACCTGATCGCGGGGCTCGGCGACCTCGGTTGGCCCGCGGAGTACCTCGACCTCGCCCGCGCCGGCACCGGCCGCACCTGGTACGTGCCCTGGGCGCAGGCGAGCTACGTGATCGCGGCCCGGAAGGAGATGCTCGAGCACCTCCCGTCCGGCGCGGACGTGCGGGCGCTGACCTACGACCAGTTCCTCGACTGGGCCCGCAACGCGCGCGAGGCCAACGGCGGCAAGCCGGTGCTCGCGTTGCCCGCCGGGCCGAAGGGGTTGCTGCACCGGTTCACCCAGGGCTTCCTGCTGCCCTCGTTCACCGGCGGGCAGATCACCACGTTCCGCTCCCGCGAGGCAGCCGAGGCCTGGGAGTACTTCCGCGAGCTGTGGCAGGAGTGCGTCCCGACGTCCACGAGCTACGACTTCATCCAGGAGCCGCTCGCCTCGGGCGAGGCGATGATCGGGTGGGATCACGTGGCCCGGCTGATCGAGGCGCCGAAGCGCGAGCCGGACAAGTGGGTCATGGTGCCGTCCCCGCGCGGGCCCAAGGGGCTTGGCTACATGGTCGTGCTCGCCGGGCTCGCGATCCCCCGCGGCGCGCCCGACGAGGACACCGCGCGCCGGCTCATCTCCGCGCTCAGCCGGCCCGAGACGCAGCTCGACGTGCTGCGCGCCAACGCGTTCTTCCCGACCGTGCGCGCCGACCTGACCGGCGACATGCCCCCGGCGATCACGCTCCAGGCCGACGCGGTGAACCGGCAGCGGACCGCACCGGACGCGCTGCTTGCGCTGCCCCCGAACGGGCTCGGCGAACGGGAGGGCGAGGTGACGAAGGTGTTCAAGGACTGCTTCCAGTCGATGGTGCTCGACGAGCGCGACGTGCGGTCCACATTGGACGAACAGTTCCGGATCCTGAACGACCTGCTGGCCGACATCAAGGCGCCTTGCTGGGCACCGGACCCGCCCTCGCACGGCAAGCCCTGCGAGGTGGGCTGATGACGACCACGAGCGCCCCGACCACCGGCGAGGCCCGCCCGGCCCGCACCGCCGTGCCGTGGCCGCTGATCGCGCCGTCGCTGGTGTTCATGCTCCTGCTGTTCGGCTGGCCGCTCCTGCAGGGCATCCTCGCCGCGTTCCGGTCCGAGGGCGCGTTCACGCTCGACAACTGGGCGCGGATGTTCGCCGATCCCTACTTCACCCGAGCGCTGCGCAACACGGTCCTGCTCACGGTGATCGTGGTGCCGATCCAGCTGGTGCTGGCGCTGGGCATGGCGCTGCTGCTGCAGAGCCGGCCGCGCTTCGCCGGCACGCACTTCTACCTGTGGGCCATCCCGCTCGCGCTGTCCGAACTGGCCGCCGGCCTCGTGTGGCTCGCGATCTTCAGCCCGCGCGGCTACCTCAACTCGCTCCTGAGCTGGATCGGGTTCGGCGACGGGATCGGCTGGCTGGACTACGACAACGCGACCGGCATGCTGTTCGCCGTGGTGGTCACCGAGATCTGGCGGTCCACCGCGCTGGTGTTCGTCATCCTCGTGGCCGGCCTGCAGATGGTGCCCCGCGACTACGACGAGGCCGCGCAGGTGCTCGGCGCGTCCGCCTGGCAGCGGCTCTGGCACGTGACGCTGCCGTTCATCAGGCCGAGCCTGCAGGTGGCGCTCATCCTGCGGACGATCTTCGCGCTCGAGATCTTCGCGGTGGCGCAGGCGTTGGCCGGCCGCAACTTCCCGACGTTGGTGGGCGAGACCTACCAGTGGTACGTCAGCCTGCAGAACGCGGCGGTGGCGAGCGCGCTCGCGCTGGTGGTGCTCGGCATCTCGCTGGTGATCTCCATCGGGTACCTGCGCACGCTGCGCACCGATCGGGGAGGTACGCGATGAGCACCGAGGTCGCGCCCGCACGGACCGAGCGGGCCCAGCTGCCGCCGGTCGACCGGACCCCGTTGCGCCGCAGGCGAACCCGCCGCGCGCTCGCGCAGCTCGCGTGCGTGCTGGTGTCGCTGTTCATGGTCGGCCCGATCGTGCTGATCACCTTCGCCGCGCTGTCCACTCCGGACGAGATCGCGAAGTTCCCGAAGTCGCTGGTGCCGGCGGACTTCACGCTCGACACGCTGTCCGGCTTCCTGTCCAGCACCGGCGTGCTGCCCGCGTTCGGCAACTCGCTGCTGACCGGCGTCTACACGGTGGTCCTGTCGCTGCTGATCGGCGCGCCCGCCGGCTACGCGATCGCCCGGCGCGCCTTCCGCGGACGCGATCCCTACCAGCTGTTCCTGCTGATGGTGCGCGCGCTGCCGATCGTCGTGCTGTCCGTGCCGATGGCGACGATCTTCCTGCGGACCGGCGCGTACGACACGGTCGCCGCGGTGACGCTGGTGCACACCGCGCTCGCCATGCCGACCACCGTGCTGATCACCGCGAGCATCTTCGTCGCGGTGCCGGTCGAGCTGGAGGAGGCGGCCCGCGTGTTCGGCTGTACCCGGGCCGAGACCGTGCGCCGGGTCGTGCTGCCGCTCGCGATCCCGGGCCTGGCCACGTCCGCGGTGTTCACGTTCGTGTTGTCGTGGAACGAGGTGCTGGGCGCGACGGTCCTCACGATCGGTCACCGCACGCTGCCCGCCCAGGTCCTCACCGCGCTCGCCGACTCGCCGCAGTCCTACCGGTTCGCCGGCGGCTTCGCCCTGGTCGTGCCGGCCCTGCTGTTCATCCTGCTGATGCGCCGATACCTGCTGAACATGTGGGGGAAGACGGCATGAAGGGAGACCGTCGTGGCTGACGTCGAGCTGCGTGAGCTGGTCAAGACCTACCCCGGCGCGGCCACCCGGGCGACCGACGACGTGTCGCTCTCGATCGCCGACGGCGAGTTCATGGTGCTGCTCGGCCCGTCCGGCTGCGGCAAGACCACGCTGCTGCGCGCGGTCGCCGGGCTGGAGCTGCCGGACTCCGGGCAGGTCGTCATCGGCGGGCGGGACGTGACCTACCTGGAGCCGCGGCATCGCAACCTGTCGATGGTGTTCCAGTCCTACGCGGTGTTCCCGCACAAGAAGGTGCGCGACAACATCGGCTTCGGGCTCAAGGTGCGCGGCGTGCCGGCCGCCGAGGTGGACCGCAAGGTCGCGTGGGCGGCGGAGATGCTGCAGCTGTCCGACTACCTCGACCGCTACCCCGCGAAGCTCTCCGGTGGCCAGCGCCAGCGCGTCGCGGTCGCCCGGGCGATCGTGGTGGAGTCCGACGTGCTGCTGATGGACGAGCCGCTGTCCAACCTGGACGCGCTGCTGCGGCTCTCGTTCCGCGCCGACCTCAAGAAGCTGGTGAACGACCTGGGCCGCACCACGATCTACGTGACCCACGACCAGATCGAGGCGCTGTCACTGGGCGACCGGGTCGCGGTCATGCGCGAGGGCCGGGTGTCCCAGGTGGACGTGCCGACCAAGGTGTACGACGACCCGGCGGACGAGTTCGTCGGCGGCTTCCTCGGTAGCCCGCCGATGAACTTCCTGTCCGGCACGGTCAGCGAGAACGGCCACGGGCTGGTGCTCGACCTCGCCGACCAGCACGTCCCGGTGCCGCGCGAGCTGGCCGACTACCGCGGCCGCGAGCTGGACCTCGGGGTGCGCGCCGAGGCGTTGCGGGTGCTGCCCGACGGTGAGGCGCCGGGCGCGTCGCTGCGCTGCACGGTCGACGTGTACGAGCCGCTCGGCTCCTCGGTGCTGCTGACCACCGACCTCGCCGGGCACCGGGTGAAGATCCAGACGCCGGCGAGCTTCCGCGCGGAGCCCGGCGACGAGCTGCGCGTGGAGCTGCCCGGCGAGCAGTGTCGTTGGTACGACCCGGAGACGAAGCTGCTGCTGGAGGTTTCGTGAGACCTCGGCTGGGGTCGGTGCAGCTCGCCGCGAGCGCGGCGTGGACGCTGAGCGGCAACGACAACGGCACGATGATCACCGCGGCGCCGCGGCTGTACCCGCACATGTGGAGCTGGGACACCGCGTTCATCTCCATCGGGCTGGCGCATCTCAACGCCGACCGCGCGGTGCGCGAGCTGGAGACGCTGCTCGCCGCCCAGTGGCGCACGGGGATGCTGCCGCACATCGTGTTCTCCGAGGGCGGCGGCTACTTCCCCGGCCCGCAGCGCTGGGGTGCGGCCGAGCTGAACCCCGACGCGCCATCGGCGCCGCGCACGTCGGGCATCTGCCAGCCGCCCGTGCACGCGGTCGCGCTGCGCCGGATCGTCGACATCGGCCGCGGGTCCGCCGCCGTCGAGCGGCTGCTTCGGGAGGGCTGGCCGCGGCTGTACCGCTGGCACGAGTGGCTGGTGCGCCACCGGGACCCGCACGGCACGGGCCTGCTGGCGATCGTGCACGGCTGGGAGTCCGGAATGGACAACTCGCCGCGCTGGGACGTGCCGTACGCGGCGGTGACGCCCGGGGAGGACCTGCCGCCGTACGTGCGGGTGGACCGCGGCCTGGTCGCCGCGGGCGAGGCGGAGCGGCCGAGCGACCCCGAGTACGACCGGTACCTGTGGCTGATCGAGGAGATGCGCAAGGTTCGCTACGACGCCGACCAGGTCGTGCGCACGTCGACCTTCCTGGTGGGCGACGTGTTCGTGACGGCGTTGTTCGCGCTCGCCAGCGAGGTCCTCGCCGAGCTGGGCGAGGAGGGCGGGCAGCCGTCGTGGCAGGTGCGGCAGCTGCGCGGGTGGGCCCGCCGCTCGCGCGCCGCGGTGGCCGCCGCCTACGACCCCGACACCGGCCTGGCCCGGGACCGCGACCTGCGCACCGGCGAGTGGCTGACGAGTCGCACGATCGCCGGCTTCGCGCCGCTGCTGTGCGGCGGCCTGTCCGATGTGGACGATGAACGCCTGCTCGCTTCGCTGAGCGGGCCGGACTGGGCCGGGCACCCCGACCTGTTCGCCGCGATCCCGCCGTCGGTGTCGCCGAACGACCCGGGCTTCCGGCCGCGCGAGTACTGGCGCGGCCCGGCGTGGCCGGTGTTGGCGTGGCTGTTCGGCTGGGCGTTCGAGCGGCGCGGCTGGACCGAGCACGCTTCGCGGTTGCGCACCGAGTGCCTGCGGCTGGTGGCGGACGGCACCTTCGCCGAGTACTACCACCCGCTGACCGGCGAACCCCTGGGCAGCAGACAACAGTCCTGGACGGCGACGGTCGTCCTCGACTGGCTGCACACCGTCTAGCGGCCCCGCCGCATGCCGCGGGCCGCGGCGGCACCGGCGGCGAGCACGACGATCGCGGCGGTCAGGGCCCAGCGGCGCTTCTCCTCGGTCTCCGGGCGGACGCCCGTGGCGGCGGGCGCCGGCGGGTCCTCCTCGCGGCGTCTCGGGGGCTCGGGTACGGGCTGCGCGGGCGGCGGAGCGGCCGGCGCAGCCTTGGGGGGCTTGGTGGGTGGCGGTTCCTGTCGGGCCGCGGGCGGTGGTGCGGGTGCGGGTTCGGGTGCTGGGGCGGGAGTCGCCGCCGGCGGTTCCGGCGGGGGTTGCTCGACCGGTGGCGGGGGCTCGGGCGACGGGGCCGGTGGCGGGGGCTCTCGTGGCAGTGGCGGTGGCGGTGGCAGTGGCGATGGCGGTGGCGAGGTCGGCGTGGGCCAGGGCCACGGCCGAGTCGGCGGCGGCCGGTGGTCGGCGGCACCGGGCCGCACGGGTGCCCCGGACCGCGCGACGGACTCCGTGAACGGTCGGGCGACCGAGTCCGCGCTGCCCGCGAGTGGAAGGGACAACGGCAGGGACAGCGCCACGCTCACGGTCAGCAGGCCCGTCCCGACCGCCAGCCGCACCACGAGCGTCACCGCAGGCGGTCCAGTACGGACTGGAACGCGGCCGGCTCGACCTCGGCTCCGCCGCTGTACGGGTTCTGCAGCTGCTGGGTCGCGAACAACAGCAGCGTCATCGTCGCCGTGAGGGTCGACACGATGAGGATGTGGGTGAGCGGGCGCGGGCCACCGAACAGCAGCGGCAGCGCGAGCGACATGATCGCCCCGGCCACCAGGGCGAACCACACCACCGAGTTGACCCCGCCGCTCGTCGCCGTGTTCAGCCGCTCCTGGCGCGCCTGGTAGGTCGACCAGAGCTGCTCGGACGCCTCGCTCTTCTGGTCGATCGACCACTCGTCCGACGTCGGGGCGGTGCCGACCAGCCGGCGCAGCTCGGACAGCTCCTGCCAGCCCTGGTCACCCACCGGTAAGCCCTCCCGCATCCGCGGCCACTCGTCGTCGATCACCGTTCTCGCGTACACCCGCGCCTGCCCGGCGATCTCCTCGCGCGTCTCCGACGGCAGCGAGTCCGCCGCCCACGCGGCCGCGACCAGGCCGTCGGCCTCCGTGTACGAACCGTCCTCGGCCGCGGAAGCCCCGTCGAACAACGAGATCAGCACGAACGCGACGAGCACCGCCTGCAGGCCGCCGACGAGCGTGAAGACCTGGCCCGCCGCCTCGTTGTTCTCGACCGTGCCCTCGGTGGCGCCGATGCGGCGGATCAGGTACGCCACGCACGCCGCGAGGAACGCCATCCCGGCCACCCACAGCAGCCCGCTGACGTAGATGGTCACGACGACACCGTCCAGTCCCGCGCGAGCGCCTCCGCGAGGAGGGTCTCCACGATCTGGCTCTCCGGCACGGTCTTCACCACGGTGCCGCGCACGAAGATCTGCCCCTTGCCGTTGCCCGACGACACCCCCAGGTCCGCCTCGCGCGCCTCGCCCGGCCCGTTCACCACGCAGCCCATCACCGCGATCCGCAGCGGGACCTCGAACCCGTCGAACGCCGCGGTCACCTGCTCGGCCAGCCGGTACACGTCGACCTGCGCGCGCCCGCACGACGGACACGACACGATCTCCAGGCGCCGCGGGCGCAGGCCGAGCGACTCGAGGATCGCGGTGCCGACCTTGACCTCCTCGACCGGTGGGGCGGACAGCGACACCCGGATCGTGTCGCCGATGCCCTCGGCGAGCAGCGCGCCGAACGCGACCGCGGACTTGACCGTGCCCTGGAACGCCGGCCCCGCCTCGGTGACGCCGAGGTGCAGCGGGTAGTCGCAGCGCTGCGCGAGCAGCCGGTACGCGGCGATCGCCACCACCGGGTCGTGGTGCTTGACCGACAGCTTCAACGCGTCGAACCCGTGCTCGGCGAACAGCGAGCACTCCCACAGCGCCGACTCCACCATCGCCTCGGGCGTGGCCTTGCCGTACTTGCGCAGCAGGCGTGGGTCGAGCGAGCCGGCGTTGACGCCGATCCGGATCGGCACGTCCGCGTCGGCGGCCGCGCGGGCGATCTCGCGCACCTTGTCGTCGAACTTCTCGATGTTGCCCGGGTTCACCCGCACCGCCGCGCAGCCGGCGTCGATCGCGGCGAACACGTACCGCGGCTGGAAGTGGATGTCCGCGATCACCGGGATCGGCGACTTGGCCGCGATGGCCGACAGCGCCTCGGCGTCGTCCTGCGAAGGCACGGCTACCCGCACGATCTGGCAGCCGGCCGCGGTCAGCTCCGCGATCTGGCGCAGCGTCGCCTCCACGTCCGCGGTCACCGTGGTGGTCATCGACTGCACCGACACCGGCGCGTCCCCGCCCACCGGGACCGATCCCACCAGCAGCCGCCGCGACACGCGCCGCCGGGGCGGCGTGGCGGGCATGCCCAGCTCGACCGCGTTCACGACTCCCCCTCGCAGGCTCGGTCGAGCCGCCCGCGGTCGCCCTGTGCCCTTGATTCGCTCGCAAGCTCGCTCATCGGGTCACCATCGCGAGTCGCTTGAGGACGGTCGTGGCGATCCCGCTCGCGTCGAGCCCGTGCGCGCGCAGGATCTCCTCCCGGCCGGCGTGCGGCAGGAACGCGGCCGGCAGCGCGAACGTCGCCGCGCAGGTCCGTTCGCCGGCCGCCGCGAGGGCCTGGGCCAGCCGGGCGCCGAGCGCACCGGTCGACGTCGTGTCCTCGACCGCCAGCACCAGGCGGTGCGCGGCGGCCAGCTTGAGCAGGCCCGGACCCAGCGGCGCCGTCCACAGTGGATCGACCACGGTGACCGGCACGTCCTGGGCGGCGAGCTCGTCGGCGGCCGCCAGACACGCGCCGGCCAACGGCCCGACCGCCACCAGCAGCACCTCGGCGTCCGGCTCGTCGCGCAGGATGTCGCAGCCGCCGACCCGGCGCACGGCGGGGATGTCCGGTCCGGCGGTGGCCTTCGGGTAGCGGACCACGGTCGGCGCGTCCGCCACATCCACCGCCTCGCGCAGCAGCGAGCGAAGGGAGGCCGGGTCCCGCGGCGCGGCGATGCGCAGGCCCGGCACCACGGGCAGCACCGAGGCGTCCCACATGCCGTGGTGGCTCGCGCCGTCCGGCCCGGTCACACCCGCCCGGTCGAGCACGAACGTCACGCCGAGCCGGTGCAGCGCCACGTCCATCAGCACCTGGTCGAACGCCCGGGACAGGAACGTCGAGTAGATCGCCACCACCGGGTGCAGCCCGCCCAGCGCGAGGCCGGCCGCCGAGGTGACCGCGTGCTGCTCGGCGATCCCCACGTCGAACACCCGGTCCGGGAACCGCTTCGCGAACGGGCCCAGGCCCGCCGGCAGCGTCATCGCCGCGGTCAGGCACACCACGTCCGGCCGCTCCGCGCCGAGCTCGGCGATCGCCCGGCCGAACACCGACGTCCACGACGTGCCGGAGCCTTCGGGCGTGCCGATCGCGTGCATCCAGTCCGCCTCGTCCGACTCGGCGGCCGGGTGGCCCTTGCCCTTGACCGTCACGCAGTGCACGACGACCGGCCGGCGGAGGTCGCGTGCCGCGGTCAGACTCTCCTCGAGCGCGCCGAGGTCGTGCCCGTCGACCGGCCCGAGGTAGGCCAGGCCGAGGTCCTCGAAGAGGTTGCCGGCCGCGGGCCCGGTCGACGCCGTGCTACGTAGTCGTCGTAGGTGGGCGGCCAACGCGCCGACCGTCGGTGCGTAGGAGCGGGAGTTGTCGTTGAGCACGACGACGACCGGCCGCGGCGCGTCGCCGATGTTGTTCAGCGCCTCCCAGCACATGCCGCCGGTGAGCGCGCCGTCGCCGACCACCGCCACCACCAGCCCCTGCTCGCCGCGCAGCTCGAACGCCTTCGCCAGACCGTCCGCATAGGACAGCGCGGTCGACGCGTGCGAGTTCTCCACCACGTCGTGCGCGGACTCGGTCCGCGACGGGTAGCCGGACACGCCGCCGGCCTGGCGCAGCACGTCGAAGTCCGCGTGCCGGCCGGTGAGCAGCTTGTGTACGTAGGCCTGGTGGCCGGTGTCGAACAGCAGCACGTCCCGCGGCGAGTCGAACACCCGGTGCAGGGCCAGCGTCAGCTCCACGGTCCCGAGGTTCGGGCCGAGGTGCCCGCCGGTCCGGCCGACCTTGTCGACGAGGACCGCGCGGATCTCGGCCGCGAGGTCGGTGAGCTCCGAAGTGGACAGTTCGGCGAGGTCGGTGGGTGCGTGGATGTCGGCGAGGGTCATGACGGCGCCACCTCCGGCCGCACCGCGGCCGGCAGGGTGAAGTGGACCGACTCGGTCGCCGTCTCGCGCTCGACGACCCGGACCGGCCCGAGGGCGGCGATCACCTCGTCCACCAGCCGTGGTGGCGCCGAGGCTCCGGCGGTCAGCCCGACCACCCGCACCCCGGCGAGCCACTCGGGACGCACCGCGCCCGCGTCCTCGACCAGGTACGCCGGCGTCCCGCCCCGCCGGGCGAGCTCCACCAGCCGCAGCGAGTTCGAGGAGTTCGCCGAGCCGACCACGAGCACGAGGTCGGCCTCGTCGGCCACCGCGGAGAGCGCGCGCTGCCGGTTCGTGGTGGCGTAGCAGATGTCGTCGGACGCGGGCCCGCGCAGCTCGGGGAACCGGGCGTGGAGCACCGCGAGGATCTCCTCGGTCTCGTCGACCGCGAGCGTGGTCTGCGTCAGGTAGGACACCCGCGCCGGGTCGGGCACCCCGACGACCCGCGCGGCGGCGACGTCCTCGACGACGATCGTGCGGGCCGGCGCCTCGCCGAGCGTGCCCTCGACCTCCTCGTGGTCGGCATGGCCGACCAGCAGGACGGTGTCGCCGCGGGCCGCGAACCGCCGGGCCTCCGCGTGCACCTTGGTGACCAGCGGGCAGGTCGCGTCGATCACCCGCAGCGCCCGGTCCCGCGCCTGTGCGCGGACCGCGGGCGAGACGCCGTGCGCGGAGAACACGACGGTGGCGCCGCGCGGCACCTCGTCGAGCTCGTCGACGAACACCGCGCCGCGGGCGGCGAGGTCGGCGACCACGTGGACGTTGTGCACGATCTGCTTGCGGACGTACACCGGGCGGCCGCGCTGGACCAGCGCGCGCTCGACGATCTCGACGGCTCGCTCGACGCCCGCGCAGAACGACCGGGGCGCGGCGAGCAGGACGGTGTGGGGGACCGGGGACGGCATGGGTTCTCCTCAGCGGTCGCGGCGGGTCACCAGGCGGGCGAGCGCGGCCAGCTCGGTCGCGGCCGGCCCTTGATCGCCGGTGAGGTCGGCGCTGGGGTCGGCCGCGAACAGCTGGTCCAGCGCGGAAGCGAGTAACTCGCCGGACTTCGTCTGGCTCCACGCCCGACCGCCGGCCGCCTCGACCAGCGCGGCGGCCCGCGGCAGGTCGGCGTCGGCCACCGGGTCCGGGCCGCGGTAGAGCGCAGCCAGCTCGCGCCCGGCGGGGGTGTCCGACGCCAGCGCGAACACCACCGGCAGCGACTTCTTGCGGTTGCGCAGGTCCGAGTGCACCGGCTTGCCGGTCGCCGCCGAGTCGCCCCAGATGCCGAGCAGGTCGTCGACGTGCTGGTAGGCGAGGCCCAGGTGCTCGCCGAACGTCCGCAGCCGCCGCACCTCCCCGGTGTCGCGGCCGCCGAACAGGGCGCCGAGCGCGCACGCGCAGCCGATCAGCGCGGCGGTCTTGGCGGTCGCCATCCGTTCGCACTCGGCCAGCCCCACCTCGTCCCGCCGCTCGAAGGCCATGTCCGAGCTCTGCCCGTCGACGAGATCCTGCACCGCGGCGGACAGCATCCGCATGGCCCGCCCCGACGCCGGATGCCCGCTCGCCGCGAGGACATCCAGCGCCAGGGTCAGCAGCGCGTCGCCGGCCAGGATCGCCGCGCCGATCCCGAACAGACGCCACGCGGTCGGGCGGTGCCGACGGGTCACGTCGCCGTCCATCACGTCGTCGTGCAGCAGCGAGAAGTTGTGCACCAGCTCGACGGCCACCGCCGCCGGCACCGCCTCGCGCGGCGAGCCGCCGGCCGCCGCGGCCGACAGCAGCACCAGCGCGGGGCGCACCGACTTGCCGGCTGAGGTCGGTGTCGCGGCGCCGTGCTCGTCCCACCAGCCAAGGTGGTAGCCGGCGACGCGACGCATCGAGGACGGCAGCGTGTCCACCGCCGCCCGCAGCGCCGGGTCGACCAGCGCCCGGCTCCACGTCAGCGTCTCCCGCGCGGGTGAGATCTCCGGTGCCGCCACCTCAGCGGCCGATCTCGACGTGCTCCAGGACGCCGAGCGCGTCCGGCACCAGTACCGCGGCGGAGAAGTACGCGCTCATCAGGTAGGAGATGATCGCCTTGTCGTCGATGCCCATGAACCGCACGTTCATGCCGGGCGCGACCTCGTCGTCGAGGCCGGTCTCGTGCAGACCGACCACGCCCTGGTCGTCCTCGCCGGTGCGCATGACGAGGATCGAGGACAGGTGGCCATCGGTGATCGGGATCTTGTCGCACGGCAGCATCGGCACGCCGCGCCAGCTCTGCACGACGGTGTCCTCGTGCGACACGGTCGCCGGGTAGATCCCGCGCTTCGTGCACTCCCGGCGAAACGCGGCGATCGTGCGCGGGTGGGCCAGGAAGAACCGGGACCTGCGCCGCCGGGACAGCAGCTCGTCCAGGTCGTCCGGGGTCGGCGGGCCGGTTCGGGTGAACACCCGCTGCTTGAGGTCGGCGTTGTGCAGCAGGCCGAAGTCGCGGTTGTTGATCAGCTCGTGCTCCTGGCGCTCGCGCAGCGCCTCGACGGTGAGCCGGACCTGCTGCTCGGTCTGGTTCATCGGGTCGTTGTAGAGGTCGGCCACGCGCGTGTGGACCTTCAGCAGCGTCTGCACCACGGCCAGCTCGTACTCCCGCGGCGTGAGCTCGTAGTCGGCGAACGTGCCGGGCAGCTCGAACTCGCCGGAGTGTCCGGACGACAGGTCGATCGCGGCCTCGCCCTGCTTGTTCCGCGCGCCCTGGGGTTTGGCCAGCTCGGCCCGGATGTGCTCGCGCAGCGCGTCGGCCCGGCCGTTCAGCTGCTGGAAGGACTGGCCGGACAGCACCAGCACGGTGCACGGGGTGACCGCCTTGACCGTGAAGTCCCAGGTCGCCTCGGCGCCGGTGAGCACCTCGCTGCCGAAGTGCATGCCGTCGGCGAGCACGTCCAGCACGACCGCCTCGCCGTACTCGCCGGTGCCGAGCTGCTGTGCCTTCCCGTGCGCCAGCAGGTACAGCCGGTCGCGCGGCTGTCCCTTGTGGACGATCAGGTCGCCCGGCTCGAAGCTCTGCTGCTCGAACCGGCCGGCCAGCTCGGTGAGCGCGTCGTCGTCGGTGAGCTCCCGCAGCAGCGGCAGCTCGCGCAGCTCCGCCGGGACCACCTGGACGTCGGTGCCGACGTTGACGAACGACAGCCGGCCGTCGCCGATCGCGAGGGACAGCCGGCGGTTGACCCGGTAGGTGCCGCCCTTCGCGTCTACCCACGGCAGCGAGCGCAGCAGCCAGCGCGGGGTGACGCCGCGCATCTGCGGCACGGACTTCGTCGTGGTGGTGAGGTTGCGTGCCGCGGTCGTGCTCAGGCTGGCGCGCACCGTAGCCTCGATCCGGACGTCGGTCTGCACGGTGTTGACGTCAGAGGTCACGTCAGCCCTCCCGGCCGAGCTCGACGTTCTCGAGCACGCCCAGCGCGTCCGGCACCAGGATCGCCGCCGAGTAGTACGCGCTGACCAGGTAGGACACGATCGCCTTCGGGCTGATCCCCATGAACCGCACGGACAGGCCCGGCTGGTACTCGTCGGGGATGCCGGTCTGGTGCAGGCCGACGACGCCCTGCTGCTGCTCGCCGGCGCGCAGCAGCATGATCGAGCTGGTCCGGGTGTCCGAGACGCCGATCTTGTTGCAGGGGAACAGCGGGATGCCGCGCCACGCGGGCACCCGGTTGCCGCCGATGTCCACGCTCTCCGGGTAGAGCCCGCGCCTGGTGCACTCCCGGCCGAACGCGGCGATCGTGCGCGGGTGGGCGAGGAAGAACCCGGGGTTCTTCCACACGACGGCGAGCAGCTCGTCCAGGTCGTCCGGCGTGGGCGGGCCGGTGCGGGTGTGGATGCGGTGGCCGAGGTCGGCGTTGGCGAGCAGGCCGAACTCGGCGTTGTTGACCAGCTCGTGCTCCTGGCGCTCGCGCAGCGCCTCGATGGTCAGCCGCAGCTGCTGCTCGACCTGGTCCATGGGCTCGTTGTAGAGGTCGGAGACGCGACTGTGCACGCGCAGGACGGTCTGCGCGACGGACAGCTCGTACTCGCGCGGGCCGAGCTCGTAGTCGACGAAGGTGCCGGGCAGGTCCGGCTCGCCTGTGTGCCCGGACGCCAGCTCGATGGCGGCCTCGCCGTGCGGGTTGCTCGCGGTCGGCTGCCCGGAGCGGAACGCCTCGAGCTGGTCGCGCAGCGCCTCGGACCGGTCGAGCAGCTCGTCGAACGCGGACTGCGGCAGCATCAGCAGGGTGCCCGGCGTGATCGCCTTGACCGTGTACTCCCACATGCTGTTCGGGTCGGCCAGCGTCTCGTCGCCGAAGTGGTCGCCGCCCGCCAGCACGCCGAGCACGGTCTCGTCGCCGTAATGCCCCGGCCCAATCTTGTTGACCTTTCCGTGGGCGATCAGGAATGCCTCGTTCGACTCGTGTCCGAACTCGACGATCACCTCGCCCGGTTGGAATTCTCGCCGCTCGAAGCGGTCCGCGAGAGCTGTGAGCACCTCCTCGTCGAGAAATCCGCGAAACAGCGGCAGCTCACCCAGTTCGGCCGGAATTACCCGGATTTCCGAACCCGTTCCGACGACCGTCACCCGGCCGTCGCCGACGGCGTAGGTGAGCCGGCGGTTGACCCGGTACGTGCCGCCCGAGACCTGCACCCACGGCAGCATCTTGAGCAGCCAGCGCGACGAGATGCCCTGCATCTGCGGCACGGACTTCTTCGTCGTCGCAAGGTTTCTCGCGGCCGTGGTCGCGAGGCTCTGCTGCTCGCTGCCGTCCGTCTCGAGCCCGGGCGCCTCGGGTTCGGTCACCGTCACAACGCACACCACCTATCGCAGTCGCCGTTCTCCTCAATCCCACTGAAAATGAGCTAACACCGGGAATCAGCGGCGGCACAGTCGCCCAAGAGTGTGGTGACGATCAACGCGAACTCGCGGCCGATACCGGCGAAGATCCCACTCTTTACGGTGGGCGAACCGTTGGACGAAGGGTGATCGGTTGCTCCACCCGGGGAACGCGGCTCGGCAAGCGGGTGGAATGCGAATGGACACGGCGGGCAAAGATCGCTGAACCGGCCTAACCGCCTTCTACCCACGGTCGCTCGCGCTCGCCGTCCTCCTCGGACACCAGCGACAACTATGCTCGTCGGCGATGAGCCACCAACCGAGTCGTGTCCTGGTCACCGGGGCGGCGGGCCGGCTCGGCCGGATCGTGCTGAGCGAGCTGGCCGCGCGCGGCGCGACCGCCGTCGGGCTCGACCGGCGCGATCCCGGGGACACCGACACCGAGCGGTTCCATGTCGGCGACGCCGCGGACACCGCCCTCGTGCGCGCCGCGCTGGCCGGTGTGGACACCGTGATCCACCTGGCCGCGATCCCGACCCCGGAGCACCTGCCGCCGGCGGAGGTGTTCGTGGGCAACGCGGCGGCCACGTTCGTCGTGCTCGACGAGGCCGCGCGGGCCGGCGTGGCGCGGGCGGTCATCGCCAGCAGTTTCTCGATCACCGGCCTGCCGTTCGGCCCGTCGTCGCTGCGGCCGGCACACGTGCCGATCGACGAGTCGACGCCGCTGCAGGTCGCCGACCCGTACGCGCTGTCCAAACAGGCCGACGAGGCGTTCGCGGCGATGATCGCCCGGCGGGACGCGATGACGGTGACCGCGCTGCGCTTCCCGCTGCTCGGCTGGCCCGGCGACGGCCAGCTCGCCGAGCAGGCCCAGCTGTACCGGGCGAACCCCGGCGCCGGCACCTCCCACCTGTGGACCTATCTGGACGGTCGGGACGCGGCCCGGGCCTGCTGGCTCGCCGCGACCGCGCCGCTGTCCGGCTTCCACCCGGTCTTCGTCACCGCGCCGGACACGCTCGCGCCGTACCCGACCGAGGAGTTGCTCGACACCTTCCTGGCCGGGGTGCCGCGTCGCGCGTCGCTGCCCGGCCGGACGGTCCCCGTCGACCTGACCGCGGCGCGCACGCTGCTCGGGTTCGCCACCGACCACGAGTTCACCATGGAGCGGGCGTGACCAACTACTACGCGGACTTCGTGCCCGGTGCCGGCCGGCGCGCGCCCCGGGCGGCGCTGACCTCCGACGCGCCGTGCCTCGACCTCAGTGGCACCTGGCGGTTCCGCCTCTCGCCGCGCGCGGACCTGCCGGACGACTTCTCGGCGCCGGACTTCGACGACTCGGAGTGGCTGGTGCTGCCGGTGCCGTCGCACTGGCCGCTGTACGGACACGGCATGCCGGCGTACACCAACGTCGCCTACCCGTTCCCGATCGACCCGCCGCACCCGCCGGAGGACAACCCGACCGGCGACCACCGCCGGGTGTTCGACCTGCCCGCGGACTGGCTCGATGGTGAGACAGCTGGCGAGGCCGTGCTCCGGTTCGACGGTGTCGAGTCGTGCGCGCGGGTCTGGCTCAACGGCACCGAGCTCGGCTTCTTCACCGGCAGCCGGCTGCCGACCGAGTTCGACGTCGGGCACCTGCTGTCGCCCGAGCGCAACGTGCTCGCGGTGCGCGTGCACCAGTGGTCCGCGGGCAGCTACCTCGAGGACCAGGACCAGTGGTGGCTGCCGGGCATCTTCCGCGGGGTGACGCTGCGGCGCCGGCCCGCCGAGCCGCTCGACGACGTGTTCGTGCACGCGGACTACGACCACACGACGGGCGAGGGCACGCTGCGGGTGGACGCCGCCGCGCCGGCCCGCGTCTCGGTGTCCGAGCTCGGGATCGCCGACCTGGCCACGGGTTCGGCGGTGACCGTGCCGGTCGAGACGTGGTCGGCCGAGTCGCCGCGGCTCTACGACGCCACGGTGACGACTCCCGGCGAGACCGTCTCGCTGCGTGTCGGCTTCCGCACGGTGTCCATCGTGGACGGTGTGCTGCTGGCGAACGGGACGCCGCTGGCGCTGCGCGGCGTGAACCGGCACGAGTTCCACCCCGACTTCGGCCGCGCACTGCCCTACGAGACGATGCGCGCCGACGTGCTGGCGATGAAGCAGCACAACATCAACGCCGTGCGGACCAGCCACTACCCGCCGCACCCGGCGTTCCTCGACCTCTGCGACGAGCTCGGCCTCTGGGTGGTCGACGAGTGCGACCTGGAGACCCACGGGTTCCTGTTCGCCGGCTGGCGCGACAACCCGTCCGACGTGCCGCAGTGGCGGGAGTCCTATCTGGACCGGATGCGGCGGACCGTCGAGCGGGACAAGAACCACCCGAGCATCGTGTTGTGGTCGCTCGGCAACGAGAGCCACACGGGCGCGAACCTCGCCGCGATGGCGGACTGGACGCGCGAGCGCGACCCGTCCCGGCCGGTCCACTACGAGGGCGACCACGAATGCGCCTACGTGGACGTGCACAGCGAGATGTACGCCTCGCACAAGGAGACCGCCGCGATCAGCGAGCGCACCCAGATCCCGTTCCTGCTGTGCGAGTACGCGCACGCGATGGGCAACGGGCCGGGCGGGCTGGCCGAGTACGTGGCACTGTTCGACGCCCACCCGCGCTGTGCGGGCGGGTTCGTGTGGGAGTGGATCGACCACGGGCTGCGTCACCCGGAGCTCGAGTTCGCCTACGGCGGCGACTACGACGAGCCGCTGCACGACGGCAACTTCGTGATCGACGGGCTGCTGTTCCCGGACCGCACGTCCTCGCCCGGGCTGCTGGACGTGAAGAAGGCCTACGAGCCGGTCCGGTTCTCCTTCGCGCCGGACGCGGTGACGGTCACGCCGGCCCGCGGCGACCTGTCCGGCCTGCGCTTCGAGTGGACGGTCGAGCCGGGCGGCGTCGGGACGTTCGACGTGCCGGCCGCCGGCGGCACGGTGTCGTTGCCGGAGGTCCGCACCGAGGGTGAGGTCTGGCTGACCGTGCACGCGGTGCTCGCGGCGGACACGGCGTGGGCGCGCGCGGGCCACGAGGTGGCGTGGGCCCAGCACCGGCTGCATGCGCCGCCACCGGCACCCGTCGCGTCGCCGTCGAGTCCACTTCGGACACATGTCGGCAAGTACGGTGCGGGCCCGGCGACCTTCGACGGCACCGGTCGGCTCGTCGGGTTGCTCGGCGCGCCGGCCGGCGGTCCCCGGCTGCGACTGTGGCGCCCGCCGACCGACAACGACCGCATCGGCCGGCTGTACGAGACGTGGCTGGGGACGGGCCTGCACCGGCTGACCGAACGGTTCGACGAGGTCGTGGCCGGCGACGATCTGGTCGTGCGCACGCGGGTGGCCCCGGCCGCGAGCGACCGCGGCGTGCGCGTCACCTACACCTGGTCGCCGCGGGACCGGGCGGTGGCGCTGACCGTCGGCGTCGAGCCCGAGGGCGGGTGGCCGGAGCCGATCGCGAAGCTCGCCGTTGCGTTCACCCTCCCCGGCACACTGGACCAGGTGCGCTGGTTCGGTCGCGGCCCCAGTGAGTCCTATCCGGACACCGGGCTGGCCGCGCGGGTGGGCCGGTTCCACGCGTCGGTCGACGAGCTGCAGACGCCCTACATCCGCCCGCAGGAGAACGGCCGCCGGGCCGACGTCCGGTGGGCCACGCTGACCGACGCGGCCGGCGCCGGACTGAAGATCACCGGCGCGGAGCCGTACGGGCTCACGGTCCGTCGCTGGTCCGACACCGAGCTGGCCGCTGCCACGCACCGTAACCAGTTGGTCGCCGGGGACCACCTGGAGGTGTCCATCGACGTCGGCCAGCACGGGATCGGCACGGCGTCGTGCGGGCCGGGCACGTTGCCGAACTACGAGCTCTTCCTGAAGAAGACCGAGTTCACCCTTCTGTTCGAACCGGTGCGGCCCGGCTGACCTCTCCCGTTGTCGAGCGGGACCGAGTCTGCCAGGATGTTGCTCTCAGTCACGACCAAGGAGCATGCGATGGCGTCTCGCCTCAACCCGTACATCAGCTTCGCCGGCACCGCACGGCAGGCAATGGAGTTCTACAAGGATGTCTTCGGCGGCGAGCTGAACATGAACACGTTCGGCGAATACGGCCAGCAGGACGCCCCCGAGGCCAACCAGATCATGCACGCTCAGCTCGAGGCCCCCAACGGGTTCGCCCTCATGGGCGCCGACACCCCGCCCGGCATGGAGGTCAACCGGGGCGACAACATCACGGTGAGCCTGAGCGGCGACGACACCGCGGAACTGCGCGGCTACTGGGAGAAGCTCTCCGCGGGCGGCAAGGTCACGATGCCGCTGGAGAAGCAGATGTGGGGCGACGAGTTCGGCATGTGCGTCGACCAGTTCGGCGTCCCGTGGATGGTGAACATCAGCCAGCCGCAGGGCTGAACCTCTGGTCTCGGG
>NZ_JBOHGA010000115.1:0-19352 GCF_050699915.1 Actinophytocola sp.
GTGCAGCACCAGCAGCTCGGCGCCGGCGCGGGCGGCGATGCGCCGCGCGCGGCGGATCAGCGCCTCGGTCTCCGGCCCGCCGGCCACCGCGACGACGACGCGCTCGCGGGCCTCCCACGTCTCGGTGATGTGCTGCTCGGCGCGGTACCGCTGCAGGGCGACGTCGACCTGGTCGGCCACCCACAGCAGCGCCAGCTCGCGCAGGGCGATCAGGTTGCCGGGCCGGAAGTAGTTGCCCAGCGCGGCGTCGATGACGCGGGCGGGGTAGACGTTGCCGTGCGCGAGCCGGCGGCGCAGCGCCTCGGGAGTGATGTCGACGAGCTCGATCTGCTCGGCCCGGCGGACCATCTCGTCGGGGACGGTCTCCTGCTGGCGCACGCCGGTGATTCGCTCGACGACGTCGGTGACGCTCTCGAGGTGCGCGACGTTGACGGTGGACAGGACCGTGATGCCGGCGGCCAGGAGCTCCTCGACGTCCTGCCACCGCTTGGCGTGGCGCGAGCCCGCGACGTTGGTGTGCGCGAGCTCGTCGACGAGCACGACCTCCGGCCGGCGGTCGAGGACGGTGTCGACGTCCAGCTCGGTGAGCTCGCGGCCCTGGTGGACGACCGTGCGCCGGGGCACAACCTCGAGGCCGGCGAGCAGCTCGTCGGTCCGGGCGCGCTCGTGGGTCTCGACGAGGCCGACGACGACGTCGGTGCCCCGCTCGAGGCGCCGGTGCGCCTCGCCGAGCATCGCGTAGGTCTTGCCGACGCCCGGCGCCGCGCCGAAGTAGATGCGCAGCTCGCCGCGCCGGGGCTCGGCCGGCCGCGGCGACTCCGTTGCCGGTTCCGCGGTGAGCTCCACCAGGCAAGTCTGCGCCATTGGGCACGGACGGTGAACACATCACCCTGGTGATGCGGCGACGCCTCCAGTAACGTGAGCTATCCGAAGGAATTTCTTCCGGATAGGCGACCATGAGCGAGCCCGACAAACCACGGCCCAAACCCCGCCGGCCCCGAGCGGACGCTCTGCGCAACCGCCAGCAGATCCTACGTGCCGCCGCTGACCTCATCATCGAGCAGGGCCCCAACACACCGATGGACCTGATCGCCCGCCGCGCACAGGTCGGAATCGCGACCCTCTACCGACATTTTCCCGACCGCTCGGTCTTGCTTCGCCAGGTCGCGCTGGAGACGCTCAGGCAGTCCGCGGCGGAGGCGCGGGCGGCGTTGGCCGAAGAGACGGACGCGTTCACAGCGCTGGCCCGCTACATGCACGACTCGATCGACCTGCGCATCGGCGCGGTGCTGCCGGTGCTGGCCGAGCGCCTCCCGGTCGACGACGAGCTGATCGAGGCGCGCCGGCTGTCCCGCGAGGCGCACGACGCGCTCGCGGCCGCCGCGCACGAGGAGGGCTCGCTGCGCCGGGACGTGACGGCCGGCGACATCAGCCTGCTGATCACCCGGTTCACGCCGGCCCTGCCGGGTGCCATCTCCGCGGAGGACAACTACCGGCTCAGCCACCGCCACCTGGAGCTCATGCTGGACGGCATGCTGCGCTTCCTGTCCGACGAGAGGCTCCCGGGTCCGGCGTTGTCGTTCGACGAGCTGATCACCATGCGGCCCGGCCCGACCCAGGACCCGGCCCACATCACGCAGGAGATCCGCGCGGAGGAACGCGGCCGCTGGTGGCGCCGCGAGCCCTGACCTGTCACGCCAGCAGGCGCACCAGCTCGCGGTAGGCCATGTCCTCGCCGCCGTCCTCGCATCGCACGACCCGCGCCTCCGGCCGCTCGGCGAGGACCGCCAGCAGCCGGTCGTACATCGCGGACAGCTCCGCGAGCCCGCCGCCGCGCTCGAGCTGCTCCCGCGCGTCCCGGTGCGCCGCCTCGGCCGACTCCCGACCCCGCCGCGCGAACCGGCGCAGCACGGCCTCCTTGTCGTCCAGCAGCACGATCTCGTGGAAGGAGGCCCCGACCTCACCCGCGAGGCGCTCCAGCTGCTCGATGAACGTGGGCCAGCCGAGGAACTGCGGGACCACCACGTCGTGGCCGGCTCCCAAATGGACCCGAGCCGCGGCCAGCGCGATCTCCCGGGCGAGCAGCCCGGCGGCGTGCGGCTCGTCGCGCCACCCGCCGACCAGGTCGCGCAGCCGGTCGATGTCCAGGTTCAGCACCAGCGGACGCGCGTCGGCGTACCGGCGCGCCAGCGTCGACTTGCCGCACCCGGGTGGCCCGTTGAGCAGGATCAGCCGCGACACCGCGCGATTCTAGGAGCTCACCCGGGGTCGCGGCTGGCAGCGGGGGCAGGAGTAGGACGACCGGTTCATGAACGGCTCCCGGCGCACCGGGCGACCGCACCGCGGGCAGGGCAGGCCCTCCTGGCCGTACACCGCGAGCGACCGGTCGAAGTAGCCGGACTGGCCGTTCACGTTGACGTACAACGCATCGAAGGACGTGCCGCCCTCGCCCAACGCCTCGGCCATCACCTGCGTCGCGGCGGTCAGCACCTCGGTCGTGCGCGCGGCGGACAGCCGGTCCGTCGGCCGGGCCCAGTGCAGCTTCGCCCGCCACAGCGCCTCGTCCGCGTAGATGTTGCCGATGCCAGACACGAGCGACTGGTCCAGCAGCGCCCGCTTGAGCTCCGTGCGCCGCCGGCGCAGCGCCGCCACCGTCGCGGGCAGCGAGAACAGCGGGTCCATCGGGTCCCGGGCGATGTGCGAGATCAGCCGCGGCACGCGGGTCCCGTCCACCTCGACCAGCTCGTCGAGGGTGCAGCCGCCGAACGTGCGTTGGTCGACGAACCGCAGTTCCGGACCGCCGTCGGCGAAGGAGAACCGGATCCGCAGGTGCTTCTCGTCCGGTGCGCCCGCGGGCTGGACCAGCAGCTGGCCGCTCATCCCGAGGTGCGCGAGCAGCGCCTCGCCCTCGTCCAGCGACACCCACAGGTACTTGCCGCGGCGAGCGACGGCCTCGACGGCGCGGCCCGCGAGCCGGCCGGAGAAGTCCGTCGGCCCCGCGAGGTAGCGGCGGATCGCCCGTGGGTGCAGTACCTCGACCGTGCGCAGTCGCCGGCCGGTGACATGTTCGGCGAGGCCACGTCGAACAACCTCGACTTCGGGCAACTCAGGCATGGAAGGCCGCGGCGGCTAGGACGAGGCCGGGTCGGGCTTGCCCGACTTGATCAGCTCGGACAGCGTCCGCCAAGCGGCCTCGGCGGCCTTCTGCTCGGCTTCCTTCTTCGTCTTCCCGTCGCCGCTCCCCCGGTCCTGCCCGGCCACGAGCACCGTCGCGGTGAACTCCTTGCGGTGGTCGGGGCCCTCCTCCCGCACCCGGTACTCGGGCACGCCGAGGCCCTCCTGCGCGGTCAGCTCCTGCAGCGAGGTCTTCCAGTCGAGCCCGGCGCCCAGCCGCGGCGCCTCGGTGAGCAGTGGGTCGAACAGCCGGTGCACCAGTGCGCGCGCGACCTCGACGCCGTGCGCGAGGTACACCGCGCCGATCACGGCCTCCATGCCGTCGGCCAGGATGCTGGCCTTGTCGCGGCCCCCGGTGAGCTCCTCGCCCTTGCCCAGCAGCAGGTGCGCGCCGAGCCCGTCCCCGCCGAGGCTGCGGGCGACCCCGGCCAGCGCATGCATGTTGACCACGCTCGCGCGCAGCTTCGCCAGATGACCCTCGGGCAGGTCGGGATGGGCGCGGTACAGGTGGTCGGTGACCACGAGGCCGAGCACGGCGTCGCCGAGGAACTCCAGCCGCTCGTTCGGCGGCAGCCCGCCGTTCTCGTAGGCGTACGAGCGGTGCGTCATGGCAAGCGTCAGCAGCTCGGCGTCGAGCTCCACGCCGAGCGCCTCGAGCAGCTTGCTCGGGTCGGCCGTCGGGCCCCGTGCCGCCCTAGTCGCCACTGCCGCTTACCAACTGTCGCGCACTAGGCGGGCTCGGTGACCTGACGGTTGTCGTACTGGCCGCACTCGGGGCAGACGACGTGCTGGGGCTTCGGCTTCCGGCAGGCCCGATTCGAGCACTCCACCAGGTGCGGCGCGCTGGTCTTCCACTGCGACCGGCGCGTGCGCGTGTTCGAACGCGACTTCCTCCGCTTGGGGACGGCCACGACTCAATCTCCTTCGACAAGCTTCGAGGTGGGGGGACTCACTCGTCCCGATCCGTGCTGAACCGCTCGGTGAGCGCGGCCCACCGAGGGTCAATGGTCTCATGCCGGTGATCCGGACCGAGATCGGCCCACTTGGCACCGCACTCGGGGCACAGCCCCGCGCAGTCCGGGGTGCACAGCGGGACGCTGGGCAGGGCCAGCACCGTCGCGTCGCGCACCACCGGTGCGAGGTCGACGAGGTCGTCGACCAGCCGGGCGATCTCGTCCTCGTCCGTGGTCTGCTCGGTCGCGCTGTCCGGATAGGCGAACAGCTCGGTGAACTCGACCTCGACGGACTCGTCCGCGATCGGGTCGAGGCAGCGCGAGCACTCGCCCGCGACCGGCGCGTACGCGGTGCCGGTCACCAGCACGCCCTCCACCACCGACTCGAGCAGGACGTCCAGCTCGACCTCGGCGCCCTTGGGCACGGCGATGACACCCTCGACCCCGAGGGCGGCTTCGGTCTGGACCACGCGGTGCACCTCGCGGGACAGGCCCGGCCGGCGACCGAGCTCCCGCGTGTCGATCACCCACGGGCTACGGCGTTGTTCGGACATGACGAACTCGACGCTTCCCCACCGTTGTTTGTTCCGGCGCGTGACCGCGCCACAGCTCGACCAGGGTACGTGAGCGAGAGCGGAGCCGCGTCCGCCGCCTGGACTGACGAGCGCGCGGAGCGAACTGTCGGCACTTTCAGGACTGGTAGTCGAACGGGGCGCCGCCGCCGGACGCGCCCAGTGCGGCACCGCGCAGGTGGGCCCGGCCCTTGTCGACCGTGCGCAGGGTGTGCGTGAGCAGGTCACCGAACTCCGCGAGCTTGCTGTCCACGTACTCGTCACACTCGCCGCGCTGGCGGGCCGCCTCGTCGGCGGTCGCGTCGAGGATCCGGGCCGACTCCGCGTGCGCGGCCTGCACGACCTCGGTCTGCGACACCAGCCGGCCCTGCTCGAGCCGGCCGTCCTCGATCTGGCGCTCGTAGGACTCGCGGCCGGCCTGGATCATCCGCTCGGCCTCGTCCCGGGAACGGGAGACCAGCTCGTCGAACTTCGCCTGGCCCGCGGCCACGGTCCGGTCGGCCTGCTCCTCGGCGTCGGCGACCAGCCGGTCGGCGTGCGCGGCGGCCTCGGCCTCCAGGCGCTCGGCTTCCGCGCGCGCGTCCGCGATCGTCTTCTCCGCCTCGAGGTTCGCCTTGCTGATCGTCTGTTCGGCCTCGTGCTCGGCCTTGCCGACGATCTCGTCCTTGCGGTCGAGCACGTCCTGCGCGTCGTCGACCTCGCCCGGGAGGGCGTCGCGCACCTCGTCGAGCAGTTCGAGGATGTCCCCCCGAGGCACCACGCAGCTGGACGTCATCGGCACTCCCCTGGCCTCCTCCAGGATCGTGACGAGCTCGTCGAGCGCCTCGAACACCTTGTACACCCGTGCCTCCTCCGCCCACCCCGGCGCATGACTCCACGGTCCAGTTTGCCGTCTCACACAGGGTGGTCGGGGGAGGTCGGGCCTGGCTGGCGTGTCAGGCGGCCACGTCGATCAGCACGAAGCTGCCGTAGCGGTCCGGGGTGAAGAAGAACTCGCCCTCGTCGCCGGTGATGAGCCGGCGTTCGCCGCGGCCGGGCACGCCCGGGGTGGGCACCGTGTAGAGGTCGTAGTAGCCCGCCTCGCACGGGGGCAGCACACGCTCCCGGTTCTCGTAGAGCTTGCCGTCCTCCGGGTCCGGGTACGGGCCGCCGGCGTAGACCAGCGCGACCGTGTCGGCCACCTCGGCGGGCAGGCTCGACATCGGCACCTCCTCGATGCCGGCCGTGTCGCCGCACGCGGGGTCGCCACCGCCGCCGGCGAGGTCGATCAGGGAGAACGACTCGTAGTGGTCGTCGGTGTAGAAGTGCTCGCCGCCCGTGCCGGTGACGATCCGCCGCGCACCGCGGTCCGAGCTGCCGGGCGTCTTCACGGTGTACTCGTGGTAGTAGCCGCTCTCGCAGTCGGGCAGCAGGCCCTCGCGGTTCTGGAACTCGGTGCCGTCCTGGGGAAACGGGAAGGGACCGTCGGAGGCGATCAGGTCCTCCGTGTCGGAGGCCTCCGGGGGCAGCTCGGCCAGCGCCACGACCGGGTAGCTGGACGTGTCCCCGCACTGCGGCTGGGCGAGGGCCGTCGCGGTGGTGTCGGTGGCGGAGGTCGCCGCGAACGTGGCCGTCGAGATCCCGAACACGCCGAGAACCGCGATCAGCACGGTCAGGAGCGTCTTCACGCGATTCGGAGTGGCGTCGCTCATTTGCAAACCGTAACGCGATCAGACGACGCCTCAGTAGACGCCGATCGTCGGGTACCCACGGGTTCGGTACCGGTTGAATGGACTACATGGACAACCTCGTCATCCGCCGGGCGACAGCCGACGACGTGCCGGCGATCGTGGCGATGCTCGCCGACGACCCGCTAGGCGCGAAGCGCGAGTCGCCTGGCGACCCGGTCTACTCGGCGGCGTTCGCGGAGATCGACGCGGACCCGCGGCAGCTCCTGGCGGTGGCGGTGGTCGGCGACCAGGTGGCCGGGACCCTGCAGCTGACGTTCATCCCGGGCCTGTCCCGCCGCGGCGCGACGCGCGCGCTGATCGAGGCCGTCCGGGTGCGGGCCGACCAGCGCGGGAGCGGGCTGGGCCGACGGCTGGCGGAGTGGGCGATCTCGACGTCACGGGACCGGGGCGCGGCGATGGTGCAGCTCACGACCGACGCCAGCCGGACGGACGCGCACCGGTTCTACGAGCGACTCGGCTTCGTGGCGAGCCACGTCGGCATGAAGCTGAGCCTCAACCCTGGTCCTCCGCCAGGCGCTTGAGCAGCCGGCGGTGGACGTTCTCCGGCAGCAGGTGGGCCACGTCGCCGCCGTAGGTCGCCACCTCCTTGACCAGCGAGCTGGACAGGAAGCTGTTCAGCGGTTTCGTCGGCATGAACAGCGTCTCGATTCCCGTGAGCTGCTGGTTCATCTGCGCCATCTGCAGCTCGTAGTCGAAGTCGCTGACCGCGCGCAGGCCCTTCACGATCGCCCGGATGTCGTGCTGGCGGCAGTACTCCACGAGCAGCCCGTGCCACGAGTCGATGCGGATGTTCGGCAGGTGGGCGACCGTCTCGGCGAGCAGCTCCATGCGCTCGTCGACGGTGAACAGGCCACGCTTGTTCTTGTTGATCAGCACGGCGACGACGACCTCGTCGAACACGGCGGAGGCCCGCTCGAGGATGTCGAGGTGGCCGTTGGTCGGCGGGTCGTAGGAGCCAGGACACACCGCGCGCCTCATGGAAGCGGAAGGTATCAGCACGAACGGGCCTCGACCTGACGACGGTGGTCCTGATCACTCCGTGGTCGCCCAGTGCAGCTCGGTGTCGCCGTAGCGGCGGATCCGGCCCGGGACCAGCGCGGACGGCCAGGCCGGCGGCCCGGACCGGCGGGCGCGCTCGACGATCACCAGCGAGCCCGGGACCACCCAGCCGTGCGCGACGAGCGCGGCGAGGTCGGGCGCCGGGTCGAGCGCGTACGGCGGGTCGGCGAGGACCAGGTCGAACGGCTCCGCCGGCGGCTCGGCGAGCACCGCCGCCACCCGGCCCGGCCGGGCCGTCGCGCCGGCCAGGCCGACCGCGGCGATGTTCTTGCGCAGCACCGCGAGCGCGCCCGCGTCCGACTCGACCAGGACGGCGGTGTCGGCGCCGCGGGACAACGCCTCCAGCCCGAGCGCGCCGGTGCCGGCGTAGAGGTCCAGCACGCGCGCCCCGTCGAGGTCCATGGCCGCCTCGACGGCGCTGAACAGGGCCTCGCGCACCCGGTCCGACGTCGGCCTGGTGCCGCGCCGCGGCACGGCGAGCTGCCGGCCGCCCGCTGACCCGGCCACGATCCTCGTCACCAGCACATCGTGGCCCAGCGAACTGTGATCAGGTCGTGCGCCCCTGGGCGCCGCGGTTCGCGTAGGCTCTCTTGTCCACCTCCACGAAGCAGGCGAACCGGGGAGCGGCTGGGTGTCGCACACCTCTGTCAGGCAGGCCGAGATCGCGGCCGAGCAGGCTCACGTCGACGTCGTGTACGAGCGCGTCGAGGAGATGCGCGTCGAGGCGCGGGACATGCGCCGCCGCGGCGACCAGCTGGCTCACGGCGCCCGCAACGAGGCCATCTTCGAGCAGGCCTCGATGCTGTTCGAGCGCGACGTGATGGTGCGCCACGCCAACCAGATCCTGCGCACGCTCGACGCCGAGCACGAGGGCCTGGTGTTCGGCCGGTTGGACACCGACGAGGGCGGCGATCCGGACGCCGACCCCGAGACCGAGACCATGTACGTCGGCCGGCTCGGCGTCCGGGACGTCAACTTCGACAACCTGGTCACCGACTGGCGCGCGCCGGCCGCGGCGGCGTTCTACCAGGCGACCGCCGAGCAGCCGATGAACGTGGTGCGCCGCCGGGTCATCCGCTCGACCGGCCAGTCCGTTGTGGACATCGACGACGACCTGCTGGCGCCGGAGAAGCGGCCGGAGGGCATGGCGGTGGTCGGCGAGGGCGCGCTGATGGCCTCGCTCACCCGCGCCCGCGGCGACAAGATGCGCGACATCGTCGCCACGATCCAGAAGGAACAGGACGACGCGATCCGGGCCCCGTGGCGGGGCATCACCGAGATCACCGGCGGGCCGGGCACCGGCAAGACCGCCGTGGCGCTGCACCGGGTCGCCTACCTGCTCTACCGGGACCGGCGGCGGATGGGCGGCTCGGGCGTGCTGGTGATCGGCCCGTCGCCGGCGTTCACGTCCTACATCTCGCGGGTGCTCCCGTCGATGGGCGAGGACACCGTCGAGCTGCGCTCGCTGGGCGAGGTGCTCGACGGCGCCGCGGCCGTCGGGCACGACGCGCCCGAGGTGGCGCGGGTGAAGGGGTCGCTGCGGATGCGGCGGGTGCTCAAGCGGGCGCTGCGCGAGCCGCCGCCGAACGCGCCGGAGGAGCTGCGGATCACCTACCGCGGCGAGGTGCTGAAGCTGGATGCGGCCGAGCTCGCCCGGGTCCGACGGTCGGTGCACGCGGCCGGGCGGCCGCCGAACCAGTCCCGTGTGGACGCGGCCGAGGCGCTGCTGGAGGCGCTGTGGCGGCAGGCGGAGGACCGGCCGGGCATGGACCACGACGAGCTGGTCACCGCGCTGGGCGAGCGGATCGACTTCCACCGGTTCGTCGTGGTCTGGTGGCCGATCCTGACGTCCGACGAGGTGCTGGGCTGGCTCGGCGACCGGGCGTGGCTCGGGTCGGTCGCCGGCCGCGCCCTGTCCGCCGACGAGCTCGACATGTTGGCGGCGTCGTGGCGGGAGTCGTCCGGTCCCACCGTGGCGGACGTGGCGCTGCTGGACGAGCTGCGAGTGCTGCTGGGTCCGGCGCCGCGCCGGCACCGCCGCCGGGCCGCGCAGGCCGCCGCCGAGCTGGCGCGGTGGAGCGCCGCCGATGCGCCGGGCTACCGGCGGGCCGAGCACTACGACGAGTACTCACACATCGTCGTCGACGAGGCGCAGGACCTCTCGCCGATGCAGTGGCGGATGGTGGGCCGGCGCGGGCGGTACGCGAGCTGGACGATCGTCGGCGACCCGGTGCAGAGCTCGTGGCCGGACCCGGCCGAGGCGGAGTCGGCGCGGACCACGGCGTTCGGCCCGCGGACCACCCACCGCCGCTTCACGCTCGCCACCAACTACCGCAACTCCGCGGAGATCTTCGAGCTGGCGGCCCAGGTCGTCGGGGACGTGGCGACCGCGGACCAGCTGCCGACCGCGGTCCGCGCCACCGGGGAGAAGCCGTCGATCCGCACGGTGGAGCAGTCGGAGATCCCCTCGGCGGTACGCACCGCCGCCCGCGAGCTGTTGTCCGATGTGGACGGTACGGTCGGCGTGATCACCGCCACCGGCCGGCTCGACTCCGTCCAGGCCGCACTGTCCGAGGTGGACGATCCGCGGCTGTCCGTGGTGGACGGTCTGGCGGCGAAGGGCCTGGAGTACGACGCCGTGGTCCTGGTGGAGCCGACCGAGCTGGTGACCGAGTCGACCACCGGCCCGCGCACCCTGTACGTGGCGCTGACCCGGGCGACCCAGCGCCTGACCGTGCTGACGACCGAGCCGTCCTGGCCGGCCGCCTGACCCGCCTGGCCCGCGACGACGAACGGCGGGCCGCGCAGAAGTCTGCGCGACCCGCCGCCGGCCGCGGGCTCAGCGGACGCGGATCAGGCCCCACATCCCCTCCGTGACCGCCCACCGCAGCACCCCGGACCGATAGGCGTAGTCACCCGGATCGCCCGCCGTGAACCGGAGCGTACGAGCGCTTGCGACGCTCAACGCCCCGATCGCCCCCACCCGCGGCGAGGCCAGGTGCTCCTCCATCGGCCAGGTCTGGCCATGCACCAGGAACCCGTGGTTGCGCGCACGGTCGGTGCCCAACACGAGATGCAGCCGCACCCGGTCGCCGGGCGAGCACTCCAGCAGCGGCGTGCCCGGCTCGCGGTCGGCGAGCGACGGGCGCCGCGGCCGCAGGTGCGCGCTGCGGAAGTTCAGCGCCTTCTGCCCGGTGTCGTCCGGCTCGTCCTCGAGGTCGCGCACCGGCTGGGTGGTGTCGCCGTCGTGGTACATCCGAACGCCGTCCTGCAACAACAGCACGAGCTCACGCTCGAGCGAGCCGCCGGGCCCGCGCAGGTCGGCCCGCTCCCCCACCCAGCGCGACGGCGTCACGTCGGCCGGTTCCACGACGAGCGCGCCCAGCAGCCCGCGGTGGCGGTGGGTCCGGACGTCCGCGCGGTCCTGCAGCAGCACCACGCCCTCGCGGTCGGCGAACCAGCGCTGCACGACGCTGTCGCCGGGCTTGACCGTGGTGTCCGGGTTGACCCCGACCCACGACCCGTCCGTGTTCCGCACGTCCGCACGCAGCAGCCCGCCCGCGTGCAGCGACACCCGCTCGGAGATCACCCGCTCGGCCGGGTCGTCCTTCGCGGAGAACTCCGGGTCGAACGGCGTCGCCTCGCCCGGACCCGGCAGGTCGTTGTGCAGCGTCACCTCGACCCACTCGCCGACCCGGCAACGCAGCACCAGCGGCTCGCCGGGCGCTTGACCGTCCACTGTGTACACGGTGCCGAACGGGTCGGTGCGCTGTTCGCTGTAGACGATCTCGTGCGGCACCGCGCGCACCTCGTACCGCCGCGTCCGGGCGGGGTCGAACGCCGGCAGCCCGGCGCCGGCGAACGCGCCGGGCAGCGCCGGCAGGTCGTCCACGACGGACTCGTGCAGGCGGATGAGGCCCCACAGCCCCAACCAGGTCTCGTCCGCCGTGCAGAAGTTCCACAGATGGTCGCCCGGCAGCGTGTTCGGGTCGAGGTGGAAGCTGAACGCCTCGGAGATGCCGATCGTCTGCTGGTCGCGCACCGGCGAGCTCGGGTCGTCGCGCCACGCGTGCCAGCGCATGCCGTGCACGGTGAAGCTGTGCTGCTCCTCGTGCGAGCCCTGGTACAGCCGCAGCCGGATGTTCTCGCCCGGATAGCCGCGCAGGATCGGGGTTCCCGGGTCGCCGTGCACCTCGCTGGAGAACCACTCCGCCGGATCGCCCGGCCGCTCGTGCAGCGGCGCGCACCGGTAGTCGACGCCCATCGCGCCCTGGTCGTCCAGCGAACCGGGGAACGCGGGCGGGTTGATCGGCTCGCCGGCCTCGTCCTCGCCGTGCTCGACCAGCGGCACGAAGTCGGCGACGCCGAGCACCTGCTCACGGAAGGCCGACCCGTCCGGCAGCTTCACCACCGCCTGGTTCGCGTTGCGTACCTCGCGGTCGTGGTCGTGCGGGTCGACCCACACGGCCCCCGCCGGCTCCGCGATCATCGAGCCGAACAGGCCGTGCCGCTGACGCTCGTTGGCCAACAGGTGGTCGTGGAAGAAGACGACGCCGAACTCCTCGTCGCAGTACCAGCGGTAGATCCAGCTCTTGTACCGCTCGTGGTCCTCGTCGCCATGGTCGGCGGTCGCCGTGCCGGACAGGTAGTTCCAGCCGACGCTCGCGCCGTCGGAGACCAGCGGGTCGAACTTGACCAGGTGCACGTGCAGGCCGCACTCCGGCTGGAACGGCAGCACGGCGTCGAACGCGGTCGCCGGCTGGCAACCGGTGGGCAGCTCGTTGGTCAGCGTCAGCTCGAGCACCTCGCCCTTGCGCGCGCGGATGGCGATCGGCTGGACCTCGCGGGTGCCCTCCTCGAGCTGGCGCCGGAACTCCTCGACACCGCCCGCCTCATCGATCTCCTCCTGCAGCACGAAGAACACCGCGCGGTGGTCGTGCCAGCTGTTCGCGTGGCCACCCTCGCCGCCGCTGGACTCGTAGTAGTCGACCGTTCCCTCGAGCACGACGAGGTGGTAGCGGCGGACCGGTGCCGCCGGGTCGAGCGTGGACTTCGTGAACGCCTCCCCCGGCTGTGGGTCGGGGCAGAAGGCGTTGCGCTCCAGCTCGGTCGGCTCGCGGCCCATGCCCTCGGGCATCAGCGGAGTGCGCGGCGGGCGCGGCGACTTCTGTGGGAACTCGCCCGCGATGAACGCCGGGAAGCCCGGCCGCTCCGTCGACGGGCGCGGCGGCACGTGGCCCGGCAGCGGTTGCAGGGCCGCGATCGGCGTGCCGTCCGGGTAGTGGCCGGAGCCATCCTGGCGCGTGTCGAACACGCGCCACATGCCCCACATGCCGGAGTGGAAATGCGGGTATAGGTGGCAGTGCCAGATGATGTCGCCGGTCGCGTTCTGCACCGAGCCCGCGCCGCCGATCGGCTCGATCGTGAACGCCTGCTGCGGGGTGATCGAGATCGAGTCGACGATCGGCGACTCGTCATGGCCGGGCACCGCGCGCCACTGGTGCAGGTGCAGGTGGAAGACGTGGGTCTCCTTGACCCCGGCGTGCACCAGGCGGATCTTCGCGCGGTCTCCCGGGTACGCCCGCAGGATCGGCGTGGCCGGGTCGCCGAAGAGCCACGAGCTGTGGTGCTGCTCCTCGCCGACGATCGCGTCGCGCGCCGGGTCGATCTTTCCTGCGGCCAGCAGCCGCTCGTAGGCGAGCGAGCGCCAGCCCATCGGCTCGGTGCGGTAGCTCATGACCATCATCGAGTCCATGGCGTCGCCGCCGTGCTCGCCGTGGCCGCCGTGCTCGTCGTCCCCGGTGAGGATCGTGGGCGCGAGCCGCTCCTCGCCGCGGATCACCGAGTGCCCGTGCGGGCGCGGCAGCTCGCACTCGTAGGTCGGGTGCGGCGGCTTGACCGGGTTGTCGTTGGGCGTCTCGTCCTGCATGAAGACGACGTACTCGCGGAAGCTCGGCTCGCCCGGCACGTGCACGTCCGCGTAGAGCCCGTCGACGATCGGCACACCGGTCACCGGGTCGGTCCACCGCGACCCGGCCGGCTCGACGACGAGCGCGCCGAACAGGCCGTGCGCGTTCGAGCCCTCCTCGCCGCCGCGGATGTCGGCGAGGTCGTGGAAGAAGAACACGCCCTCGTCGGTGCATTCCCAGACGTAGCTGCGCCGTCCGCCGGGGCGGGCCGCGGAGTCGGGGTTGGCCCCGACCGCGCCGCCGTCCATCGTCTCGACGTCGTAGCCGACGCCCTGCGGGTGGATGCCCGCGTGCCGGTCCAGCTCGTTGCGGAACAGCACGACGACGCGGTCGCCGACGTGGGCACGCAGGACGAGCGGCCGGACGAGCGGATGCGGCTTCGGCAGGAGCTCTGGATGCTCGACCGGGTCCGGAAACGGGTCCGGCCAGCCGGCCTTGATCGCCCGCAGCTCGGCCTCGTTCTCGCCCAGCGCGAAGATCATTCCGTTGCGGTCGTGGTCGCCGTGGGCGTCGAAGGCGATCGGCACCTGCAACGCGACGACGTCGAAGAAACGCACGCTCATGACGAGCCCCCAGTTCCCCAGTCGATCGGTCCCCACCGATCGAACCGGCCCCCAGCCGGTAACACACCGTAACGTCAGACGACCGCCGAACGCCAGTACCTTTCAGGTTTTTCCCAACGCGGCCCGGATCGGGTCGGGGTTCGCCGGGCTCAAGGAGTGGCCGGCAGCGCGGCGTCGAGGAAGCCCACCGCCCGGGCGATCAGGTCGTCCACCGACGTGTCGGCCAGCTCGCCCCGGTGGTCGAGCTGCCCGTCGATCGCCAGCGAGGCCAGGCCGTGGGCGAAGGCCCACAGCGACACCGCGAGGCCGTCCGGGTCGGCCACCCCGCACTCCGCCACCACGCCGCTGAGCACCGCGAAGGCCGCGTCGCCGGCCGCCCGCGCGTCCGGGTGCTTCTCCGGCTGGGACAGCTCCGGGCGGAACATCAGCTGGAAGTAGGCCTTGTGCCGGCGGGCGAACTCGACGTAGGCGGTCGCGATCGTCACCAGCTTCGCGCGGAAACCGGACACGTCGACCAGCGCGTCGCACATGCCGACGGTGAGCTGCTCGAAGCCGCGGGCCGAGATCGCCGAGAGCAGCGCCGCTCGGTCGGCGAAGTGGTGGTACGGCGCGCCGGGACTGACCCCGGCCTCGCGGGCGACCCGGCGCAGGCTCACCGCGCCGATGCCGTCGGTCTCGATCAGCCGCACGCACGCCTCGAGCAGCTCGGCGCGCAGCGACCCGTGGTGGTAGCTGCTGCGCTTGGGCTCGGCCACCACCCGAGCGTATGGGACCCGCTTCTTGACGACCATCGCGATGGCGACTATACAGTGTTTAGATTCTAATCACTGCTTAGTTTGGAGTTGGAAGACATGACCAAGATCCTGGTCACCGGGGCGACCGGGTTCGTCGCCGGTCACTGCATCGCCGACCTGATCGAGCACGGCTACTCGGTGCGGGGCACCGTGCGCTCCCTCGTCGACCCGGCCCGCGTCGCACACCTGCGCGCGCTCGGCGGCGACCTCGAGCTCGTCGAGGCCGACCTCACCGACGACCGCGGCTGGGCCGAGGCGGTCGCCGGCGTCGACGCCGTGCTGCACGTCGCCTCCCCGTTCCCCGCGACCATGCCCCGCGACGAGGACGAGCTGATCCGCCCGGCCGTGGACGGCACGCTGCGGGTGCTGCGCGCGAGCGCGGCGGCCGGCGTGCGCCGGGTCGTGCTCACCTCGTCGATCGCGGCCGTCTCCGCGGGACACTCCCCCGGCCGCGTCCACACCGAGGCGGACTGGTCCGATGTGGACGCCTGCACCGCCTACCCGAGGAGCAAGACGCTGGCCGAGCGCGCCGCGTGGGCGTTCGTGGCCGAGCACCCGGAGCTGGAGCTCGTCACCGTCAACCCGGGCCTGGTGATCGGCCCGCCCCAGCACACGGCCGTCTCCTCGTCGATGACGATCTTCGTCCGGCTGCTCAACCGGCAGATGCCCGCCGTGCCCAGGCTCGGGTTCGCCCCGGTCGACGTGCGCGACCTGGCGACCGCGCACCGGCTGGCGATGGAGACGCCCGCCGCGGCCGGCAACCGCTACATCTGCGCCGGCGAGCACGCCTGGACGACCGACTTCGCCGCCACGCTCGCCGAGGAGCTCGGCCCGCGCGGCTACCGGATCCCCACCGCCCGGCTGCCGTACTGGGCGACGTGGACGATCGCGCGCTTCGACAAGGAGCTGCGGGTCGGTCTCGAGTTCGCCGAGCGGGAGGAGCACGTCAGCTCCGCCAAGGCGCGCGACGAGCTGGGCTGGCGGCCGCGGTCGCTGCGGGAGTCCCTCGTGGACACCGCGGACGGCATCGTCGCGCTCGGGCTCGCGCCCGACCACCGGGTCAGCTCAGCACGACCAGCAGGTCGCCACCCTCGACCTGCGCCACGGAGCTGATCGCGAGCCGCTGCACGGTGCCGGCCTTCGGGGCGGTGATCGCGGCCTCCATCTTCATCGCCTCGATGGTGGCGACCGTGCCGCCCGCCTCGACCGCGTCGCCCTCGCCGACCTGCAGGGTCACCACGCCGGCGAACGGCGCGGCCACCTGGCCGGGGTTGTTCCGGTCGGCCCGCTCGGCGACCGGCAGGTCGGTGGCGACGGACCGGTCGCGCACCTGGATGGTGCGCAGCTGGCCGTTGAGGTTGGCCATGACGTTGCGGATGCCGCGCTCGTCGGCCTCCCCGATCGCCTCCAGCTCGATGAGCAGCCGTACCCCGCGCTCCAGGTCGACCGGGTACTCCATGCGCGGCTTGAGCCCGTAGAAGTAGTCCTTGCTGGCCAACACGCTCGTGTCGCCGAACTGCTCGCGGTGGGCGAGGAACTCCTTCGTGGGCTCGGGGAACAGCAGCCGGTTCAGCGTGGCGCGGCGGTCCTCGGCGAGCCCGGTCCGGTCCTCTTCGGACAGTTCGGCCACCGGCTTGGGCTCGCCGCGGCCCTTCAACGCCTTACTGCGGAAGGGTTCCGGCCACCCGCCGGCCGGGTCGCCGAGCTCGCCGCGCAGGAAGCCGATCACCGAGCCGGGCACGTCGAAGCGGCCCGGGTCGGCCTCGAACTCCTTCGGGTCCACGCCGGCGCCGACGAGGTGCAGCGCGAGGTCACCGACCACTTTGGACGACGGGGTCACCTTGATCAGCCGGCCGAGCATCCGGTCCGCCGCCGCGTAGGTCGCCTCGATCTGCTCGAACCGGTCCGCGAGCCCGAGTGCGATGGCCTGGGTGCGCAGGTTCGACAGCTGCCCGCCCGGGATCTCGTGGGTGTACACGCGCCCGCTCGGCCCGGGCAGGCCCGCCTCGAACGGCGCGTACACCTTGCGCACGATCTCCCAGTACGGCTCGAGGTCGCAGACCGCCTGCAGGTCCAGCCCGGTCTCCCGCTCGCCGTGGTCGGTGCCCGCGACGATCGCGGACAGGGACGGCTGCGAGGTGGTGCCGGCCATCGACGCGGTGGCGCCGTCCACGGCGTCCACCCCGGCCTGGATCGCCGCGAGGTAGGTGGCGAGCTGCCCGCCCGCGGTGTCGTGGGTGTGCAGGTGGACCGGCAGCTCGAACTCCTTGCGCAGCGCGGTGACCAGCCGGTGCGCGGCCGGTGGGCGCAGCAGCCCGGCCATGTCCTTGACGCACAGCACCTGCGCGCCGGCGCCGACGATCTGCTCGGCGAGCTTCAGGTAGTAGTCCAGTGTGTACAGTCGCTCGCTCGGGTCGGACAGGTCGGCGGTGTAGCACAGCGCGACCTCGGCGACCGCGGTGCCGGTCTCCAGCACCGCGTCGATGGCCGGGCGCATCTGCTCGACGTCGTTGAGCGCGTCGAAGATCCGGAAGATGTCGATCCCGGTGGCCGCGGCCTCGTGGACGAACGCCGCGGTCACCTCGGTCGGGTAAGGCGTGTAGCCCACGGTGTTTCGCCCGCGCAGCAGCATCTGCAGGCACAGGTTCGGCAGCGCCGTGCGCAGCGCCGCGAGCCGCTCCCACGGGTCCTCGGCGAGGAAGCGCAGCGCCACGTCGTAGGTCGCGCCGCCCCAGCACTCCACGGACAGCAGCTGGGGCAGCAGGTGCGCGACGTGGGGCGCGATCGTGGCCAGGTCCTTCGTCCGGACGCGGGTGGCGAGCAGCGACTGGTGCGCGTCGCGGAAGGTGGTGTCGGTGACGCCGACGGCCTTCGACTCCCGCATCCAGCGGGCGAAGCCCTCCGGCCCGAGCTCGGTGAGCCGCTGCTTCGAGCCGGCCGGCGGTGCGGAGTCGGCCTCGGGCAGCCCGCCCGGCAGCTTCTTCACCGGGTCGATGATGTCCGGGCGCTCGCCGTGCGGCTTGTTGACCGTGACGTCGACGAGGTAGGTGAGCAGCCGGGTGCCGCGGTCGGCCGAGTGGCGCGCGGTCAGCAGGTGCGGCCGCTCCTCGATGAACGACGTGGTGACGTTGCCGGCGAGGAAGTCGGCGTCGTCCAGGACCGCCTGCAGGAACGGGATGTTCGTGGCCACGCCGCGGATGCGGAACTCGGCGACCGCTCGCCGCGCCCTGGCCACCGCGGCCGTGAAGTCGCGCCCGCGGCAGGACAGCTTCACCAGCATCGAGTCGAAGTGTGCGCTGATCTCCGTGCCGGAGAACGCGGTGCCGCCGTCGAGTCGGATGCCGGCGCCGCCCGGCGAGCGGTAGGCGCTGATGATCCCGGTGTCCGGGCGGAAGCCGTTGGCCGGGTCCTCGGTGGTGATGCGGCACTGCAGCGCGGCGCCGCGGGTGCGCATCTCCTCCTGGCGCAGCCCGAGGTCGGTCAGCGTCTCGCCGGCCGCGATGCGCAGCTGCGACTGCACGAGGTCGACGTCGGTGACCTCCTCGGTGACCGTGTGCTCGACCTGGATGCGCGGGTTCATCTCGATGAAGACGTGCTGGCCGCTCCTGTCGAGGAGGAACTCGACGGTGCCGGCGTTGCGGTAGCCGATGTGCCGGGCGAAGCGCACCGCGTCGGCGCAGATCCGCTCGCGCAGCTCGGGGTCGAGGTTGGGCGCGGGCGCGATCTCGATGACCTTCTGGTGCCGGCGCTGCACCGAGCAGTCCCGCTCGAACAGATGCAGCACGCCGCCCTCGCCGTCGGCGAGCACCTGGACCTCGATGTGCCGCGGCGCCACCACCGCCTGCTCCAGGAACACGGTCGGGTCGCCGAAGGCCGACTCGGCCTCGCGCATGGCCGCCTCGATCGACTCGCGCAGCGTGCTCGCGTCCGGCACCCGCCGCATGCCGCGCCCGCCACCGCCGGCCACCGCCTTGACGAACAACGGGAAGCCGAGCTCCTCGCCGGCGGCGAGCAGCTGGTCGAGGTCGGCCGACGGCTCCGACGAGCGCAGCACCGGCAGCCCCGCCTCCCGCGCGGCGGCGACCGCGCGGGCCTTGTTGCCGGTCAGCTCCAGGATCTCGGTCGACGGGCCGACGAACGTGATGCCGGCCGTCTCGCAGGCCCGGGCCAGCTCGGGGTTCTCCGACAGGAAGCCGTACCCGGGATAGACCGCGTCCGCCTGCGCCTTGCGGGCCGCCTTGATGATCTCCTCGACGGACAGGTACGCGCGGACCGGGTGGCCCGGCTCGCCGATCTCGTAGGCCTCGTCGGCCTTCATCCGGTGCAGCGAGTTGCGGTCCTCGTGGGGGAAGACGGCGACGGTGCCGGCGCCGAGCTCGTACCCGGCCCGGAAGGCGCGGATCGCGATCTCCCCGCGGTTCGCGACGAGGACCTTACGGAACATGCCGGATACCTCCACCTGCCGGGCGACGAGTCTTCAGCACGTTACCCGGTCATTCCCGCTAGTCAGGAGCTCAGTCCCACGTTACGGGCACCTC
>NZ_JBOHGA010000116.1:0-19092 GCF_050699915.1 Actinophytocola sp.
GCCGACGACCCGGCCCACGGCGGCCAGCTGGTCGGCGCCGGCCTGCGCGCTGACCGGCACGGCCACCAGCCCGCCGAGCACCGCCGCCCAGAACGCGGTGAGCAGATCGGGGCCGTGCGCCAGCTGCAGCACGACATGCTCACCGGGACGGGCGCCCGCCGCGCGGAGCCCGCCCAGCACGGCCGTCGCGTCCTCGGCCAGCTCGCGGTAGCTGCGGGTGCTGCGCCGCCCGTGCTCGTCGAGGTGGTGCAGCCCGCCGGCACTCCCGGCGGCCCGCGTCAGCGCGGCGCCGAGCGTGGCGACCGGGAGCGGCGGCAGCACTCCACCATCCACATAGGACATTCTGGCGGCCATTTCCGTGCCCTACTGGACGATGCCGAGACTGAACGGGTTGTGTGGCGTACCGCCGAGCAACAGCGCGCCCGCCGACTGGAGCACCTGGTCCTGGGTGATCACGTGCTGGCGCATCGTCGTCAGGTCGCGCAGCAGCCGGTCCAGCGGCGAGGGCCGGTAGATCGACGTGGTCGCCATCAGGTCGTAGAGGCGCGACACGATGGACCGCGCCGTGCGGAAGGCGTTGACCCGGGCCAACACGGTGGCGACCCGCTCGTCGTCGCTGAGGACCGCGCCGGCGGACAGCAGCTCCCACTGCCGCTCGAGGCTGCCGTAGACGGCGTGCCGGGCAGCACCCAGGTCCATCTCCGCCTCGGCGATCGTCATCTGCACTCGGTAGGTCTCCGCCCACGGCTTTTCGGTGGCCCGGTCGACGCGGTTCACGGCGAGCTCGCGCACGTGGTCCAGCGCGGCGCGCGCCGCCCCGAGCGGCACGCCCGGCATGTTGCGCAGAATCGCCTCCGGGGTCTTCATCGGGCCGCTGCCGACCGGCTGGGCGAAGCTGAACGTGCGCTCGTCGGGCACGAACAGGTCCTCGGCCCGGTAGTCGTTGCTGCCGCTGCCGGCGAGGCCGGTGGTGTGCCAGGTGTCGAGCACGGTAAAGGAGTCCCGGGGTGCGATGGCGATGCGCCAGTGCGCGGGTCCGCCGCTGGGGCTCGGTTCCAGGTCGCCGTCCTGGCCCTGCACGAGGAAGCCGCCGACCACCCAGTCCGCGTGCGTCACGCCGCTGCCGAACGGCCAGCGGCCGGTGAGCCGGAACCCGCCCGGCACCCGCACCCCGCGGCCCACCGGCAGGATCAGCCCGGCCGTGATCATGTCGGGGTCGACGAACATCTCGCGCGCGACGGACTCGTCCAGGAAGGAGGCGTACAGCGGGGTGTCCATGCCGATCATGGCGCACCACGCGGCCGACGTGTCACCGGTCGCCAGTACCTCGATCACGCGGGTCTGGTCGATCGAGTTCAGCTCGGGGCCGCCCCATGCTCTCGGCGTCGCCATGCGGAACACGCCGGTCTCGCGCAGGGCCGCTACCACGTGCGGCGGCAGCCGGCGTGCCTGCTCGATCTCCTCGGCGCGCTCGCGCAGCACGGGCACCAGTGCGCCGGCGCGGCTGATGATCTCCTCTGCGGACATGGGTGGTGCGGTGGTCGCCTCGACGCTGACCATGGAGGCTCCTCTCGGTTCGGTTGGCTGATCAGCGGTAGCGACCGTGGGCCAGCGCCGTGCCTGGGTCCACAGTGGCCTTGAGCCGCCGGGTGAACGCGGTCGCCGCCTCGTCGGCCCGGAAGTCGTCCACGCGCTCGGCGTGGTCGACGTCGAGGCGGTACGGGGCGAAGCCGTGCTCGGCGAACAGGTCGTACAACAGGTCGAGCGCGCGATGGGCCGCGCGGGTGGCGGCGTCGTCCGCCCGGTCGAACTTCATGGCGACGACGCAGTCGATGTGCTCGGCGTCGAGCAGGTGCAGCGTCGACGCGGAGGGGATGCCGGTGGTCTCGCGGACCCGGTCGGTCAGGGTGCGGGTGAGCTCGACGGCGTCGGCCGTGAACGGCAGCAGCGGCAGGAAGAACAGGAAGCCCACCCGCTCGTCGATCTCGTCGGCCGGGTACCCCATCTTGGCCTGGAACAGCCGGTCGGACGGATCCGGATCGCCGGCGTAGCCGCGTTCGACGAGCGCGGCGACCTCGTGGTCGGGATGCCGCGGCGCACGCGCCGCGGTGTGGTCGACATCGGTGAACAGCCCGCTGTCCCGTGCCTGTCCCGCGACGACCTCCACGATCGCGTCGACCGCGGGCGCCATGCCGTCGACGCAGAAGTGGGCCGTGTACAGGTCCGGCTTGCCCGCGTAGGCCCGCGCGGCGGCCGGGTCGAAGACCCGCGGCACCGAACGCGTCAGCCCCTGGGCGGTCCAGCGCCGCAACAACGCGATGACGTCGCCCAGCACGTCGGGGCGGAAGTCCAGCCGGACCACGCGCAGCGCCTCGGGCCGGTGCGGCAGGGCGATCGTGGCCGCGGTGACGACACCGAGGTCGGACTGGGTGAACAGGCCGAGCGCCGAGGGCCCCAGCCCGTGCGGGTAGGGCGCGGCGCCTCGGCCGGTGCCGGGCCACCAGCCGAACCGGGCGAGCTCGCCGTCGGGCAGCACGACCTCGAGTCCCAGCACGTCCCTCGTGCGCTGTTGGCGCAGGCCGACGCCACGGTCGACGAGGTTGCCGACGATACTGGTCTCCGCGGCCGACACGGTCACGTTGACCATCCGGTCGGTGCCGTCGAGCCGTTGTGACAGCCGGCCCTGGGTGACCCCGGGCTCGACCACCGCCCAGCCGCCGGTGAGGTCGATCTCGCGCACCTGCGCCAGGTCGCCCAGGTCGAGCACGACCACGTCGTCGGCCGTCGGCTCGCGGGTACCCAGACCCCAGTTCCGCCCGGTGCTCACCGCGTGCAGACCGGCGTCCGGCACCGAACCGAAGAGCCGCACCAGCTCGCGCACCTGCGCCACCGTCTCGGGCTTGACCACACCGCCGACGCGCCGCGACCGGTACCGGCTGACGTTCGGGCCGAGATCCGTGGTGTGTGACACCCGGTCGGCTCCCACCACGCCGGCCGCCCGGGCGAGGACGTCGCCCGCGTCGGGCACGACCGCGCCGTTCGTCTCCTCGGCGGGCCGGCCGAGCACACGGGAAAACTCACCCATGTTTTTCTCCTGGATAATTCGGACAGGGGGAGGCATAAACATGGAGCGAACCGTCAATTTCTCTGTGACGGGAGTCGCCCCCGGTTTTCGATCACCGGAATCCAACGGTACTTCCGGTGCGAGGGAAGTTGTGGCGCAGCCGCGAACCCGAAGTGCGGTTTTCGCGCACCGGTCAGTCAGGCGATGGCGCAGTGTCCCCGGTTGGTCCGCCGGTAGACGCTCGGTGACACCCCGAAGGTCTGGCGGAACAGCCGGCTCACCTGCGACGCCTGCCCGATGCCCCACCGGGCACCGATGGCGGCCACGGTGAGGTGGTCGAGGCTCGCGTCGGACAGGTCCGCGCGGCATCGCGCGAGTCGCTGCTCGCGCAGCCATCGCGCCGGACTAGTGCCCTGCTCGGCGAACAGCAGCTGCAGGTACCGCAGCGAGACGTTGTGCGACCGCGCGAGGACGGAGGGGGTGAGCGTGGTGTCGGCGAGGTTGTTGCGGGCGAAGCTCTGGATCCGCAGCAGCATGCCCTGCCGGGCGGAGTCGGACTTGTCGGTCAGCGTGTGCAGGCGCTGGGCGAACAGTGAGGTGACGAGCTCCACGACGACGTTGGCCAGGTGGTTGCGCTCGGGGTCGTCCAGCTCGGCGAGCCGGTGACCCAACGCCTTGAGCACGGTCGCGGCCAGCGCGCCGATGCCCGTATCGCCTGGCCACGGGCGTGCGGTCAGCGTCCGCGTGCCACGCGGGTTGAGGCCGAGCAGGTCGTGCGACAGCCGCACGGACACCAGTCGCCCGCCGCCCGGCAGCGCCAGCGTGTACGGCCTGGTGCTGTCGAAGGTGACCACGTCGCCCGCCTCGACCGCGATGCGTTCCTCGTCCTGTGCGACCGTCAGCCGGCCGCGCAGCGGCGTCGAGACGTAGATGTGTGTGTCGTCCTGTAACCGCACCCGCCGCCGGGATCTGCTGACCGAGTGCTCGTCCGCGGTGATGAGGCAGACCTGCACATCGCCGAGCGACGACTGGATGATCGTGCCGTCGAACGACTCGGTTCCGGTTGCGACGTCGACCGGTCCGCACACCGACCGGACCAGCTCGTGCCAGGCGTCGACGCGGTCACCCGGTGTGACGTCCGCCGTGCTCAACACGCGCGTGTGGTCGCCCTGTGCGCGCTCCCTGACCAGCTCCATGAAGTTTGGACCCCCGTAACTATGCCTATTGTTCGACACGACCAAAAATCAAATACACCAACCTTGCATCCTATTGATGCGTCGCTGACTCGGCACACTGCCAAATGGGGGAACGTGGCATCATCGGTGAAACGGAAATGTAGCGCTACGCATGCGCAGCCGCGTTACGCTAATTGACAAGACTCGGCGCGCATTCGGACACCTGCCCGCCGGCACACCCGTCCTACAGTCGTTGGCGCCGCCCCGATCGGGGTGATTCTGTGCGAGAAGGGGCGTACGGGTGCGCATCGGTGTGGTCGGGAGCGGTGCGTCGGCGGTGTGCCTGCTCACCGCGCTGGCGAGACAACCCGGCATGCCGCCGGGAGAGCTGACGGTCTTCGAGGCGGGCGAGACGTTCTGGCGGGGCCGCCCCTACCAGCCCGACCTGGACGCCGTGCGAGTCAACGCGCCGCCGCGGGACATGTCGGTGCGCGCCGACGACGTGGACCACCTCGAGCAGTGGCTCACCGCGCGCGCTCTGGTCACCGGATCCGCCGAGGGCGCCCGGTTCGACCCGCGCGCGGGAACCCGGTTCCTACCGAGGGCGCTCTACGGCGACTACCTCGAGCAGTCGGCGCGGACGGCGTTACGCGACCTGCTCGCCGCCGGCTGGCGCGTCGAGCTCGTACGCGGCCGAGTGGACGCGGTGCGCCTCGACGGCGGGGATCTCGTGCTGTGCGCGGACGGGCGGCGGACTCCCGTCGACCGGGTCGTGCTGTGCTTCGGCGCGGGCAGCCCGCCCGATGTCTACGACCTCGCCGGCACGGCCGGCTTCGTGGCCGATCCCTACCCGACGGCGAGCCGGCTGGCCGACGTCGACCCGGACGCCGCGGTGGGCGTGCTCGGCAGCGGCCTGACGGCGGTGGACGTCGTCCTGGCGCTCACCGCGCACGGCCACCGCGGCCCGGTCACCCTGCTGTCCCGCCGCGGGGTGCTGCCCGCCGTCCGGCAGCAGGTGCGACACCTGCCGCTGCGGCACTTCACGCCCGCCCGGTTCCGGGCGATCGCGGCCGCCGGCGGGACGCTCACCCTGGCGGAGGTCGTGGACGTGATGGCCGAGGAGCTGGCCGCCGCCGGCGAGGATCTCTGGACGGTCACCGCGGAGCTGGACTCGGTGCGCCACGAGGACGCGCAGACGCGGCTGCGCCGCCAGTTCGCGGAGGTCGAGTCGGCCAGCTACGCGCTGCGAATCGTGCAGCAGGCGGTGCCCGACGCGGGCCCGGACGTGTGGCCGCTGCTGCCCGCGCACGAGCAGGACACCCTGCAGCACGACCGGGCGCTGATGAGCCTGTGTTGTCCCATGCCGCCGAGCAGTGCCGAGACGCTGCTGGGCCTGTTCGACTCCGGCCGGCTGGAGATCGCGCAGCGCGTGGTCTCCGTGCGCCCCGAGCCGGGCGGCTTCGTGGTCGGCGCCGCGGATGGCGAACGGCGTTTCGACGTCGTGGTCAACGCGGTCAACGCCCGCTCACGGCGGCTGTCCGCGAAGGCCACGACACTGGTCGGCTCGCTCGTCGCCGCGGGGTTCGCCGAGCCGCACCCACGCGGCGGGGTGGCCGTGGACCGCGCGACCAGCGCGCTCACCGTCGAAGGCATCCCCGACCCCCGGTTCTACGCACTGGGCGACCCGGCGATGGGCAGCCTCTTCTTCACATTCGGCGTGCAGTCCCTGGTCGATCGCGCGGTGGACATCGCGCAGGCACTCGTGCCCGCGCATGCCGTCAGGTCCGCGGCCCTGCAATACATCTGAGGAAGGGAAGTCGTCCAGTGACCACGACCGAGGAAGAGCAGGCGAGCTACCTCGCCGACACGCACACCGGCCTGCCCATGCCGTCCCCACCCGTGTTCGCCACGGTCGCCGAGGAGCGCCGGCATCGCAAGCAGCGGCTCGCCGCGGCGATGCGCCTGTTCGGCAGGTTCGGCTTCGGCGAAGGCATCTCCGGGCACATCTCGGTGCGTGACCCCGAGCATCACGACCGGTTCTGGGTCAACCCGTTCGGTGTCTCGTTCAACCTCGTGAAGGTTCGCGACCTGATCTGTGTCGACAGCACGGGCCGGGTGGTCGAGGGCGACCGCCCGGTCAACCCCAGCGCGTTCGTCATCCACGCCGCGATCCACGACGCACGCGACGACGCCGAGGCGGCGGCGCACGCGCACACCGTGCACTCCCGCGCGCTCGCCGCGCTGGACCGGCTGCTGGAGCCCGTCGACCAGGAGTCCGCCGCGTTCTACGAGGACCAGGTCCTCTACTCCGACTACCGCGGCCCGTCGATCGCGGTGGAGCAGGGCCGCGACATCGCCGACAACCTCGGCGACCGGCGGGCGATCGTGCTCAAGCACCACGGTCTGATCACCGTGGGCCGGACGCTGGACGAGGCGCTGCACTGGTTCCTCACCTTCGACTCCTGTGCCCAGGTCCAGCTGCTGGCGATGGCCGCGGGCACCCAGGTCCCCATGGACCGGAAGCAGGCGCTGGCCGCCAAGGACGGCTTCGGCGACCGCCAGCTCGCGTGGTTCAGCTTCCAGCTGCTCTACGACGAGATCACTCGCGAGCAGCCCGACCTGTTGGAGGAGTGAGCCCGTGGCGACGGCGACGGTCGGGGCGGTGCGCGGCGCGGTTCAGGTAACCGCGGACACGCCCACCGCCCTGCTCGGCGGCACCCGAGACCTGATGCAGGCCGTGCTGGAACGCAACGGCCTCGTCCCGGAGAACGTGATCAGCGTGCTGTTCACCACGACCCCGGACCTGCACAGCGCGTTTCCCGCGGAGGCGGCCCGCACGCTCGGCCTGGTGGACGTGCCACTGATCTGTGCGGCGGAGATCTCCGTGCCGGGAGCCATGGAGCGCGTGGTGCGACTGCTCGCCCATGTCGAGTGGTCCGAACCGCGGTCCCGGTTGCGGCACGTGTACCTGGGCAGAGCGAGCGCGCTGCGGCCGGACCTGGCCCAGCGCGGCGAGACGAGGAGCACCACGTGGTCATCGTGATGGCACCCGACGCGGCGCCGGCCGACATCGACGCGGTCGTCGAGATCATCGGCACGGCGCGTTGTGACGCGTTCGTCAGCCGCGGGTTCACCCGCACGATCATCGGACTGGTCGGGGACGTCGAGCAGTTGCAGGAGGTCGGACTGCGCGCCCTGCCCGGCGTCGCCGACGTCGTCCGCATCTCCACGCCGTACAAGCTGGTCAGCCGCGACCACCACCCGGACCGCTCGGTCGTGCGGGTGGGCGGCGTGCCCATCGGGCCGAGGACGGCCACGCTGATCGCCGGGCCGTGCGCGGTGGAGACGCCTGAGCAGACCCTCGGAGCCGCGCTGATGGCGCGCGATGCCGGTGCGTCGCTGCTGCGGGGCGGCGCCTACAAGCCGCGCACCTCGCCCTACGCCTTCCAGGGTCTCGGCGAGCGCGCGCTGCGCATCCTCGCGGACGTGCGGGAGGAGACCGGTCTGCCGGTGGTGACGGAAGTCGTCAGCGCGCAGGACGTCGACCTGGTCGCCTCCTACGCCGACATGCTGCAGATCGGTACCCGGAACATGCAGAACTTCCCGCTGCTGCAAGCGGTCGGCCAGGTGGACAAGCCGATCATGCTCAAGCGCGGCATGAACGCCACCATCGACGAGTGGCTGATGGCCGCCGAGTACATCGCCCAGCGCGGCAACCTGGACATCGTGCTGTGCGAGCGCGGCATCCGCAGCTTCGAGACCGCGACACGCAACACCCTGGACGTCTCCGCCGTCCCGGTCGCGCAACACCTGTCGCACCTGCCGGTGGTCATCGACCCGTCCCACTCGGGCGGGCGGCGCGGCCTGGTCCTGCCGCTGAGCCGAGCCGGTCTGGCGGCGGGCGCGGACGGTCTGATCGTCGACGTCCACCCCCGACCGGAGACCGCGCTGTGCGACGGCCCGCAGGCCCTCATCGACGAGGACATGCCGGCACTGGCGGAGGTCGTCCGCACGATGGCCGCCGTGAGCGACCGGACCGTGCCGCAACCTTCGGGATCTCCCAGCCCTGTCTGACTTCTCGCGCCTGCCGAGCGGGATCGAACGTGTACTCCGTTTGAGTGGACTGACGGGAGCGCGGACACGGTGTCCCTTCTAGACGGAGCGGCGCGCGGTGGTGTCGGCCAGGACCACCCCGGCCGCCGCGCGTACGGAGCGGTCGGCGGTGTCGTCCCCGCGCAGGCCGATGAAGAACAGGCGCTGCATCTCCTCCAGCAGCCCCTGCAGCGTGCGGGCGAGCCGTTCGTTGCCGGCCGCCCGCGCGATGCGGACGTGGAACTCGCGGTTGCGCTGGAGAAACCGTTCGTAGCTCGCCCGGTCACCGTCCACATAGGTCTCGTGGGCGAGCGGGTGCAGATCGGCCAGCTCCTCGTCGGAGGCGCGGGCGGCGGCCAGCTCGACCGCGGCCGGTTCCAGCAGCAGGCGCATCTCGAACAGGTCCCGCACCCCGGCCAGCGTCACGACGGACACCCGGTAGCCCTGCCGCGGACGGACCTCCACGAAGCCCTCGCGCGCCTCGACGCTGGCGTGGTGACCGGACAGCTCGTGCAGGTCGTCCGGGTGCTCGCCGTCGACGCTCCCCGCGGTCCTGGTCATCCCGTCGACGATCCCGGGCTCGACGCCATCCATCAGCCGGCGGAACACCGAACGCATCGTGCTGATCAGGATGCCCAACACCACCACGCCGATGAGCAGACCGGCGATGGCGTCCGCCCGCTCGAACCCGAGCCACACCCCGACGACGCCGACCACGACGGCGATGGAGGTGAGCCCGTCGGCACGTGCGTGCTGGCCCTCGGCGACCAGCGCGGCGGAGCCGATGCGGCGTCCGGCACGGATCCGGTAGACGGCGACGATGGCCAGCTGCAGGATGGCGGTCGCCATCATGCCGCCGAGGCCGATCCAGGCCGCCCGGATGCCCTGCCCGCTGCTCTCCTCCGCGGACTGGACGCCGGAGCTACGCGATGAGCACACCCCGGTCCCGCACCACGTTCCAGTTCTCCATCGGCAGGTAGACCAGGCTGAACACGTCGTCCACCGCCAGGAAACCGCCGCACTCCTCCCGCGCGGCCACGATCCGAGCCGCGAGCTCCGCGGGCAGCCCGCACAGCGTGGCGATCGTGGCCTCCGGCGCGGTGTTCAGCTCGACCAGGCCGCCGTCGTCGTAGTCGCCTCGCAGGTCCGGCCGGCCGATCCGGAGATCTCGGGCGAGCAGCGGGTCGCCCGCGGCGATCGCGCGAGCCGCGTCCCGTCGCTCGCGGGCACCCAGCGCGTTGGCGAGAGCGGCGTCGGACGCGCTCGCCGAGCTGGCCGGCCCGCCTCCGTAGACCTCGCGGCGCAGCGGCACCAGCCGCACGCACGCGATGGCGATGGCCGCGATCACGATCACCACGGCGATCCCGTCCACCAAGGCCCAGGCCCCACTGACCGGCTCGCTGTCCGGCGACACCGAGGCCCACACCGCCACCGCCGCGGCGACCGCGCCGAACAGGAGCGCCAGGCGACGGGGTCCCGGCCGGTCGAGACGAGCGGCCGCGTGCAGGAACGGCACCCACGCGAACAGCCCCATCGAGGCGATGGCCACCACGAAGTACCAGCGCCCGCCTCGCGGAGCCACCGACGTGTCAGTCATGGGCGGCCTCCCTTCCCCCCGAAGAGGTCGCGGGGAGTCGGGCGCACGTTACTTCTCGACTACCAACGGCTCAGGCGCGTCGCGAACCCGCCGCGGCGTCCCGGTATCGGTCCCGGACCTCAGGGAGTCGCCGGAAGCCGGCCGACTCGTAGGTGGCGACGGCGCCGACGTTGGCGCTCGGGGTGCAGACCAACGCACTCGACGAACCCAGCTCCTGGAGCGCGGCCGCCGCGGCGACGGTGATCGCCCTGCCGTAGCCGTGACCCCGATGGTCGCGGTGCACGCCCATCGGCTCGAGCAACCCGGGCCGTCCCGGACCGGCGGACCACACCGTCACCACCGCCACCGCGTCGCCCTTGTCGTCGTGGGCGACCAGACACCGAGCATCGGCGTACGGCGATCCGGCCGCCATCGCCCGCCAGCGATCGTCGGTGAACGTCGACCTGTCGAACGCTGCCCGCTGCACCGCGGCCCGCACGCGCGCCTGCGCCGGGCCGACCACCTCGACCCGCACGCCCGGGTCCGGCGTCGGCTCGGTGAGATCGCGACGCAGTGGCGTCCATGGCTCGTCGACGTGCCAACCGTCCTCGCACAGCAGGTCCTGGAGCAGCGCGTCCAGCGGCGCCTCGATGTTCACCCTGCCCTCGGGCAGGACGCCGCGCGCCGGCTCGGTCACGTCCTCGACCAGCCGCCGCGCCAGCTCCTCGTCCCGCCGAGCGTCCGGCGCCATCGTCAGCCGCAACAGCTCGGGCCCATCCAGCAGCCCGACGGCGAGAATCCGTCCGTCCCGGCTCCAGGTCCGGACCGCCGCGGCCGTCGCCTCCGCACCGAACCGCCAGAACCAGCCCAGGTCCCCCGGATGCAGCTGCATCGGCGCCCCGTCGTGTTGCCACTCTCGCAGCGCGCCCACCGCCGCGCTCAGCCCGCCGACGCCCGGCGTGCCCGACGCGATCGCCATCAGCCGAGTCGCGCGGTGACGATCCAGGCGCTGGAGCCCAGCCAGACGCCGTCCGCGCCCAGGTGCGCCGTCAGCATCTCGCGCAGCCGGCCCTGTGCCTGCTCGGCGGCGCGCGGCTCCATGCGCGCCAACGCCTGGCCGACGTTGGCGAAGCTGCGGACCCAGGCCAGCGCGGCGTCCGGGTCGGGGCCGTACCAGACGGGTTGCCGGACATCCGTGAAGCTCACGTCGACGAACCCGGCCACGTGCAGGATCGCGGTCGTGGCCGTCGGATCGCCCAGTGAGAACGGGTCCGGCGCCCCGGCCGCCCTGCCGCCGGGTGCGGCGAGCGCCTGTTCGATGGCGACCGTCCATTCGTTGTCCGCCCTGGCCTGCCAGATCATCATCGCCAGCCGCCCGGCGGGGCGCAGGGCTCGACCGATGTTGGCGAACGCGGCGACGGGGTCGCCGAAGAACATGGTGCCGCACCTGCTGATCGCGAGATCGAACCGAGAGTCCGGAAACCGGTGCAGCGCAGCGTCGGCAGGCTCGAACTCGACGTTGTCCAGGCCGTCCTCCTGGGCCAGCCGGCGGGCCTGCGCGATGGCGGGCTCGGACAGGTCGACACCGAGCGCTCGGCCGGCCTCGGCCTGCCGGGCCGCCTCCCGAGTCGTCAGACCGGTCCCGCAACCGATGTCGAGTACGTGGTCGCGTGGTCCGACACCGAAGGCCGGGCGGAGGATCTCGTTGTACAGCCGGAGCTCGGAGTCGTAGTCGACCGCGGCGGGTTCCCTGTCGTCCATCGTGGACAACACTCCTCTCGATCGGGTGTGCCGCCAGTGTGCCCGTAACGACCCGCGGACAGCAGCCGACACCTGTGGCAACACCTCCGACCTGGGGAGACGACGATGGCTGAGCGAAGATACGTGCCGGCCCGGCAGGTCGAACGGGGCAGCACCGGCGAGGACGTACAGAAGCTGCACGCCTACCTGAGGAAGTTCGGCTACTTCCCCAACCCGGCGCTGGCGGCCTTCGGCGAGTGGCGGCCCGCGGTCCCCGAGGACGTCGCCGACCCCTCGGTGTTCGACGAGGTGATGGAGCAGGCCGTCCTCCTGTACCAGGACTTCAACGGCCTGAAGGCGGACGGCGTCGTCGGCCCCAAGACCATCGGTCTCATGGAGATGCGCCGCTGCGGCAACCCCGACGTCGTCGCGCCCGCCGCCCTGGCGGAGTTCGCGGTCCACGGCAGCCGTTGGTCGACCGCCGACCTGCGGTACCGGTTCGACAACCTCGGCGACGACCTGTCCACTGAGGACGTCAAGGCCACGCTGACCGAGGCGATGGCGCAGTGGAGCCGCGTCAGCCCGCTCACCTTCACCGAGGTGCCCGCCGACGCCGAGGCCGAGATCCAGATCTCCTGGCGCACCGGCGACCACGACGACGGTTCACCCTTCGACGACGGCGGCGCGGAGAACCGCAACGTACTCGCGCACTGCTTCTTCCCTCCGCCCGGCGGCGGCCAGTTCGCCGGCGACTGCCACTTCGACGAGTTCGAGAACTGGTCGGTCGATACCCCGCCGACCGGCATCGACCTCCTCACCGTCGCCCTGCACGAGCTGGGCCACGGCCTCGGCCTGCTGCACTCCAAGGTGCCGTCGGCGATCATGTTCGCCACCTACGACGGCCCGCGACGCGAGCTGACGCAGGACGACGTCGACGGCATCGGCGCCATCTACGGCGGCCCGGGATGACCCCGCTCGCGAAGCTGCTCGACGAGCTCGATCACCTGGCGACGGTGGAGCACGCGCTGTGCGTGGAGTACCTGTTCCTGGACTGCGCGCTGGTCGAACGCGGCCCGGGGATCAACCTCGCGATGGCGTCGATGTACCCGCTCCGGCGGCTCAACGAGGCGCTGGTGGCGGCCGGCGGGGCGAGCAACCTGACACCGGCGGCACAGGTGCGCGGGACTCCGCCGGTGGCGTTCGCGCCGCTCGACGCGACCCAGCTCGACGGCCTGCTCGCTCGTGAGTACGCGATCGCGCAGGCGGTGGACGCCCGGTACGCGGTCGTCGGATCGCTGCTCGCCTCGGTCACCGACCTGGATCCCGACCTGCACAGCCAGCTCACCGGCGCGATCGAGGACGGCGGCGGCCACGCGGCGGCGTTCGCCTCGCTCCGCGACGAGCTGCCGGAGAAGTTCCTGCGCCCGGTGCGCGAGCCCGTCGACGAGGCCGACGACACCCTGCGGTCGCTCAGCCTCGGCTCGTACGGCCTGATCGTCCGGCTGCTGGAAGAACACTTCGCCGTGCCGGGCGGGCTGAACATGCTCGCCTTGGCCAGGGATGCCATGACGACGCTCCGGGGAGTCATGTTCCTGCTCGCCGAGCGCAACCTGCTGCCGCGCTTCGACTGAAACCGGGGTCAGCCATGCAGACGGTCCTCTTCACGCGGCATGCGGACATCGACCTGCCGCCCACGTCGTCGGATCCCGAGCTGAACGCCGCCGGTGCGGCGCGGGCGGAGGAACTGGCGCACGTCGTCCACACCGCACAGGTGGCCTCGGTGTTCACCTCGACGCTGCGCCGGACCAAGCTGACCGCCGCACCGCCGGCGGCTCGGCTCGGCCTGCGACCGGCGGTGGCGCCGCCGGCGGCGGAGCTCGCCCGCCGGGTGCTCGCGGGTGAGCTCGGTGCCGTGGTCCTGGTGGTCGGCCACAGCAACACCGTCCCCGAGATGATCGCCGCGCTGGGAGTGACCGCGCCGCCGACGATCGGTGAACGCGAGTTCGACAATCTCTTCGTCGTCACGGTCGCGGACAGCGGCGAGGCGTCGTCGCTCGCGCTCAAGTACGGCGAAACCTCGCTCCGCTAGTTGTTCTGGCGGGTCGTGAGTGCGCCGGTGAAGCGGGTGGCGACCTCCGCGACCGCGGCTCGGAGCTCGGCCCCGCCCTCGACGCGGAAGGCGAACGGCACGGTTGCCAGCCATTCCTGGGCGTACATCGCCGGGTTGCTCGTGCTGCCGACGAGAACACACCCATCCCCCAACGGCTCGAGCCGGCCCATCGGTGGGCGGATCCAGCGCGCGACCCGAGCCAGCGGCGCGTCGAACACCACTCGCGTGGGGAACTCCCAACCGGTGCCGAGGTTCTCCTCCACCGTCGCCACCGGGTCCAGGTCTCGGGGTGGCTCGAACACGCGCGTGGTCTGCTCGACCGCGTGGACCCGGTCGATCCGGTAGGTGCGGATCGCGTCCGCCCGGTGGGAGTGGCACAGCAGGTACCAACGACTGTGCCGGACGACGACCGCCCACGGGTCCACTTCGGCCTGCCACTCCTTGCCCGACTCGCTCCGGTAGGTGACCAGCGTCCGGCGCCGCGCGGCGATGGCCGCGACCAGTGCGCTGGTGGTGGCGGGATCCGGCCTGGCGGAGTACTGGTCGGGCGCGGCCGAGGCGTGCTCGCGCAGTGCCGCGGCCTGCCTGCCAACGCGCTCCGGCAGCGCCCGGATGACCTTGTCCAGGGCATCGCCGACGGCCGCCGGTGGGCCGTCGAGCACCGCCATGACCAGGCTCAGCGCCTCGGACTCGGTGAAGACGACCGGCGGCAGGCGGGTCCCGCGGCCGAGCCGGTAGCCGCCGTAGGGTCCCCGGCTCGACTCGACGGGGACGCCCGCCTCGCGGAGGATCGCGATGTACCGGCGCGCGGCCCGCTCCGTGACGTCCAGTCCCGTGGCGAGCTCACCGGCCGTGACGCCAGGGCGGTTCTGCAGGATCTCCATGGCACGGAGCGCACGCGCGGTGGGGCTCAGATCGGACGGCACGGATGCACGTTAGGCCGTCGCGGGAGATACCGGTAGCCGATCGTCCGGAACTGGCTCTAGCGTGATCGTCATGGACATTTTGCTGCTGGCCGGCCTGTGGCTGGACGGATCCGCGTGGGACGACGTCGTGCCCGCGCTGAGGACTCTCGGCCACCGGCCGGTGCCGCTGACGCTCCCGGCTCAGGACGGCGCCACGCTCGACGACCAGCTGGACGCCGTGCTCGCCGCCATCGACTCCTCGCCCGAGAAGCCCATGGTGGTCGGCCATTCCGCCGCCAGCACCCTGGCGTGGCTGGCCGCCGACCGGCGGTCGGCGACGGTGGCCAAGGTCGCCATGATCGGCGGCTTCCCGAACTCGGACGGCGAGCGCTACGCCGACTTCTTCGACATCGAGGACGGCCGCATGCCCTTCCCCGGGTGGGAGAAGTTCGAGGGCCCGGACTCCGCCGACCTCGACGTCGAGGTCCGGAACGGCATGGCGGCCAAGGCGATCCCCGTCCCCGAGGGTGTGGCCAGGGGCGCGGTGCGGTTGACCGACGACCGGCGCTTCGACGTCCCGGTCGTGCTCGTCTGCCCCGAGTTCAGTCCCGCCCAGGCGCGAGAGTGGATCGACGCCGGCGACGTGCCCGAGCTGTCCAAGGCGCGGCACGTCGACTACGTCGACATCGACTCCGGACACTGGCCGATGGTCAGCAAGCCGGCCGAGCTCGCCCGGCTGCTGGCCGCGACCGCGGGCGAGGACTGATGGCGGTCACGGTCCGGCCCCTCGACGAATCCACATGGGACGCATTCGCCGAGCTCGTCGAGCGCAACAACGGGATCTTCGGCGGCTGTTGGTGCTTGGGCTTCCACGCGGATCGCGGCCCGAAGGGGGTGCACCCGCGCGAGGTCAAGGAGGAGCGCGTCCGGACGGGACACTCACATGCGGCGCTCGTCCTCGACGAGGACGGCGTGGCGCAAGGGTGGTGCCAGTACGGCAGCCCGACCGAGCTGCCGAAGATCAAGCACCGGCGGAGGTACGAGGAAGACGCGCCGCCGTGGCCCGACTGGCGGATCACGTGTTTCTACGTCGACCGCAGGCATCGCGGGCAGGGCATCGCGCGGGCGGCGCTGGGCGGCGCGCTCGACCAGATCGCCGAGGCCGGCGGCGGGCTCGTCGAGGCCGTCTCCGAGGTGACCGCCGGCCGCGAGGCACAGGGGCGGTTCCTGTACAGCGCGACAGTCGAGCTCTTCGAGGACCACGGGTTCGCCCGCGCTCGGCAGGTCGGCAAGCACGCGTGGATCGTGAGCAAGGTGGTCGACCCGTAGCTCAGGTGCGGGCGGCGACGAGAACGTCGCCCCGGCGCGCTCTCCCCTGGAAGGGGGAGTAGGCACCGACGCCGGCGTCACGTTGTCGGTCAGAGTCACGATGTTAGGTCGGGCGTCGTGGGGCGCACCTGGCGCCGTGACCCCCGTGGAGGCGCGATGGGCATGTACACGGACGACGTTGCGGCCAAGGAGCGGCTCGAAGCCCTCGATCGGGTGACGGGTCGCGTGCAGATCGGCGGGGAGCCGCGTGGCATGGGATTTCTCGTGACGCCGTCGGTGCTGCTGACCGATGCGGCCGCACTGCCCACCGAGACGGACGCGGCACGCGGCGTCGTCGAGTTCGGCGACGGGTCGGCCACCTTCGCGCTGCGGCCAGACGACCTGTTCGCCACCCACGGCGGCCGTGGCATCACGCTCGTGGCCGTCGCGGCGCAGGCCGCGAACGGCATGCCGCTCGCCGACTTCAGCTCGACACCGACCGCGCTGTCCACTGAGGACGAAGAGGATCTGCGGACCGCGCTTGCCGCCGTCCGAGAAGGACAGGAGCGCCCGTACTACGACCCGGCGGCCGACACCGCCGCACGCGAGCAGTACTACGCGATGGTGGACCGGACCACCCACCCGGACGAGCTGTTCACCGCGCTGTCCGGGCTCGTCGAGAGCACGCACGTCGGCCGGCCGAGGTACCAGCCCTCGCAGCAGCTCTACCCGTGGGTGGACTTACACCCCGACAAGCTACTGCGCAGCATCTACTCCGGCGCCACGTTCACCGCCGAGGAGCTCATCCGCGCCGACGCCCGCGTCGCGTCCGCCCGCCGCCGGCGATGGACCGAGCTGCTGCGGGAGCCCACCACAACGTTCGCCACGCGGGCCGCGGACGTCGAGGCGGAGCTGTTGTTCAACTGCGAGCACGTCGTGCCCCAGTCATGGTTCCGCAAGGCCGAGCCGATGCGCGGGGACCTGCACCACCTGTTCGCCTGCGAGCCCAGGTGCAACAGCTTCCGCGGCAACACCCCGTACTTCGACTACACCGGACAGGAGGGCATCCACGAGAAGTGCGGCCGTAGCGACACCGACGGCTTCGAGCCCGTCGCCGGCAAGGGCCCGGTCGCCCGTGCCACCCTCTACTTCCTCGTGCGCTACCCCGGTCTCATCGGCGACGCCGCGGGTGAGCTGACCCCCGACCGCCTCGACGTACTGCTGTCCTGGCACGAACAGGACCCCGTGTCCGACTACGAACGGCACCGCAACGCCGCGATCGCCAAGATCCAGGGCAACCGCAACCCGTTCGTCGACGACCCGGAGCTTGCCCGGCTGGTGAACCTCCGCGCGTCGTGGACGACCGTCACCGCCTAGCGGTCGGCGATCCGCCCGGCGATCTCCTGCAGCGTGTCCAGCACGCCAACGCTCTTCTCCTTGGCGCGCATGGCGAGCAGCTCGCCGCACAGGTTGATCAGGCCGGCGAGGATCTCGCGGGCCTTCTCGACCCCGTACTCGTCGAGCAGTCTGTTGTAGTAGGCGCTCGCGAACTCGGCGTCGCCCGAGCTGGCCCACGCGGACATCACACCGATGGCCTCGCGCATGTGCTCGTAGGCCGCGTCCTTCTCCGTCATGCGGTCATTGTCACGCCACCCCGCAGGTCTCGCTGAGCTCAGCGTGGGGTGTGGAACTTGTCCCTCGCGTACCGGCTCAGGATCGCGGCCACCTCTTCCGGCGTCTCCTTCACGTTGCTCAGCTCGATGAGGACGTGGCCCTTCTTCGCGCTCCAGATGGGGAACGTCGGCTCGTGCCGCATCTTCACGTGTGGCGGGACCCAGAGCACCAGGTTGTGCCGGTCCTTGTCGTCCTCGTTCTGCTTCGGGATCGTGCTGATCGCGATCGCCTCGATCTGCTCCCACGGGCCCTCGAACACGTGACCCTCCGAGCGGACCACGAGCCCGTGGTCGTCGAACGCGAGGCGGGTCGGCTGCAGTGTCTTGATCAACAGGTAGAGGCCGATGAGGGCGAAGAAGCCGCCCGATCCCCACAGCACCAGCGTGGCGACGTTGATCCGACCGGAGCTCAACGTGAACAGCGCGCCCGCGATCCCCGCCAGCAGGCCGTAGCCGATGCCGACCATCGCCAGGAAGCGATCGCCTCTGTAGGTGGCATGCAGTTCCATCGCCCCTCCTCCGTCGTCCATGTCGATGTCGGAGTTCTACGCGAAAGCCTCATCCGGCCATCACAAGTTGATCATCACGCCGACGGTGGCACACTCACGCGGGGAGTGGGCTGCCGCCGCGGCGCGATGGAGGTACGCGTGTCCAAGGTCGAGTTCCGGCTGCTGGGTCCGGTCGAGGTCGGCTGCGACGGCCGGCCCGTCCCGCTGGGCGGGCTCCGGCACCAGGCACTCGTGAGTGCCCTGCTACTGGACGCGAACCGGGTCGTGTCGGTCGACCAGCTCGTCGCCGCGGCGTGGGGCGACGAACCACCCGAGACCGCCCGGGTCCAGGCGCAGAACGGGATCTCGCGGCTGCGGCACGCGCTCGCCTCGACGGGCGCGCCGGACCTGATCGTGACCGGCGGCGCCGGATACCGGATCCGGGTGCAGCCCGACCAGCTGGACGTGCACCGCTTCGAGACCCTCACGGCCGACGCCGAAGCCCGGCTCGCCGCGGGCGACCTCGACCGGGCGGCGACCACCCTCGTCGGCGCGCTGTCACTGTGGCGCGGCCCGGCCCTCGACGGCCTGAGCACATCCGTACTGGAGGTCGCCGCCGCACGACTCGAGGAGAGCCGGATCCGCGCGGTGGAGACACGCATCGAGGTCGACCTGCTCCGCGGCCGCGGCGGCGAGCTCACATCCGAGCTGACCGTGCTCGTGCAGTCCCACCCCTACCGCGAACGGCTGCCCGGCTATCTGATGCTCGCCCTGCACCGCGCCGGCCGGCGCGCCGAGGCCCTGCAGGTGTTCCGCAACACCAGGGCGTTGCTCGCCGAACAGCTCGGCATCGAGCCCGGCCCCGAGCTGCAACGGCTGTACGAGGCCGTCCTGCGCGGCGACGACGACCTCGCGACGGCCAGCGCGATCCACGTGGTCGCCGGGCCCGGCACCGCGGCCG
>NZ_JBOHGA010000117.1:0-19048 GCF_050699915.1 Actinophytocola sp.
CCGCCGGACCAGCCGCGCCAGCCCGCGGCGCCCTCGCAGCCGAGGTCGATCACCGCGTCGGGGTCCGCGACGGCGAGCTCGGCCTCGATCCCCGCGCAGCCCGCCGGCACCTCGAACGGCAGCCGGGTCCAGAAGTCCTCGGCACGGTCGTCCCGGGTCCAGCGGCCCCGGTGTACGAGCTCGTCGACGATCGCCACGCCGCGATACTGCCAGCGATCGCGAGACATCCGCTCGGCGCGTCGCGGTATGGGCATGGCATGGGCGCGGCACAGGCGCGATGATCGCGCCGACCGGGTAGCGTGCGATCCGTGGTCGCGACGGATCCGGTTGACGCGCGCCTGCTCGGCGTCGTCGCCGAGATGGGCAGAGCAGCAGTGCACGAGATCGCCGCCCGCGTGGGGATGGATCCCCGCGAGGTGGCCTCGCGCCTCGTCGCGCTGTCCGCGACCGGGCTGCCGCTGTTGGTCGGCGTGGAGTGCGACCCGAACCGGCTGCGCGCCGCCGCGGCCGCGATGCACCAGGCCTCGTTCGCGTACCCGCCCCAGCAGTACCAGCCGCCGTCCGGCCCGGTGCCGATGCAGTACCAGGGCCCGCCCGCCACGCCGGTGCCGCAGGGCCCGTCCGGACCACACCCCGTGCAGGGACCGTCCGGACCGCACGCCGTGTCGTCCGGACCGCATGCCGTCTCGTCCGGACCGCACCCGATGCAGTCGGGTCCACAGCCGGTCCAGTCGGGTCCCCAACCGATGCAGCAGCGGCAGCCGGGTCCGATGGCCGGCTATTCGGCGCCGACCGGGCCGCCGAGCGGACCGGTGCCCATGCAGCACGGCCCGCCCAGCGGAGGGTTCCCGGCCGCGCCGGACCAGCCGATGTCCATGTGGGGACCGCCGCAGACCGCGTCGTGGGCGCGGGGCGACCAGCCGCCGCAGGACGTCACGCAGCCGACCGTGCGGACCGAGAGCGAGACCCGGCAGGGCAAGGTCGGCACCGTGCTGCGGGCCGAGGGGCTGGAGGGCGAGAAGCTCGCGATCCAGCTCGTCGAGGTCGTCGACCCGGCCGACTACCTGTTCACCGCGGCCGGCTACCGGCTGCAGGAGGGCGAGCGGTCGGTCGTCGTGCACACGGAGCTGACCAACCGGGGGTCGGTGGCGTTCCAGTCGTTGCCCGACCTGTACCTGGTGCTGGTCACCCCGGACGGGAAGACGATCTCGAAGGCGCCGGTGTCGCTGTCGTCGCGGCCGCCGCACCGGATCGGCGTGCCGCCGGGCGAGACCGCGGGTGGGCACACCGTGTACGTGGTGCCGGAGCAGACCGAGGTCACCTCGGTGCGCTGGAGCCCGCGCCCGGACGAGGAGTCCCGCACCCTGAACTGGACCGTCGAGGACTGACGACGTTCCGTGGGCCCCCTGCTGCGAAAGCTCGTCGAACTGGTCCTGCCGTGGCTCGTCGAGGAACGCGTCTCCCGGTGGGTCGTCTACTCGCTGTACGTCACGACCACGGCGGTGATCTCCTACGCCTTCGTCCTGCAGAACCCGGGGATCGGCTGGTTCGTGGTGGTGCCGCCGGTGGTGCTCGCGCTGTGGACCCGGATCCGCGGGCTCGCGCGGGTCGGCACCGTGCTGTTCGTGCTGGCGCTCGCGACGACGCTGGTGCCCGCGTACTTCCTTGGTCAGTTCCAGTCCGAGGCCCACATCCCGGTCGGGCCGCGGCTGTTCGCCTACCTGCTGTTCCTGTTGTGGGTGGCCGCCTATCCGCCGGTGCTCGACCACCTGGACCGCGACAAGCGGCGGATCGGGAGCGAGCCGGCCGGGCCCGATCCCGAGGCGGCCGTCCGGGTGCTGGGCGCGAAGCTGTGGCTCGCGACGATCGTGATGCTCGTCGTCGACGAGACGCTCGCGGCGGTGATCTGCCTCGCCGCGCTGGCGGTCAAGGCGAAATGGACCGCGGTCCTGGCCGGACTCGCGTGCCTGGTGTTCCCGCTGCTGTCGTTCGAGGCCGGCTCGCTCGGCTGGGACGCCGACGTGCTCGACATCGCGGCGGCGCTGTTGGCCGCGGACCAGTGGCGGGCGGCCGTGCAGAACCCGCGGTGGGGCGTGGTCTCGCGGGTCACTTCGGGACTGCGTGAGGGCTAACGGCCGCCGAACATCCGACCCAGCCAGCCCTTTCGCTCCTCCTGCTGCCCCTGCGCACCGTAGCCGGCCGGCGGGCTCTGCGCGGGGATCGGCGTGGTCGGCGGTTCGCGGCGGGTGCCCGGCTGGAACTCCGCGCGGCGGGTGTTCGGCCGGAAGTCGTCGTAGTCCTCGTCGGCCGTCGGGGGCTCGGGACTCTCCGCGCCGCCGATCACCGGCGGTGCAACGCCGTCGACGAGGTAGCCCTCGGCCAAATGGTCGTTTCGCTCCGTCATGGCAACACCTCGTACCCAGGCTCCGTTTCGGACAACCTACGCGACCGAACCGCCGTCCGTTCAGCTTTCGGCGGCGAGTCGGTCCAAGGCGGCGCGAAGGTCGTCGGGATATTCGCTGGTGAACTCGACCCAACGGCCGTCCGCCGGATGGTCGAAACCGAGGCGGCGGGCGTGCAGCCACTGGCGGGTCAGCGCGAGGCGCTTGGCGAGCACGGGGTCGGCACCGTAGGTCAGGTCGCCGACGCACGGGTGGCGCAGCGCCGCGAAGTGCACCCGGATCTGGTGCGTACGGCCGGTCTCCAGCCGGATGTCGACGAGCGTGGCCGCGCGGAAGGCCTCCAGCGTGCGGTAATGCGTGACGCTCGGCCGGCCGGCGGCGACCACGGCGAACTTGTAGTCGTGCTTGGGGTGCCGGTCGATCGGCGCGTCGATGGTGCCGTCGGTCGGGTCCGGGTGGCCCTGGACGAGCGCGTGGTAGCCCTTCTCCACGGTCCGCTCCTTGAAGGCCCGCTTGAGCACGGTGTACGCGTGCTCGCTCTTGGCCACGACCATGACCCCGGTGGTGCCGACGTCGAGCCGGTGCACCACGCCCTGCCGCTCGGCCGACCCGGAGGTCGACACCCGCACGCCGGCCGCGGTCAACCCGCCGACGACGGTCGGGCCGGTCCAGCCGGGGCTCGGGTGCGCGGCCACGCCGACCGGCTTGTTCACGACGATGATGTCGTCGTCCTCGTGCAGGATCGCCATGCCGGGCACGGGCTCGGCCGGCGGGGGCGCCGGATGTTCCGGCTCGGGCAGCGTCACCTCGAGCCACGCGCCCGCGACGAGCCGGTCGGACTTGCCGGCGGGCCGGCCGTCGAGGCTCACGTCGCCCGACTCGGTGAGCGCGACGACCGCGGTGCGGGACAGGCCGAGCAGCTTGGCGAGCCCCGCGTCGACCCGCATACCGTCCAGCCCGTCCGGGACCGGCAGGGTCCGTGCACTCACGTGCGCTTTTCCTTGGTGTTGCGGCCGTCGTAGTCGCGGCCGAGCAGGGCCATGAGCACGATGAGCGCCCCGCCGATGACGATCGACGAGTCGGCGACGTTGAACACCGGGAAGACGTCCCCGTTGGGCGAGAACGGCGAGACGAAGTCGACCACGTGGCCGCGCAGCGGGCCGGGCTCACGGAAGAACCGGTCGATGAGGTTGCCCAGCGCACCGGCGAGCACGAGCCCGAGCCCGATGGCCCAACCGACCGAGCGCAGCTTGGGCATGATCCAGATGATCGCGACCACCACCGAGAGGGCGACGAGCGTGAGCAGCCAGGTCATCCCGGTGGCCATGCCGAACGCGGCGCCGGGGTTGCGGACGAGCTGCAGGTAGGCGAGCCCACCGAGGATCCGCACCGGCGGCTCGCCCTCGAGCGAGGCGACGGCGACGATCTTCGTGATGATGTCGGCGATCAGCACCACGGGCGCCACGATCGCGAACAACCAGCCGCGCCGGGGCGGCAGCGGCTCGGCGGGTGGCGGCTCTTCGGTGTCCGTACCGGCCGGCTGCTCGGTGTCGAGGTCCTCGCCGGCGTCGGTGCTGGTCTCGTCGCTCACCCACCCATTGTCCACGGTCCTCGCGCGGGGTCAGGCGGCGGAGGCGAACGGCGGCAGCGGGCGCGGGTCGGGGGTGGGCGTCCAGCGGCCGTCGACCTGCGCGTAGTGCCACCGCGGACCCCGCTCGACGAGCGAACCGAGCGCGGTCACCAGGCGGTCGACGTGCTCTTCCGTGCTCGCCAGGCCGAGGCTCGCGCGCAGCGCCCGGGTCCCCGGGGCACCGGCCGACTCGAGCAGCCGGCGGGTCGCGATGTGGGCGCAGAACGCGCCGTCCCGCACGCCGATGCCGTGCTCGGCCGACAGGGCCGCCGCGAGCAGGCCCGGGTCCCGGCCGGCGACCGCGAAGCTCACCACGCCCACCCGGTCGCCACTGGGGAAGGACGACTCGTGCAGGGACAGTTGGCGCAGCCCCGGCACTGCGGCCAGGCCCGCGCGCAGCCGGTCGAGCAGCGCCCGCTCGTGCTCGGCGATCGCGTCCCAGTGGCGGCCCAGCGTCTCGCACGCCACCGCGAGCGCGTGCGCGCCGACCACGTTCGGGGTGCCGGCCTCGTGCCGCTCCGGGCCGGTGGACCAGGACACCGCGAGGTGCGAACCGCGGTCGGCCACCAGCGCGGTCGCTCCCCCGCCGACCAGGTACGGGTCGGCCGCCCGCAGCCAGTCCGCGCGGCCGACCAGCGCGCCGGCGCCGAACGGGGCGTAGAGCTTGTGTCCGGACAGCACGACGTAGTCCACGTCGAGCGCCCGGATGTCGACCGGGCGGTGCGGGGCCAGCTGGGCGGCGTCGAGCACGACGCGGGCGCCGTGCTGGCGGGCGACCGCGGCGACGTCGGCCACCGGCCAGAGCTCGCCCGTCACGTTCGACGCGCCGGTCACCACCACCAGCCGCGGGCCGGTCGGGCACACGCGCAACGCCGCGTCGAGGCTCGCGACCGAGGAGATGCGGCGCACCCGTGGACCGCGCCACGGCAGCAGCGCGGCGTGGTGGTCGGTGTCGAAGTGCACCACCGAGGTGGTCCGCGGCAGCGCGCGTGCCAACAGGTTCAGCGCGTCGGTCGTGTTGCGGGTGAACACCACCGTGTCGGTACGCCGGGCGCCGACGAACCGGCGCAGCACCTCCCGCGCCCGCTCATAGACCTTTGTGGACACCTGGGAGGCGAACCCCGCGCCGCGGTGCACGCTGGCGTACCAGGGCAGCAGCTCGTCGACCGCGTCGCGAACCGTCTCCAGACAGGGTGCGCTGGCCGCGTGGTCGAGGTTCGCGTACGGCACCCGGCTACCGTCCACCAGCGGCACGGTCAGCCGCGCGCCGACGACGGCCGGCAGCGCGGCGGAGACGGGATCGGACACGGGTCGGGGTACGGCGAGCGTCATGGTGAGCCTCCGAGGTTCGGGGACCCCGCCCCGGGGCCCGCGCTTGCCCACCGCACCTCGCGACGGGCCAGGTCCTCACCCGGGGCACCCCACCGCGGTTGGAGGGTTGCCGGCCAGCAAGCCGGGGCTTGACGCTGGCACTCGTGACCTTCGTGAACGGACGGTAGCCGATCGGGAGTCGACCTGTCCATCCGCGTGCGTGCTTGACAGACTCCAGTCATGAGTGACTATGACGTGCTGGTGCTGGGCTCGGGACCGGGTGGACAGAAGGCGGCGATCGCCTCGGCGAAGCTCGGCGCGAAGGTCGCGCTGGTCGAGCGGCGGAACATGATCGGCGGTGTCTGCATCAACACCGGCACCATCCCGTCCAAGACGTTGCGCGAGGCCGTGCTCTACCTCACCGGCATGTCCCAGCGCGAGCTGTACGGGCAGAGCTACCGGGTCAAGGACGAGATCACGATCGGCGACCTCACCGCCCGGACGAGCCACGTCGTCGGCCGCGAGGTCGACGTGATCCGCTCCCAGCTCACCCGCAACGGCGTCACGATCCTGCCCGGCATGGGGCGGTTCATCGACCCGCACACCGTCCAGGTCTCCGACGGCAGCGGTCAGGAGCGCTCGGTGACCGCGGACAAGATCGTGATCGCCACCGGCACGACACCCGCTCGTCCGTCCAGTGTGGACTTCGACGCGCAGACGATCATCGACTCGGACGGGATCCTGGGGCTGGAGAAGATCCCGCGCTCCATGATCGTGGTCGGCGCCGGGGTGATCGGTATCGAGTACGCGTCGATGTTCGCCGCGCTGGGCACCAAGGTCACGGTGATCGAGCAGCGGATGCGGATGCTCGAGTTCTGCGACACCGAGGTGGTCGAGGCACTCAAGTACCACCTGCGCGACCTCGCGGTGACCTTCCGGTTCGGCGAGACGGTCTCGGCCGTGGAGAAGCGGAAGAACGGCACGGTCGCGGTCCTGGAGAGCGGCAAGAAGATCCCCGCCGACACGGTGATGTACTCGGCCGGCCGGCAGGGCATGACCGAGTTCCTCGACCTGCCCAAGGCCGGCCTCGCGGCGGACAAGCGCGGGCGGATCAAGGTCGACAGCCTGTTCCGCACCGAGGTCGAGCACATCTACGCGGTCGGCGACGTGATCGGCTTCCCCGCGCTCGCGGCCACCTCGATGGAGCAGGGCCGACTGGCCGCGCACCACGCGTGCGACGAGCCGGCCCACGAGATGCACCAGCTGCAGCCGATCGGGATCTACTCGATTCCCGAGATCAGCTACATCGGCCGCACCGAGGACGAGCTGACCGAGCAGCGGGTGCCGTTCGAGGTCGGCGTGTCCCGCTACCGCGAGCTCGCTCGCGGGCAGATCATCGGCGACTCCTACGGCGTGCTGAAGCTGCTCGTGTCGCCGGAGGACCGTTCACTGCTCGGTGTGCACGTGTTCGGCACCGGCGCCACCGAGCTGGTCCACATCGGACAGGCGGTGATGGGCTGCGGCGGGACGGTCGACTACCTCGTGGACACGGTGTTCAACTACCCGACGCTCGCCGAGTCCTACAAGGTGGCCGCCCTGGACGCGACGAACAAGATCCGCCAGATCACGATGATCGACTAGGGCTCAGCCGTAGAGGAACGTGCCCGGGAACGGCACCACCCAGCTGTCGCTCTGGCGGACGGTGTGGCCCGAGTACTGCTGGGGCGCCTCGAAGAACTGCCAGCCGCCGAACACCTTGCCGTTGACGGGCTCGCCGATCACGGCCGCGATGTCGGAGGACAGCGTCTCGTAGGACACGCCGTCCCAGTTGCCGGCGACGGCCGGGTCGGCGGCCTTCTCGGCGGCCGACGCGGTCAGCGCCCACAGCGTGAAGTGCACGTGCGCGCCGCTGCTCGACCCGCCGCAGGGCAGTGCGTTGCCGATCGTGCCGAGCACGGTGCCCTGCGCGACCTGCTGGCCGTCGCCGACCTGGATGTTCTCCATGTGGTAGTAGCCGGTGCGCCAGCCCTCCGCATGGTCGATCGTGACCCATGGGCCGCCCGCGCACTGCCACACGTGGACGGTGCCGCCGAGCGCGGCGCGCACGACGCCGTCGTTGGGCACGAGGTCGATCGCGTTCTTCGGACCGGTGGCACCGTCGTCGGAGTGGATGCCCGCGGAGAACGCGGCCTGGCCCGGCGCGTAGGGCAGGCCGAACGCGGGGAAGAACGGCGCGCGCTCCTGCTGCGACGCGGTCGCGCCCGGCGCGACCACCAGCACGCCGGCGATCAACGCCACGGCACCCAGAACCGTGGCCACCCGACTCCGAATCCTCACGGTGCGCACCCTCTCGCTCAACAACTGCCCTCGGTTGAGCGAAAGTCTGTTCAGTCGATCAAGAGTCGGGCACCGTCGAAGGAAGGTGACGGTTGCCAGAATTCGCCTGGTTTCAGTTCTCCTGGCCGGTCTCGCCCTTCCAGCGGGCGTAGCGGCCGGCGCGGTCGACCGCGCGGATCCGGTGCTCGGTCTCCACCTGCGCCCGCTCGGTGGCGACCACGAGCAGCTGGTCGTGCTCCTGCAGCCGGGTGCCCGCCGCCGGGGTGTACCCGACACCGGCGCGGACGACCAGGCTGACCGTCGCGCCGGTGGGCAGCCGCAGCTCGCGCAGGTACACGCCGTGCATCTTGGACCCCTTGGGGACGCGCACCGTCAGCAGGACGGCGCCGAGCTCGTCGAGCGGGGCCGCGTCGACGTCGATCTCCCGGGAGCGCGCGCCGCGGCCGAGGCCGAGCTTCGACGCGAGCAGCTGCAGGGTGCCGCCCTGCACCAGTGTCAGCACGATGACCAGCACGAACACGCCGTCGACGAGCTGCTGTGCGCCGGACAGCCCCTCGGTGGCCGGGATCATCGCGAGCACGATCGGCACCGCGCCGCGCAGCCCGGCCCAGGACACGAACGCCTGTTCTCGCCACGGCATGTGGAACGGCGTCAGCGCGACCACGACCGACACCGGCCGGGCGAGCAGGACGACGACCGCGCCCGCGACGAGGCCGGGCACCACCGCGTCGAGCAGCCGGCCCGGCGACATGAACAGGCCGAGCAGCACGAACAGGCCGATCTGGGACAGCAGGCCCAGCCCCTCGGCGAAGGAGAGGGTGTCCGTGCGGTGCGGCAGCCGCGAGTTGCCGAGCACGAGCGCGGTCACGTACGCGGCGAGCAACCCGGAGGCATGCACCGCCGAGCCCGCCGAGAACGCGAGCACCGATACCGCGACGGTCGCAAGTGGATAGAGGCCGGTGGACGGCAGCGCGGCCCGGCGCAGCGCCGCGGCGCCGATCCAGCCGAGCAGCAGGCCGAACAGCGCGCCCACGACGAGCTCGTACAGCACGACGAACGGCAGCCCCCAGGAGGCGGTGCCGCCGGAGGCCAGCAGCACCACCGCGATGTAGGCGGCCGCGTCGTTCATGCCGGACTCGAGCTCCAACGTGCCGACCAGCCGGCGGCTCACCGTGACGTTGCGCAGCACGCTGAACACCGCGGCCGCGTCGGTCGAGGCGAGCACCGCGCCCCACAGCAGCGCGAGCCGCCACTCGAAGTCGAAGATCAGGTGCAGCGCGGTGCCGGTGATCGCGATGCTCACCGCGACGGAGACCGTGGACAGCATGATGCCCGGCCACAGCGACGTCCTGACCTGCGACCAGCGGGTGGTGAGCCCGCCCTCGGTGAGGATCAGGACCAGCGCGGCCAGCCCGAGCGACTCGGTGAGCTCGGCGTTCTCGAACTGGATGCCGATGCCGGCCTCGCCGAGCACGACGCCGATGCCGAGGTACAGCAGCAACGACGGGAGCCCGAGCCGCACGGAGATCCGCACCGCGAGCACGGCGACGAGGAGAACCGCGGCGACGGCCCCCAGCACGACCGACAGCTCGGGACCCACGCTCACCTCCCGAGACACGCAGCGAACTCCCGACGAACGAACCTAGCGTGCAAAACGGACGGTTGACACGCTGGCTGGAGATCGGTAACTCCACGGAGGAAGATCATGAGACTGCGTCTCGCGCTGGTCACACTCAGCACCGTCACCCTTACCGTCGCCGTCGTGTACGGCACGGCCTCCGGCGCGCAGGCGCCGGAGCTTTCACCCAAGCAGGCACAGATCGCCGCTGCACCGGACATCCCGGTCGCCGACGTGCAGGCGCACCTGACGCAGCTGCAGGGGATCGCGGACGCCAACGGCGGCAACCGCGCCCACGGCCAGCCGGGCTACCGGGCCGGCCTGGACTACATCAAGGGCGCGCTCGACGCGGCCGGGTTCACCACCCAGCTCCAGGAGTTCTCGGCGGGCGGCACCGGCTGGAACCTGATCGCCGACTGGCCGGGCGGCGACGAGAACCAGACGATGATGTTCGGCGGGCACGCGGACAGCGTGTCGGCCGGGCCGGGCATCAACGACAACGGCTCGGGCTCGGCGGGACTGCTCGAGGTCGCGCTGACCGTGGCCGAGCAGAACCTGCAGCCGGCCAAGCACCTGCGGTTCGCCTGGTGGGGCGCCGAGGAGCTGGGCCTGATCGGGTCGTCGCACTACGTCTCGAGCCTGCCGCAGGCGGAGCTGGACAAGATCGCGGGCTACGTGAACTTCGACATGATCGGCTCGCCGAACCCCGGTTACTTCGTGTACTCGTCGAACGGCCAGCCGGAGGGCTCCGCGGCCTTCGAGCAGATGCTGAACAACCACTACGCGGCGGTGAGCATCCCGACCGAGCCGGTCGACGTCGGCGGCCGCTCGGACCACGCGGCCTTCGCGGACGGGGGCGTGCCCACGGGCGGCGTGTTCAGCGGCGCCGAGGAGTCCAAGTCGGCCGACCAGGCGGCGAAGTGGGGTGGCACGGCGGGCGAGGCCTTCGACGAGTGCTACCACTCCTCGTGCGACACATTGGACAACATCGACGCGACGGCGCTGGACAACAACAGCGACGCCATCGCCGACGCGGTCTGGACATTGACCGCGTAGCTACCAGCTCGATTCCGCGCACGGGCGGCGTGAGTGAGTAACTCGCCGCCCGTGCCTCGTATTTTCACGTTCGTGTCCCGCAAGGCCACATTCGTCGCCATCGGTGCGGCACTTATCGCGGTCCTCGCCGAGGTCGTCCGGAACACGGTCGCCGGTGCCGCGGCGGTTTCGTCGAGCATCGTCATCATTCTGGTGCTGCTCGCGCTGTTGCTGGTCCTGACCCAACTCGAAGCCCTGCGAGCCAGTGTCGACCGACTCAGCCAAAAAGCCGGGTTTCCATCGTCTACTTTCCAGCGGTCAACAAGGAGCAGATCAGCGACCTGCTGAAGCAGGTGGCGGCCCGGTTGCCGACCTCGTTCGTCGTGGTCAGGAACGGCAGTGGCGGCGAGATCATCTGGCAGATGAACCACCACGACCCCGCCATCGGCGACGATGCCGAACGCATGGCAGGCATATTCATCGTCAACGACCCGGAGAACTGCTCGTTCACAATTTCGCCGAGAGCCGGCATCGGCTGGACAGCCTGCTCACCGACGAGCGCACCGGATTCTGCTGGGGACATTTCGAAGGCACGAACCGCGACGGGAACCGATCGCGGAAATCTTCGCGGACTGGTACCAGTTCGAAGACGGCAGGATCAGCAGGCGGCGGACGTTCTTCTACCGCCCGGCGATCTAGGCCAGCAGTTCAGTGAGGCGGCTCGGGTCGCCGCCGGTCACCTCTACCACCTTGTCGCGGCCGCGCTCGCCGGTGACGATCGTGACGTCCTGGCGGCGGACGCCGAACGCCGCGGCCAGGGCGCGGCGCACGGCCTCGTTCGCCTTGCCCTCGACAGGTGGGGCGGCCACCGCGACGACCAGTGCGTCGTTCGCCCAGCGGCCGCCCACCGCGTCGCGGCGCGCGCCGGGTTTGACGCGCACCGCGAACCGCAGCGGCATGGTCAGGTGCGCTCCACCCGCACGGTGACGGGCATGTTGTCGCCGACCGTGCCCGCGAAGCTCGCGCCTCCATCAGCCGGGCCGTAGGAGACCGAGTCGGCCAGGGTCTCGCCCGCCACGAACGCCTCGTGGGCGCGGACCGCGGCGACGACGTCGTCCGGCGCGTCGACCGTCAGCGCGATGCGGTCGGCCACGTCGAGGCCGGCCTCGCGGCGAGCCTGCTGGACCACGCGGACCAGGTCGCGGGCCACGCCCTCGGCCTCGAGCTCGGGCGTCGTCGTCGTGTCCAGCACGACCAGACCCGACGAGGCCGGCAGCTCCGCCGTCGCACCGGTGTCGGTGGCGACCAGCCGGCGCTGGTACTCACCCGGCAGCAGCTCGATCCCCGCGGCCACGACGGTGTCGCCGGACATCGTCCACTCCCCCGCCTTCACCGCGCGGATGACCTTCTGCGTGTCCGCGCCGAGCCGCGGCCCGCACGCCCGCGCGTTGACCACGAGCTCGGAACGGCCGTGCGCGGCCACGTCGGTGGTCAGCGACACCTCTCGGACGTTCACCTCGTCGGCGACCAGGTCGGTGAACGGCGCCAGCGTGTCCGCGTCCGGCGCGGCCACCACCAGCGACGCCAGCGGCAGCCGCACCCGCAGCCGGTTCGCCTTGCGCAGCCCGAGCGCGGCCGAGCAGACCTGCCGCACCCGGTCCATGGCCGTCACGAGCGCGTCGTCGGCCGGCAGCGCGTCGTCGGCCGGCCAGTCCGCCAGGTGCACCGACCGCCCACCGGTCAGCCCGCGCCACACCGCCTCCGCGGTCAGCGGCAGCATCGGCGCCACGACCCGCGACACGACCTCGAGCACCGTGTGCAGCGTGTCGATCGCGTCCTTGTCACCGTCCCAGAAGCGGTCCCGCGACCGGCGGACGTACCAGTTGGTCAGCGCCTCCAGGAAGTCCCGCACGCCGGCGCAGGCCCCGGACAGGTCGTAGGCGTCCATCGCCTCGCGCGTGGCCACGACGAGCGAGTGGGTCTTCGCGAGCACGTACCGGTCCAACACGTGCGGCGAGTCGGTCCGCCAGGTGCCCTCGACCGACTCGGCGTTCGCGTACAGGGCCAGGAAGTACCAGCAGTTCCACAGCGGCAGCACGGCCTGGCGGACCGCGTCGCGGATGCCGCGCTCGGTCACCACCAGGTCGCCGCCGCGCAGGATCGGCGACGCCATCAGGAACCAGCGCATCGCGTCCGAGCCGTCGCGCGAGAACACCTCGTTGACGTCCGGGTAGTTCTTGCGCGACTTGGACATCTTCTGCCCGTCGTCACCGAGCACGATGCCGTGCGCCACGCAGTTGCGGAACGCCGGCCGGTCGAAGAGCGCGGTCGCCAGCACGTGCATGGTGTAGAACCAGCCGCGCGTCTGGCCGTTGTACTCGACGATGAAGTCGCCCGGGTAGTGGTGCTCGAACCACTCCGCGTTGTCGAACGGGTAGTGCACCTGCGCGTAGGGCATCGAACCGGACTCGAACCAGCAGTCCAGCACCTCGGGCACCCGGCGCATGGTCGAGCGGCCCGTCGGGTCGTCCGGGTTGGGCCGGGTGAGCTCGTCGACGAACGGGCGGTGCAGGTCGGTCGGCCGCACGCCGAAGTCGCGCTCGAGGTCGTCGAGCGAGCCGTAGACGTCCGTGCGCGGGTGCTCCGGGTCGTCCGAGGTCCACACCGGGATCGGTGAGCCCCAGAACCGGTTGCGCGAGATCGACCAGTCGCGGGCGTTCTCCAGCCACTTGCCGAACTGGCCGTCGCGCACGTGCGAGGGCACCCAGTTGATCTCCTGGTTCAGCTCGACCATGCGGTCCCGGAACTTCGTCACCGCGACGAACCACGACGACACCGCGCGCTGGATCAGCGGGTTGCCGCAGCGCCAGCAGTGCGGGTACGGGTGGTCGTAGGTCTCGTGGCGCAGCACGACGCCGCGCGCCTTGAGGTCGCTGATGATCTGGCCGTTGGCGTCGAAGACCTGCATGCCCTCGTACGGCGGGACCTGCGAGTCGAACCGGCCGTGCGGGTCGACCGGCGTGGCGGGCGTGATGCCGGCCGCGTCGGTGACTGCCTTGTCCTCCTCACCGTAGGCCGGCGCGATGTGCACGATGCCGGTGCCGTCCTCGGTGGTGACGTAGTCCGCGGGGAGGATCTGGTGGGCGTTCTCCCGGCCGGCGAAGAAGTCGAACGGCGGCGTGTAGCGCCGGCCGAGTAGCTGGCCTCCCATGAGCCGCTCGACGACCGGCGGGTTCTCGCCCAGCTCCCGCGCGTACGCCGCCAGCCGTGCCTCGGCCAGGAGGTAGCGCTCGCCAGCTCGTCCTTCCGGCTCCACGACCACGTAGTCCACGTCGGGGTGCACGGCCATCGCGAGGTTCGAGGGCAGCGTCCACGGCGTGGTCGTCCACACCAGCGCCAGCTCGCCGGTCTCGAGGCGCAGGCCGACCGTGACGGCCGGGTCCTGGCGGTCGAGGTAGACGTCGTCCATCCGGGTCTCGGTGTTGGACAGCGGCGTCTCGCAGCGCCAGCAGTACCACAGGACGCGGTAGCCCTCGTAGATCAAGCCCTTGTCCCACAAGGACTTGAACGCCCACATGACGCTCTCCATGAAGTCGAGGTCGAGCGTCTTGTAGTCGTTGTCGAAGTCGACCCAGCGAGCCTGGCGGGTTACGTAGTCGCGCCACTGGTCGGTGTACCGGAGCACCGAGGTGCGGCAGGCGTCGTTGAACGCGGCGACGCCCATCTCCTCGATCTCGTCCTTGGTCTTGATGCCCAGCTGCTGCTCGGCCTCGAACTCCGCGGGCAGGCCGTGGCAGTCCCAGCCGAACCGGCGCTCGACGTGCTTGCCGAGCATGGTCTGGTAGCGCGGCACGACGTCCTTGACGTAGCCGGTGAGCAGGTGGCCGTAGTGCGGCAGGCCGTTGGCGAACGGCGGGCCGTCGTAGAAGACGAACTCGTTGGTGCCGTTGGTCCCCGCCGGGCGCGCGTCGACGGACTCCTGGAAGGTGCGGTCGGTGGCCCAGTAGTCGAGCACGGCCAGCTCGAGGTTCGGGAAGGACGGCTGGGCGGCGACGCCGGTTCCCGTGTCGCCGACCGGTCCGTGCTGCGCCTTGGGGTATGCCATCGGGGTTCCTCGCGGTCGTTCCTGTGTTGTCGCCTCGTGTGCCTCGTGCTCACACGGGGACGACTGACGCCGCGGTACCACCCCGCTTGCCGACGCTGCTCGCGTCGGCCGCTCATTGGTCGGCTGTGTCGGGCCGTCCCGTCCGGTTCTACTGAGGCTCGCGCCCGTTCTTCCGGAGGCTCCCCGGTGATGGCCGGATCGTCGCCGCTGTGTTCAGGATAGCCAGGCCCGGCAACCGGTTAGCGCGTGGCTCGGTGCCGGGCGGCGAGGGTGGCGTCGGGGCCGCAGCGAGCACACGGCGTGAAGCCGAGCTGGCGGGCCTCGGCCACCGGAAGCGGCAGGGTGGGCTTGTCGCGCAGGTAGGTACAGCTCGCCAGGTGGTAGCGCGGGTGCTCGTCGACCACGCGGACCTCGTCGCGAAGGTCGGACACCACGAGCAGGTCGGCGGCGTCGGTCTGCTCCTCCCCCGGCTCGCCGGCCTCCTGCGCCGCCAGCTTCTCCGGAGGCTCGGAAGGCCGCTCCGCCCGTCGCTCCGTTGGCCGGTTGGCGGCCCGCGCGGCACGCCGCTCGGCAGGGCTGTCGGCGGGCTCCTCGGCGGGTGCGTCGGGCGTGCGCTCGGCGAGGACGGCGGGGATCGGCTCGTCGTCCGCCCAGTCCGGTTCCGAGGCCGGCTCCGAGACGGCCGGGAACGCCGCCTCGGAGCGAGTGGGGCCGGCCGGCACCGATTCGCTGAGCGGCGGCGTCTCGTCGCCGAATGGCGGCTCCGAGCGCGCCGGAACCGCCTCGGACTCCCCCGCCGGGGTGTCCTCGGCGACTCGCCGGCGCCCGCGGACCCAGTCGAGGACCAGCAGGCCGGCCGCGACCACGCTCACCGCGACCGAGGCCCAGGCGAACAGCGTGTTCGCCGTGGTCAGCGCGGCGATGAGCAGCCCGAAGGCTGCCAGCACCAAGCCCAGGACGAGGTACAGCACGCGACGAACCCCCGCTAGGCCTTTCCCGCGTCGGCCGGCTCAGCCGGCCTCGGCGGCACGCGGACCGAAGGCGTAGCCCTGCTGCCCGGAACGGCTGCTGTCCGACGAGCCCGCTCCGGTGGTCGGCGCGGCCGAACCGCGGTCGCCCAGCTCGCGCAGGCTCGACTCGAGGAACGTCTTCAACCGGGTCCGGTACTCACGCTCGAAGGTCCGCAGCTCGTCGATCTTCTTCTCGAGCGCCGTGCGTTCCGCCTGCACCTGACCGAGGACCTCGGAGTGCTGCCGCTGGGCATCGCGCTCCAGCGTGGTCGCCTTGTCCCTGGCCTGACGCTCCAGCGTCTCGGCCCGGGTACGCGCGTCGTTGAGCATGGTCTCGGCGCGGGTACGCGCCTCGTTGACCATGGTGTCCGACTTGGCCCTGGCCTCGGACAACAGCTGCTCGGACTTGGTCCGGGCCTCGGCAAGCATGCCGTCGGACTCGGCCTTGGCCTCGCCGGTGAGCCGGTCGGCCATCTCCTGGGCCAGCCCCAGCACCTTGGCGGCCTGCACGTGGTGATCACCGCCCGCGCCGCCCGGGGAGGTCTGCTCCATCGCGCTCGGCGGCGGCACCGGCGTCAGCCGGCGCGGCTCGTCGACACGCGCCGGCGCCGGTGGCGCGGCGTGGCTCGCATTCTCGATGTCGGCACGAGCCGACTCGAGCTGTGCGTCGAGCTGCTCGACCTGCGCACGCAGGTCGTTGTTCTCCTCGATGAGCCGGGACAGCTCAACCTCGACCAGGTCAAGGAAAGCGTCCACCTCGTCCTCGTTGTAGCCCCGCTTGCCAATGGGAGGCTTGCTGAACGCGACGTTATGTACGTCAGCGGGGGTCAACGACATCTGATCACCTCACGCACTCATCGGCTGCGACCCATCCGGGAGTCCCCGTCACCCTGGATAGGCCAGTCGCATCAGTATGAACACGACCAACAGCAGCACCATAATCGATAGGTCCAGCCCTACCCCGCCGATCCTGACCATCGGGATCAGCCGACGGAGCAATCGGACCGGAGGGTCGGTCACTGTGTAGATGGTCTCCAGCGTTACCGCAACCCCACCGGCCGGGCGCCACTCTCTCGCGAACGCTCGTACGAGTTCGACCACGACTCGGGCGGTCAGGAACAGCCAGAAGACGAACAGTACCCAGTACAAGACAAGCCGGAGGGGGTCCACGCTGTCAACTCTGCCATCAATCAGGTTCGGTTGAGCAACCCGCCCTCCGCTATTCGGCGTTTGTCCTCCGCGGTGGGGTCCTGGTTCGGCGGTGAGATCAAGAACACCTTGTTGGTGACCTTGTCCATCGAGCCCCGCATGGCGAAGGCCAGCCCGGCCGCGAAGTCGACGAGACGGCGTGCGTCCGCGTCGTCCAGCTCGGTCAGGTTCATGATCACCGGGGTGCCGTCCCGGTAGTGCTCGCCGATGGCCCTGGCCTCGGCGAAGCTGGTCGGGTGGAGGGTCACGACGCGGCCGATCGGGTAGCCCGTCGGGGTCGCCGCGGGCTCCACCGGACGCGGCCGCGGCGCCGGGTCCCGGCGAGGTTCCACGGCCAGCGCCCCCTGCACCGGCGCCGCCGACGACCACGTCTGACCTGCGCGTGGCCGGTTGGCGGGCCGCGGTGGGAGGTCGACGCGGGCGGACAGCTCCGTCTCGCGCTCGTCGTAGCGGTCCGCCTCGGCCTCGTCCCGGTACCCGCGCCGACCCGCGAACACGGGGCGGCGGTGAGCGGGCTCGGGATACGGGTCGTGGTCGTCTTCGTCGTCCAGGTACTCCGGTCGCCGGTAACCCGACCGGTAGTCCGCCGCGGGATCGTCGAGGTCATCGAGGTCGTAACCGTCGTACTCGTCGGCAGGGACCATCCCGAAGTAGGCCTTCAGCTTCTGCAGCGTGCCCATACCTGTTCCTCGTTACCTACGACTCCCGGAACGTGCGTTAGGGCGAGGCTAGCCCGCGTGCGCCGAGCAAGGCGGTTCCGACACGCACGCAGGTAGAACCGTGTGTAATCGCGATCTCAAGATCATTGGTCATGCCGGCGGACAGCTCCGTGGCGTCCGGGTGATCGCGGCGCAGCCGATCGGCCGCTCGGGCCAGTGAGCCGAACGCCGCCGCCGGATCCATCCCCAGCGGGGCCACGGCCATCAGCCCACGGAGACATAATTCACCCGATCCAGCTACCTCATCCGAGAGCTCGGCGAGCCCGTCGAGCGGGCAGCCGCCGCGCTCGGGGTCGCCGTCGATGCTCGCCTGGACGAGAACGTCGAGCGGCCCGGTGCGCTCGCCCGCCTCGCGGGCGTTCGCGGCGGCGCGGTCGAGCGCCTGGGCGAGCCGAACCGAGTCGACGGACTGGATCTCCGCGGCCCAGCGCGCCACCGAGCGGGCCTTGTTTCGCTGCAGCCGGCCGACCATGTGCCAGCGGACCGGCGCCTCCGGGCGGAGCTCCCGCAGCTCGTCGGCCTTGCCGGCGGCCTCCTGCTCGCGGTTCTCGCCCAGGTCGAGCATGCCGAGGTCGGTGAGCAGGGCGGCGTCGACGGCCGGGAACGTCTTGGTGACCGCGACCAGCCGGACCTCCTCGGGACCGCGGCCCGCGCGGGCGGCCGCGGCGGCGATCCGCTCGCGCACGGCGGCCAGCGCCGTCGCGAGCTGCTCGCGCCGCGCGGAGTCCGGTCGGCTCATCCGGCCGGGTCCGGCTCGAGCCAGGTCAGGGCGGCCAATCGCCCAGTGGTGCCTTCCCTGCGGTGACTGAACAACGTCGCGTCCTCGATGGTGCAACGAGGGTCGACGCCGATCTTGGCCACGCCCGCATCGGCGAGTTGTTGCCAGAGCCCGGCCCGAATATCCAGCCCCGGCGTGCCCTTCCGCGTCTTGCTCGCGCTGCCCGGCAGGTGCTGCTCGACATCGGCCTGCATGGCGGCCGGCACCTCGTAGCACTCGCCGCACGCGGCCGGGCCGAGCAACACCTCGACGCGGTCGACGGACGCTCCGGCCCGACGCATCGCCTCCAGCGCGGCGGGCACCACGCCGACGCGGGCACCGACCCGGCCGGCGTGCGCGGCGCCGACGACCCCGGCCTCGGGGTCGGCGAGCAACACCGGCACGCAGTCGGCGCACAGCGCGATGAGGGCGAGCCCCGGCTCGGCGGTGACGAGCGCGTCGGTGGCCTCGACCGCCTCCGCCCGCGGGCCGTCGACGACCTCGGCGTTGCGGCCGTGCACCTGCTCCATCCAGATCAGCCGGTCACGTGCCAGGCCGAGCTCGTCGGCCAGCCGGTGCCGGTTGGCGGCCACCGCGGCCGGGTCGTCGCCCACACCGCCACCCAGGTTGAACGACTCGTAGGGCGCCTTGGACCGACCACCGGCACGGGTCGTAACGACCCGCCTGATTCGCACTGGTCCGCCTCCCCGGGATCAAAAAAGTGTTCGTCACGTCCCAGCGAACAGTACGGATGCGTTGTGGTTAGTGGCTGAGCGCCGTCACGGTCCCCTGAGGTTCCGTTGGCTACCTGCGCATGAATGGAGGGACATCGACCTCGTCGTCGGGGTCGTCGGTTACCGGCACCGCGCGGCCCGGGAGGCTGCCGCTGCCCGAGTTCGGCCGGCGGGTCGAGCC